>CALRNP020000160.1:0-13639 GCA_943369575.1 Azorhizobium sp. AG788 | reverse complement strand
CGACGATGCCTCGAATACTTAGCGAGCGCCGACACAGAGAAGCGCACGCAAGATCCGGAGATCCGGCTATGAACGCAATCGCGATCGACACCTTCGGCAGCAACGCTGCGCTGCTCGCCGATACCGAACTCGCCCGGGTGAACGGCGGCATGACCGGCGCCGAGATCGGGCTGTGCGTGGGCGCCGGCGTGGGGCTCGCCGCCTTCGCCGTGCTGGCCGCCCCGGCGATCGCCATCAACGGCGCCGCGGCGATCCTGTGCGAAGGCGCCAACCTGCTGGTCGCCGGCGGGCTCACCGCGGTCGGCGCGGGGATCGGCGCGGGTGTCGGTGCGGTGGCCCACGACGTCGCCAGCGGGGCGGAAGACCTGTGGCACGACGTTTTCTGAAGAAGACGTTATCTGAGGGGGAGCAGGCTCGCGGACGCCAGGCGGTTCCCATCCCTCTCTCAGTTTCGCAGCGAACGGCCCGGTGCAGCGCATCGGGCCGTTCGCTTTGGTCCTGCCGGCAACCGGGGAGAGATGTCGCTGCGGCATGTGCTGGCGGCACCGCTCCTGTGCGATAGGGCCGAGCGGCGGTGCAATCAGATAGGTCATCGCCTCGCATGCTGTCCGCGCTTTTCGCCTGCCCCCGTTGACACGTTTGCGAAAATACTTAACGTGTTAATTATAAGAAGACGGCGGGGCCGGGAGGACACATGCCGCATCTCACGCTGGACTATTCCGCCAATCTCGCCGCCCGCGCCGACATGGACGCTCTGTGCCGGGACCTGCACGCCGCAATCCTCGCCAGCGGGCTGTTCGAACTGGGAGCGGTGCGGGTGCGCGCCCACGCCGCTGCCCATTATGCGGTGGCGGATCTGCTGCCGCAGAACGCCTTTCTCGACATGGTGTTTCGCATCGGCAGCGGGCGCACGCCGGACGAGGTGAAGGCTGCTGGCGATCTGATCTTCGCCGCCGCCAGCCGCGCTCTGGCGCCGCTGTTCGCCGATCCGCATTTCGCCTTGTCGCTGGAGGTGCGGGAGATCGACCCGGCGCTGAGCTGGAAGCAGAACGCCATCCATCCCCGCCTGCGGGCGGTGGCCCCGACTTGATGCCCGCCCGCACCTGAAGCCGCCACCGCCGGACGACGCCGCGCCAGACGGCCGCCGCAGGGAGAGACCCATGCCCACCCTTGAAGACAACATCGCCAAAGCCGAAACCTATCTGGCGCGCTTCCGCCGGGAGGGCGTGCTGAACCATATCAATGGCGAAGCCGTGCCGGCCCTGGATGGCGAGACCTTCGCCTCGCTCTCGCCGGTGGATCTGACGCCGCTGGCCCAGGTGGCCCATGGCAAGGCCGCCGATATCGACCGCGCGGCGGCGGCGGCCAAGGCCGCCTTTCCCGCCTGGGCTGCCATGCCCGGCGACAAGCGCAAGGCGCTGCTGCACAAGATTGCCGATGGCATCGTGGCGCGGGCGGAGGAAATCGCCTTCGTGGAATGCATGGACACCGGCCAGTCGCTGAAATTCATGGCCAAGGCGGCGCTGCGCGGGGCGGAGAATTTCCGCTTCTTCGCCGACCGCGCCCCCGAGGCCCGCGACGGCCAGGTGCTGCGCACTGACGGCCAGCTCAATATCACCAGCCGCGTCCCCATCGGTCCCGTGGGCATCATCACGCCCTGGAACACGCCGTTCATGCTCTCCACCTGGAAGATCGCCCCGGCCCTGGCCGCCGGCTGCACCCTCGTCCACAAGCCGGCGGAATTCTCGCCGCTCACCGCCCGCCTGCTGGTGGAGATCGCCGAGGCGGCCGGCCTGCCCAAGGGGGTGTGGAACCTCGTCAACGGCTTGGGCGAAGACGCCGGCAAGGCGCTGACCGAGCATCGCGACATCAAGGCCATCGGCTTCGTGGGCGAGAGCCGCACCGGCTCCCACATCATGCGCCAGGGCGCGGACACCCTGAAGCGGGTGCATTTCGAGCTGGGCGGCAAGAACCCGGTGATGGTGTTCGCCGATGCCGATTTGGCGCGGGCGGCGGACGCGGTGGTATTCATGATCTATTCGCTCAATGGCGAGCGCTGCACCTCCTCCTCCCGCCTGCTGGTGGAGGCGAGCATCTATGATGCCTTCACCGCCGTGGTGGCGGACAAGGCCAAGCGCATCAAGGTGGGTCACCCGCTGGACCCGGAAACGGTGATCGGCCCGCTGGTGCATCCGGTGCACGAGAAGAAGGTGCTGGAGTATTTCGCCATCGGCCGCGCCGAGGGCGCCATTGTCGCCACCGGCGGCGAGAAGGTGGAGGGGCCGGGCGGCGGCTGCTACGTGGCGCCGACCCTGTTCACCGGCGCTCATAACGGCATGCGCATCGCCCAGGAGGAGATCTTCGGCCCGGTGCTCACCGCCATTCCGTTTGCCGACGAGGCCGAGGCGCTGGCGATCGCCAATGACATTCCCTACGGCCTCACCGCTTATGTCTGGACCAACGATCTGGCGCGGGCGCTGCGCCTGACCGACCGGGTGGAGGCGGGCATGATGTGGGTGAATTCGGAGAATGTGCGCCATCTGCCCACGCCGTTCGGCGGGGTGAAGAATTCCGGCATCGGCCGCGATGGCGGCGATTGGTCGTTCGATTTCTACATGGAGACCCGCAACGCCGCCTTCGCCACCGGCGCCCATGCGGTGCCGAAGCTGGCGGGGTAGGCTCGCCCGCCCCGGACGTTGCCATCCGGCTCAACATCGGCCCTCGCGCCTCTGGGTGCGTGCGGCCCCAAACACATAACGGCGCAAAGCGCTCTTTGGGGGAAACACGCCGGAGCGCGCACGCGCCGCCCGGACATACGGGGAGGACATCATGCCCATTCCAAAGCCGAACCTTTATCCGGCTTTCAACATCGTGCGCCTGAGCCATGTGGAGTTCATCGTCACCGATCTGGCTCGCAGCCGCGCCTTCTATGTGGATACGCTCGGCCTGCAGGTGACGGACGAGGACAGCCAGACCCTCTATCTGCGGGCCATGGAGGAGCGCGGCCACCATTGCCTGGTGCTGCGCCAAGGCACGACCGCCGAGGTGAGCGCGCTGAGCATGAAGCTCTATGCGGAGGAGGATCTGGACAAGGCGAAAGCCTGGTTCGAGGCCAAGGGCCTGCCCACCGCCTTCGTGGAGCGCCCGCACCAGGGCCGCACCCTGCGCACGAAGGATCTGTTCGGCACGCCGCTGGAATTCTATTACCAGATGGAGCGTCTGGCGCCGATCCACCAGAAATATGCGCTCTATCGCGGGGTGAAACCGCTGCGCATCGACCATTTCAACTGCTTCACGCAGGATGTGGACGCCTCGGTGGCCTTCTATAATGAGATGGGCTTCCGCGTCACCGAATATACCGAGGATGACGAGAGCAAGAAGCTGTGGGCGGCGTGGATGCATCGCAAGGGCGGCGTGCACGACATGGCCTTCACCAACGGCCGCGGCCCGCGCCTGCACCATACCGCCTTCTGGGTGCCGACCCCGCTCAACATCATCGACCTGCTCGATCTCATGTCCACCACCGGCTATTTGGCCAATATCGAGCGCGGGCCGGGGCGGCACGGCATCTCCAACGCCTTCTTCCTCTATATTCTCGACCCCGACGGCCACCGCATCGAGATCTATTGCTCGGACTATCTGACCGTGGACCCGGATCTGGAGCCAATCAAATGGGACCTCAAGGATCCCCAGCGCCAGACCCTGTGGGGGGCGCCGGCGCCACGCTCCTGGTTCGAGCATGGCAGCCTGTTTGTGGATACGCCGATCAGTGAGCCCTTGCTCAAGGCGCAGCCGATCATCGCGCCCTGAGGGGGGCGCTGCCCTCTTCCTGTGGCGGCCTCTTGGGGAGGGGGTGAAACGGCCGGGGCTGGGGACGCCCAAGCCCGCAGGCGCCTGCCTGAAACGAACTCGCGCCGGTTCTCGCCCAAGCGCGCACAAGAAAGGGAAGGCCATGCGGCCGAGATTCGTCAGCTTCACCACCCGCGCCGGCCAGGCCGGCTACGGCCTCATGGCCCCCGACGGCGTCATCAACCTCTCCGCCCGCCATGGCGCCCGCTGGCCGAGCCTACGGGCGGTGATCGCCGACGGCGCGCTCAGCCGCCTCGCGCAGGAGGCGGCGGGGCTGCCCGCTAATCTGGCGCTGGCGGAGATCCGCTACGACATTCCAGTACCGGCGCCGGAAAAGATCATCTGCGTCGGCGTGAATTATCCCGACCGCAATGAAGAATATAAGGACGGCCAAGCGGCCCCCGCCAATCCCTCGCTGTTCGTGCGCTTTCCGCGCAGCTTCGTCGGCCACGAGCAGCCCCTGGTGCTGCCGCCGGAATCGCGCCAATTGGACTATGAGGGCGAGATCGTCCTGGTCATCGGCAAGGCCGGGCGGCGCATCGCTGAGGCGGACGCGCTCGACCATGTGGCGGCGCTCAGCCTGTGCAACGAGGGCACCATCCGCGACTGGGTGCGCCATGCCAAGTTCAACGTCACCCAGGGCAAGAATTTCGACGCTACCGGCAGCCTCGGCCCCTGGCTGGTGCCCTATGAGAACGAGGCGCAGATCGCCGACATCGCCCTGACCACGCGGGTGAACGGGGAGGTGCGCCAGCACGACCGCACCGGGCGGATGATGTTCCCCATGCGCCGGCTGATCGCCTATATCTCCACTTTCACCACTCTGGTGCCCGGCGACATCATCGTCACCGGCACCCCCACCGGCGCCGGGGCGCGGCTGGACCCGCCAGTGTGGCTGAAGGCCGGCGACGTGGTGGAGGTGGAAGCCGACGGCATCGGCACCCTGCGCAACACCGTGGTGGAGGAAGCCAGTCATGAGCACTGAGAACCTGAGCGCCGCGCAGATCGAAGCCGAGGTGGACCTGCTGGACACCGCCGAGCGCACGCGGGTACAGACCGGCCTGATCTCGCTGAAGCATCCCGGCCTTTCCATGGACGGCGCCTATGCCATCCAGGACGCCTGGGTGCGGCGGAAGATCGCCGCCGGGCGGCGGGTGATCGGCTGGAAGATCGGCCTCACCTCCAAGGCGATGCAGGCGGCGCTGAACATCGACATTCCCGATTCCGGCGTGCTGTTCGATGACATGGCCTTCGACGACGGCGCCCGCATCGCCCCGGATCGCTTCATCCAGCCGCGCATCGAGGCGGAGGTGGCCTTCATCCTCAAAAGCCCGCTCGCCGGGCCGGGGGTCAGCGTGCTGGATGTGCTGCGGGCGACCGAATATGTGTCGCCGGCGCTGGAGATCCTCGACACCCGCATCCTGCGGGTGGACCCGGCCAGCGGCAAGGCGCGCACCATCGTCGACACCATCTCCGACAATGCCGCCAATGCCGGCATCGTGCTGGGCGGGCGGGCGATGCGACCGCAGGATGTGGACATGCGCTGGATGGGCGCCATCGTCTCGCGCAATGCGGAAGTGGAGGAGACCGGCCTCGGCGCCGGCGTGCTCAACCATCCCGCCCGCGGCATCGCCTGGCTGGCCAATCGGCTCGCTCACTATGGCGGACGCATCGAGGCCGGGCAGGTGGTGCTGGCCGGCTCCTTCATCCGCCCGGTGGAGGCGCGCCACGGCGACACCATCACCGCCGATTTCGGCCCCCACGGCACCGTCAGCTGCCATTTCGCCTGAGGTTTCCATGCCCGCACCGCATAATGCCTTCAAGGCGGCCTTGGCCGAAGGCCGCACCCTGACCGGCCTGTGGCTGGCGCTCGCCAACGCCTATACGGCGGAAATCTGCGCCGGCGCCGGCTATGACTGGCTGCTGGTGGATGGCGAGCATGCGCCCAACGACATCCCCACCCTGCTGGCCCAGCTCCAGGTGCTGAAAGGCGGCCCCAGCGCCGCCGTGGTACGCCCGCCAGTGGGCGAGACCTGGCTGATTAAGCAATTGCTCGATATCGGCGCCCAGAGCCTGCTCATTCCCATGGTGGAGAGCGGCGCCCAGGCGCAGGCTTTGGTGCAGGCGGTGCGCTATCCCCCGCACGGGGTGCGCGGCATCGGCGCGGCGCTGGCGCGGGCCTCGGATTTCAATCGCATCGGCGATTATCTCGCCACCGCCGATGCCGAAATCTGCTTGCTGCTGCAGGTGGAGAGCCGCGCCGGCCTCGCGGCCATCGATGCCATCTGCGCGGTGGAGGGGGTGGACGGGGTGTTCGTCGGCCCCGCCGATCTGGCCGCCGATCTCGGCTTCATCGGCCGCCCCGGCGCGCCGGAGGTGGTCGAGGCGGTGGAGGGCGCCCTCGCCCGCATCCGCGCCAATGGCAAGCCGGCCGGCGTGCTCACCGCCGATCCGGCCCTGGCGCAGCGCTACCATGCGGCCGGCGCCAGCTTCATCGCTATCGGCAATGACGTCGCCCTGCTGGCTGGCGCGGCGGCGCAGCAGCGGGCCGCGTTCGTGTTCTAACCGGCCCCGGCTTTCCCTTCTCCCACGGCGGCGGCGGTGCCATGTTCCGCATCGCCCTCCCGCCTCATTCCACCGTCTCCGCAACGGCCGGGGCGGTCCGGATCCAAAAGCCCATTCGGAACGTTCATCGCCCATAATCTGTGCCGCGTTCCCTGCCCCGGTCGGGGGGGAAGGCGGGGTGTTTTGCGTCTAGCCTACCCCGCATAGGGCTGCTAACGCATTGAAAACGCTGGCGGGGATGTTCGATGGTTGTTGGGCACCAAAGGTTTGCCATTGTCGGCATTGGCGCCTCCGCCGGTGGGCTGCCGGCGATGGAGGGCTTGTTCAAGGGCGTGCCGGATCGTCCCGGCTGCGCCTTCGTCATCGTCACCCACCTCACCCCCGAGCGCCATAGCCTGCTGGACCAGATTGTGGCGCGCTACACCCCGTTGCCGGTGGTGGTGGCGAAGGACGATCAGCAGGTGATGCCCAACTGCGTCTATGTGATGCCGCAGAACGTGGTGCTCACCATCGAGCAGGGGCGATTGAAGCTTCAGCTGTCGAACAGCCCCCGCCGCGAGCGCAAGCCCATCGACGTGTTCTTCAGTTCCCTGGCGGAAGACCAGGGGGAATATGCGGTCAGCGTGATCCTGTCCGGCGGTGATGGCGATGGCACGCTGGGCGCCAAGGTGGTGAAGGAGCGCGGCGGGCTCACCATCGCCCAGACCAGCGACGGCAGCGGCCCGCGCAATCCCGAAATGCCTGACAGCGCCATCGCCAGCGGCGTGATCGACATCGCGGTTCCGGCCGAGCAGATCGGCGAAAAGCTGGTCGCCTTCATCCGCAGCTTCGGAACCCTGGATACCATCTCCGAGGATGCCGGCGAGGAGGGAAATGTGGAGGCGGCGCGCGCCGAAATCTACGATCTCTTGCGCAGCCATACCGGCCATGACTTTTCCGGCTACAAGACCAAGACCTTCGTGCGCCGGGTCAAACGGCGCATGGCCTTGGTCCAGGCTAATACCTATCAGGCCTATGTGGCCCTGCTGCGCAACGAGGCGGCGGAGGTTCAAAATCTGTTCCGCGACCTGCTGATCAACGTCACCAATTTCTTTCGCGATACCGAGGCATTTGCGGTCTTGGAGAGCATGGTCATCCCCAAGCTGTTCGAGAACCGGCAGCGCGGCGATACGGTGCGGGCCTGGGTGCCCGGCTGCGCCACCGGCGAGGAGGTCTACTCCCTCGCCATCCTGATGCGCGAGTATATGGACACGCTCAGCCAGCCGCCGCGGGTGCAGATCTTCGCCACCGATATCGATGACCCGGCGCTGGCCGTGGCGCGCGCCGGCCGCTATCCCGAGCCGCTGCTGGATGCCTTGACCCCCGAGCGCCGCGAACGCTTCTTTACCGCCGATGGGTCCACTTTCGTGATCAGTAACGTGGTGCGGGAGTTGTGCATTTTCTCGCCCCATAGCGTCATCCGAGATCCCCCGTTCTCGCGCATGGATCTGGTGTCCTGCCGCAACCTGCTGATCTATCTCGGTCCCGAGATCCAGAAGCGGGTGATCCCGACCTTCCATTATTCGCTGAAGACCGGCGGCTATCTGTTTCTGGGCACATCCGAGAGCATCAGCCAGTATAGCGACCTGTTCGCGACGGTGGACAAGAAGAACCGCATCTTCCAGTCGCGCGAGCATCTGGCCGCCGCGTCATCGCGTGTCCCCATCCTGGTGGGCCAATCCCGCCTCGGCCGCAACGGCGTGCTGGAGAAGGGCGTGCCGGCCGCGCCCTCTTATTCCCTCCGGCAGGTGGTGGAAACGCACATCATGGAGCGCTTCGTCCCGGCGCACGTGGTGGTGAATGCTGAGGGCGAGGTGGTCTATTATTCCGCCCGCACGGGCAAGTATCTGGAGCCGGCGCAGGGGGCGCCCAGCCGCCAGATTCTTGCCATGGCCCGCCCCGGTCTGCGCCTCAATCTGCGCGCGGCGCTGAGCGAGGCGGCTACCACCCGCGCGACCACCGTGCGCGAGAATGTCAATGTCGATGAGGATGGCGACCGCATCCAGTCGCTGCGGCTCACCGTCGAGCCGCTGGCCGACCGAGGCACCGGCGAGACCTATTTCCTGGTGTTGTTCGATCCCCTCGGTCCCAACCGGCGCCGCACGGGGGCCGGACAGCCCACCCGCGATGACAACGCCGCCGATCTCGCACGTGAGCTGCGCGAAACCCGCGAGCGGTTGCAGTCGATCGTCGAGGAATATGAGACCGCGCTGGAGGAACTGAAATCCTCCAATGAGGAGCTGGTCTCGGTCAATGAGGAGGCGCAGTCCGCCAACGAGGAGCTGGAAGCCTCCAAGGAAGAAATGCAGTCGCTCAATGAGGAACTGAACACCATCAATGCCGAGTTGAGCGCCAAGATCGACGAGCTGGATCACGTCAATGGCGATCTGAAGAACCTGCTGGATAGCACCCAGATCGCGACCGTGTTCCTCGACCACAATCTGGTCATCCGCAACTTCACGCCGGCAGCGTCCGCTATCTTCAACCTGCGCGGTGCCGATGTGGGCCGACCGCTGACCGATCTGGCGACGCGCCTGGATTATCCCGAGCTGAAGGACCATATCGCCGCGGTGTTCCGCACCGGCGAGGCGGCGGAGCACCAACTGCCGCGGGACGACAAGGGCAAGCACTTCCTGGTGCGGCTGATCCCCTATCGCAGCGGCGCGGCACGCATCGAGGGCGTGGTCGTCACTTTGATGGACGTGACCACCCTGGCGGTCGCCGAGGCGCATCAGCACGTGCTGATTTCCGAACTGAACCATCGGGTCAAGAACATGCTGGCGGTGGTGATCAGCATCGCCAACCACACCCTGGAGAGCGCGGAGTCCCCCGAGGCATTCACCGCGGCCCTGGTGGGGCGGCTGCATGCCATGTCGCGCGCCTACGGATTGTTGTCGCGCGCCAATTGGACCGATGTGTCGGTCCATCAGCTGGTCAGCGAGGAGATCGTCGCCTTCGATGCGGCGCGGTTCGAGATCTCGGGGCCGGACCTGCATTTGCCGCCGCGCGAGGGGCTGTCCATCGGCATGGTCACCCATGAGCTGGCGACCAACGCCTCCAAATACGGCGCATTGAGCGCGCCGGGCGGGCGGGTCAGCATCACATGGGATCATGTGGACGGCCAGTTCCAGATGGATTGGGTCGAGCGCGGCGGCGCCCCGGTGGTGGCGCCGGAGAAGGATGGCTTTGGGCTCACCCTGCTGAAAGGCGAGATCAGCTACCGCCTGGGCGGAGAGGTCACCACCGCCTTCGAGCCCGGAGGATTGCAGGTGCGCATCGGATTCCAGCTCGATCATTAGGAGAGCGCGCGGTGCCCGAGACCCTGTGTGTGCTCATCGTCGAGGACGAGTGGCTGGTCGCACAGGATCATGCCGGCAATTTGCGCGGGCTGGGCCATGACGTCGTCGGCCCCTGCGCCACGGTGGCGGCGGCGCTGGCCGCCATCCACGCGCAGCGGGTGGATGCCGCATTGCTCGACGTGGAATTGCGCAACGAGAAAAGCTATGCGGTGGCTGAGGAATTGGCGCGCCGTGGCATCCCTTTCACCTTTGTCAGCGGCCATGCGGTCGTCGATCTGCCCGCCGCCATGCGCGATCAGCCGCTGCTGGCCAAGCCCGTGGATGTGTCGTCGCTGACCCGCGCCGTCGACCGCATGCGCAAGGCCGTCTGACCCGGAACCGCGCCTGGGGCGGGGCGTTGGCCTTGAACCGGCGGGCGGGGTCCGCATCGCCCACGCAGCGCTGCGTCATCGCCAGGGTGCGGGCATGAGCAGACGATCATGAGCCGTCGGCAAGGCATCATCAGGATCGACGTCTCGGGATGGACCGATGCCCCCTGGCGCGGCCACTTCTATCCGCCCACCCTCTGGCCCGCGGGGCAGGATCGCCGGCCGTGGGGGGAACGCGCAGCTGCGGCCCGCATTGCTCTCATGACGCCGCCCGACGGCGCCGGAAGAGAGGACTTGCCATGGCCGACCCGCAGCACCTCCACCCCAGCGATGCGCCAGCGCGCGCACCTGCCAACGAATGGGCCCCCCCGCAGAAAGGCGACCGCATCGCCGACGGCGATTCCGATCTGACCGGGGTCTACCTCCCGGCGGAAGACGCCCCGGTTCCGCCCGCCGCAAGGGTCCGGTGGGGCACCCTGGCTCTGGTTGCCATCGCGCTGGTGGTGGTGCTGCTGGTGGGTGCCGCGCTGTTAGGCTGAAGCTCAATAACAGCGTCGTGGGTCCTGGCCCTGTCTGCCAGCGGCCGGCCGTGCGGCGGGAACCCTTCCATCAAGGCGGTGTTCCATGGACACAGCCGGCGCGGCGGCCGCTGCTCGGCCACGTGCCATGTGTCCCCCGCATGAAAGGATATGCCATGACGGCTTTTCCCACCCCGCCTTTCCCCAAGCAGAAGCAGCCCATGCCGGGCGAGACCGCCAAGATGAACCCGGTTCCCGACCACGGCGAAAGCTCCTATGAGGGCGCCGGCCGTCTCGCCGGCATGCGGGCGGTCATCACCGGCGGCGATAGCGGCATCGGCCGCGCCGTCGCCTTGGCCTATGCCCGCGAGGGCGCCGACATCCTGATCTCCTATCTCAACGAGCATGATGATGCGCAGGCCACCGGCAAGCTGGTGGAGGATGCCGGCCGCAAGGCGGTGCTGCTGCCGGGCGATATCCAGGACGCCGCGCACTGCCGCCGCATCGTCGAGACCGCGGTGTCGGAACTGGGCGGGCTGGATATCCTGGTGAACAATGCCGCCCACCAGGCTTCGTTCACCGAGATCGGCGAGATCAGCGACGTGGAATGGGAGCTGACCTTCAAGGTCAACATCCATGCCATGTTCTATCTGACCAAGGCCGCCGTGCCGCACATGCGTCCCGGCAGCGCCATCGTTAATACCGCCTCGATCAATTCCGATACGCCCAGTCCGCATCTTCTGGCCTATGCGACCACCAAGGGCGCGATCCAGAACTTCACCGCCGGCCTCGCCCAGTTGCTGGCGCCGAAAGGCATCCGCGCCAATGCGGTGGCGCCGGGGCCGATCTGGACCCCGCTCATCCCGTCCACCATGCCGGAGGAGGCGGTGACGAATTTCGGCAAGCAAGTGCCCATGCAGCGCCCCGGCCAGCTGGCCGAGCTGGCGAGTGCTTATGTGATGCTGGCGGAGCCGCGTTCCAGCTACGTCTCCGGCGCCACCATCGCCGTGACCGGCGGCAAGCCGATCCTGTAGGCCGGGCCGCAGCGCCGGGTGGAAAGTTGCCACAGGACACGGCCATGCCGCGCACGCCGACTTGCCGCTCCATCCGGTGTTCTCGGCGTCACTCACGGGTTGCCCCTGCCGCATCCGTCACTGAGGTGAGACTGCGACAGGGGCAATCCGGCCGAGCCGTGCCGAGCATGGGCTCAATGATGTGCGCCGGGTATCAAGGCTTCATCACCACCTTGATGCAGCCGTCCTGCTTGTCGCGGAAGGTCTTGTAGAGCTCCGGCCCCTCCTCCAGCGTCGCGCGGTGGGTGATGACGAAGGAGGGGTCGATCTCGCCGGCTTCGATGCGTCCCAGCAGCTTGTGCATGTAGTGCTGCACCGGGGTCTGGGCCATGCGGAAGGTGAGGCCGCGATTGATGGCCGAGCCCATGGGCACCTTGTCCAGGAAGCCGCCATAGACGCCGACGATGGAGACGGTACCGAAGTTGCGGCAGCAATGGATCGCCTGGCGCAGCACATGCGGGCGATCGGTGCCCATGAAGGTGGCAACCTTGATGCGGTCCACCATGGAATCCAAGCTGGCGGTGGCGGAAGCCTCGGTGCCGACCGCATCGATGCAGGCATCGGCGCCGCGGCCCTGGGTCAGCTCCTGGATGCGGTCGTAAATGTCTTCGTCGGCGAAGTTCAGGGTGATGGCGCCGGACGCCAGCGCCAGCGCCAGCCGCTCGGGCACGGTGTCGATGGCGATCACCCGCTCGGCCCCCAGCAGGAAGGCGCTCTTGATCGCCATCTGCCCCACCGGGCCGCAGCCCCAGATGGCGATGGTGTCGCCGCGTTGGATGTTGCAGAACTCCGCCGCCATGTAGCCGGTGGGGAAGATGTCCGAGAGGAACAGCACCTGCTCGTCCGACAGGCCGGCGGGCACTTTCAGGCAGCCGGTATCGGCGAAGGGCACGCGCATATATTCCGCCTGGCCGCCGGAAAATCCCCCCAGCATATGGGAATAGCCGAACAGGCCGCCGGGGGAGTGTCCCCACATCTTCTCCGCCATCGCCTTGTTGGGATTGGAGCGCTCGCAGCCGGAGAAGAAGCCGCGCTTGCAGAAATAGCAGCTGCCACAGGAGATGGTGAACGGCACCACCACCCGGTCGCCCACCTTGAGGTCGCCGGCGCCGGCGCCCACGTCCACCACTTCGCCCATGGTCTCGTGCCCGAGCACATCGCCATGCTCCATGGAGGGCATGACGCCGTCAAACAGATGCAGATCGGAGCCGCAGATGGCGCAGGCCGTCACCTTGATGACCACGTCGCGCGGATCCTCGATCCGGGGATCGGGAACGCTTTCGCATCGGATATCGCCTTTGCCGTGCCAGGTCAGCGCTTTCATCTGGTTCATCCATAATCGGGAGGATTTCGCCCGGAGATGAACTGGCCGGCTTCAGCGAAACCGTGGCGGCAACTCATCGGGCACTCCCACATCCAACCCGTCCGGCGGGTGTGGGTTCCGAGGGGGGCTGAGCGGCGCGACGGCAGCCTGATCCGGGACGGGGCTTCAGCCGTAGAAGCGGCATGAGTTCGCCCCTGATGTCGCACCCCGCCTCTCTCGCCGCGCCCGGCGCCATCCGGGCCAGCGCCTGGATGTTGGCTGCGGCTGGCACTTTGCCGTTCCTCGGCGGCCTCGTCGATCTGGCGCTGCTGGGCGGCGGCCGGGTTGGGGCTGTCCAGATCTATGGGGCGGTGATCGCCGCCTTCCTGTGCGGCACCCATTGGGCGGCGGCGCTGCTGGGGGCCGAGGCGATGGCGGTGCGGCTGCTGCTGCTCAGCAATGGCATGGCACTGCTGGCTTGGCTGGCGGCGCTGCTGCCGGCGCGCCCCGGCTTCGCGCTGCTGGGCGTGATCTTTGCCGGGCTGCTGGCGGTGGACGGCATGCTGCACCGGCGACGGCTGTGGCCGGACTGGTTCTGGCAGCTGCGCTGCGTCCTCACCCTGGT
>CALRNP020000159.1:0-13641 GCA_943369575.1 Azorhizobium sp. AG788 | reverse complement strand
TCCTTTCACCGTCGATGGCGTGCCCCTGCTGGCGCGGGCCGGGGACAGCGTGGCGGCGGCGCTGCTGGCGGCGGGGATCGAGCAGTGCCGGACCACGCCGGTGACCGGCGCCCCCCGCGGCCCCTATTGCATGATGGGGGTGTGCTTCGATTGCCTGGTGGTGGTGGACGGGGTGGGCAACCGCCAGGGCTGCCTCACCAAGGTCACCGAGGGCATGCGGGTGGAAACCCAGCGCGGAAAGAGGGAGATCGGCCGATGACCGCGCAATTCACCGCATCGAACACCGTGTCATACGACATTCCGACCACATGCGACGTGGCCGTGGTCGGCGCAGGCCCCGCCGGTCTGGCGGCGGCGAGCCTCGCCGCCAAGGCCGGGCTCAGCGTGCTGCTGCTGGATGAGAATGCCGGCCCCGGCGGCCAGGTCTACCGCGCCATCACCGCCAGCCCGCTGGCGCATGGCGCGGTCCTCGGCCCCGATTACTGGTCCGGCGCCCAACTGGCGCAGGAGATGCTGGCCTCCAGCACCCATTATGTGCCCGGCGCCACCGTCTGGGCGCTGAATGCCGACAAGGTGCTCAACGTCTCGGTGGCCGGGCGGGCGTATGAGGTGAAAGCAGGCCAGGTGATCCTCGCCACTGGCGCGCTGGAGCGGCCGATGCCGATCCCTGGCTGGACCTTGCCCGGCGTGATGACCGCCGGCGGCGCCCAGACCCTGCTGAAGACCTCCGGCCTGGTGCCCAAGGGCCGCACGGTGCTGGCCGGCTGCGGCCCGCTGCTGTGGCTGCTGGCGGCGCAATATCTGGAGGCGGGCGGCCAGCTCACCGCCATTCTCGACACCACGCCCAAGGCCAACTGGCGCGCGGCGCTGCCGGCCCTGCCGGCCTTCCTGGCCTCGCCTTATGCGCTGAAGGGGCTGGCCCTGCTGCGCAAGGTCAAGGCCAAGGTGAAGATCATCAAGGACGTCACCGCGCTGGAGGCCATCGGCACTGACAGCGTGCGCGCCGTCACCTACACCACCGCCTCCGGCTCCACCGGCCGGTTCGAGGTGGACTTGCTGCTGCTGCACCAGGGCGTGACCCCCAATGTGAACCTCGCCAACGCCGCCGGCATCCCGCTGGTGTGGGATGAAGACCAAGCCTGCTTCCGCCCCGAGGTGGGGCCGGACGGCGCCAGCCCGGTGGCGGGCATCTTCGTGGCCGGCGATGGTGCCGGCATCGGCGGTGCCTTGGGCGCGGCCGAGCGCGGGCGCCTCGCGGCGCTGGCCGCCATCGCGGCGCTGAAGCCGTCGTCGCCGGTGTTGGGTGAGGCGCCGCAGGTGCGCGCGACCCTGGCGCGGGCGCTGCGGGGACGGGCGTTCCTGGATCGGCTGTATCGGCCCTCCGACGCCTTCCGCCGCCCGGCGCCGGACACCATCGTCTGCCGCTGCGAGGAGGTCACCGCCCGCCAGATCACCGATGCGGCGAGCCTCGGATGCAGCGGGCCGAACCAGCTGAAATCCTTCCTGCGCACCGGCATGGGCCCCTGCCAGGGCCGCATGTGCGGGCTCACGGTGAGCGAACTGCTCGCCGACGCGCGGGGCGTCTCCCCGGCTGAAATCGGCTATTACCGGCTGCGCGCGCCGGTGAAGCCGATCACCGTGGCGGAACTGGCCTCGCTGCCCCGCGATGACAGCGCCATGAAGTCGGTGGAGCGGGGCTGACCGCCATGGCCCTCGCCGCGTCCGCCGCGCCGCTCACCCCCATGGCCGCCGCCCCCGATGGGCGGTGGCTGGCGGATGTGGTCATCCTCGGCGGCGGCCTGCACGGCTGCTCCACCGCGCTGCATCTGGCGCGGCGGGGCGTCAAAGCGCTGGTGATTGAGAAGGACTATCCCGGCCGCCATGCCTCCGGCGTCAATGCCGGCGGGGTGCGGCGGCTGGGCCGGGCGCTGCCGGAGGTGCCGCTCTCGGTGGCCTCCATGGAGCTGTGGCACACCGTCCGCGACCTGGTGGATGATGACTGCGGCTTCGAAAGCCACGGCCAGATCAAGGTGGCGCAAAGCGAGGCCGACCTGGAGATATTGGCCAAGCGCTCGGCCTTGCTCAACAGCCATGGCTTTGCCCATGAGGAGCTGATCGGCCAGGGCGAACTGCGCGCCTTGCTGCCGGCGGTGGCGCCCACCTGCGTCGGCGGCCTGATTTCCCGCGCCGATGGGGCGGCGCTGCCGTTTCGCACCGTTCTGGCCTTCCGCAATGCCGCCGCCCGGCTCGGCGCCCGCTTCCTCGAAGGGGTGTCCGCCGGCATGCCGCAGCGCCAGGGCGATCTGTGGCGGGTCCAGGTCGGCGACCAGATGGTCGAGGCGCCGGTGCTGGTGAATGCCGCCGGCGCCTGGGCCGATCGCATCGCCGCCGCTTTGGGCGAGCCGGTGCCGCTGGAGGTGATCGCCCCCATGCTGATGATCACCGCCCGCATGCCCGCCTTCGTGCGGCCGGTGGTGGGGGCGACCACCCGCACCTTGTCGTTCAAGCAGTTCGCCAATGGCACTGTGCTGGTGGGCGGCGGCTATCGCGGCCTTGCCGACCGCGACCGCAACGCTACCCAATTGGACTTCGCCAAGCTGGCGGAAAATGCCGGCACCGCGACAGCCATCTTCCCGGTGATGCGTGACGCGCAGATCATGCGCGCCTGGGCCGGCATCGAGGCCCGCATGCCCGACGACATCCCCGTGATCGGCCCCAGCGGCCAAGCTGAGGCCGCCTATCACGCCTTCGGCTTTTCCGCCCATGGCTTCCAGTTGGGGCCGATCGTCGGGTCGATCCTGGCGGAATTGATTTCGACCGGGGCGACCAATCTGCCGATCGGCGCGTTTGCGGTGGGGCGGTTCGCGAGAGGGGCGTGATGGGCGTCTGTCCGCGACCGGATGGGGCGCGGCCTGACGTGAGCGGTCGCGCCCAACCTTTGCCAGCCAGTCCAGCCCCTGCGTCCTTTCACAGCCGACGCGGGCTCCTCCCCCCTTGCGGGGGAGGGAAGGGAGGGGGGTGAAACGCTTTCCGATCTCGCCCGCTGTGTGTGGGGGAGGGGTGGCACGGCGGGTGTTCTTTCGCCCAGGCCGTTTCACCCCCCTCTCCAACTCTCCCCCGCAAGGGGGAGAGGGCACGTTGCGCGGGTGGGGAGCGTTATGCGCGCATAGCGCCACAGCCCCCACAGGCTTGGGCGCAGGACTGGTCAGGCCACCGTCATGCCGGCCGCGGTCTGGCCCCCATCCTCCAGATGCAGCGCAAATCCCGTGGCGCCCGGCGCGCCCAGGTCCGGCCGAAGCGTCATGCTAGGGATGAGATAGTCGCCGCCATTCTGCTGGCGGAAGGGCAAAGGCGCAGTGGTGCTGAGCGTGCGCATCCGCCCCCGGAGCTGCTCGGCCAGGGCCTCGAAGCCGGCCGCGTCCAGCCGGTTGATGTGGTAGGCCACGAACGGCGGCAGCACCGCATAGCCGGGATAGAACAGCACCCGGTGATGAATGGGGAACAGCAGATCGTCGATCGGCCCGTTGACGCCGCGGGCGGAATAATGCGCCTCCCAGCCGCCGGTGGTCACCATCGCCTGGCACGGCGGGCCGGATCTTCCACGTCATGGCGTTGCGTCGGCGATGAGTTCGAAGCCTTCGTCCAGCCAGCCGGTGATGCCTCCGGCCATAAGCTTCACCGGGCGCCCCAGCTCGGTCAGCCGCAGCGCACCGCGGGCCGCGCCATTGCAGTGGGGGCCGGCGCAATAGGTGACGAAGATCGTCTCAACCGGCCAGGTCTCCATCTTGGACGCGGTGATCTTTCCGTGCGGCACATTGATCGCACCGGGCACATGCCCCTTGGCAAAGAGCGCGGGGCTGCGCACGTCGAGCAGCACAAAGTCTGCCCCCTTGCCGATGGCATCGTGAACGTCCCAACAATCGGTCTGATAGGTAAATTCGGCAGCGAAATGCTGCCGAGCCCGGTCGCTCGGGGCCGGCGGAACGGCAGTAACGGCTGTCGGCATGGTTGGTCTCCTCACGTCTCGGACCAATTCGCCATGCGGCGCCGAGGCTAGCAATTGGCGCGATTGCCAATTACCGTCGAGATCATGCCAAACACCTCCGGTCCCCTTGTGGTCGCCTTGCTCTATGACGGGCTCTGCACATTCGAGTTCGGCATCGTGGCCGAGATTTTCGGGCTGGAACGGCCGGAGATGGGGGCGGGTTGGTACCGTTTCGCCAGCTGTCCTGTGGACGAGGGGCCGATGCGGGCGCATGGCGGGATCGTCGTTACGGCGAGCCACAGCGCCGAGATGATCGATGAGGCGGACCTGATCGTCGTGCCGGGCTGGCGGGGCGCGGACGCGCCGGTGCCCGAGGCGCTGTGCGCGCGGTTACGCGCCGCTCACACCCGCGGCGCCCGCCTGGCATCGATCTGTTCGGGCGCCTTCGTCCTTGCCGCGACCGGCCTGCTCGATGGCGCTGTCGCGACCACGCATTGGCGTTACGCCGATACGCTGCGTCGCCGCTTCACGGCCATCGAGGTCGACGATGCGGCGCTCTATCGCGCGCATGGCCGAATCTTCACATCGGCGGGGAGCGCCGCCGGCATCGATCTGCTGATCGAGGTCGTCCGTCAGGATTTCGGTGCCGGCGCCGCCAATTCGGTCGCGCGCCGGCTGGTCATGCCGGCGCATCGCACCGGGGGGCAGGCGCAATTTCTCGAAAGGCCGGTGCGGATGCGCGAGAGGACCGGCATCGCCCCGTTGCTCGATACGGTGCGTGCCGATCTCTCTCGCCGCTGGACAATCGCGCGCATGGCGGCGGAGTGTCGGATGAGCAGCCGCACCTTCCTGCGCCGCTTTACCGAGGCAACGGGAGCTCCTCCCGGTGAATGGCTTGCTTGCGAGCGCGTGGAAGCTGCGAAAACCCTGCTCCGGGAGAGCGATGGAAACCTGGATGAGGTGGCGAGCGCCGTCGGGCTCGGCGGCGCCTCCGGGCTCCGTCACCACTTTCGCCACAGGCTCGGAATCAGTCCGTCGGACTACCGCGCGCGGTTCATGGCCGAGCGGCCGGTCTGAGCCAAGGTTTCTGAGCCAAGGTTTCTGAGCCAAGGCTTCTGAGCCAAGGCTTGGGACCGATGCCACGCCCCGGCCATAGCGGGGCGTTCGAGATAGACGTGGGGATCTTACGGATTATACATCGCCATTGCTGGTGTCGGCTCATCCGGTGCGGCTTCCACTTCGTTAAACCTGCTAGCCGCCCCGTTTACCCCCGTCCTCCAGATGCAGCGCAAAGCCCGTGGCGCCCGGCGCGCCCAGTTCCGGCCGAAGCGTCATGCTGGGGATGAGATAGTCGCCGCCATTCTGCGTGCGGAAGGGCAAAGGCGCGGTGGTGCCGAGCGTCCGCATGCGCTCCCGCAGCTGCTCCGCCAGGGCCTCGAAGCCAGACTCGTCCAGCCGGTTGGTGTGGTAGGCCACGAACGGCGGCAGCACCGCATAGCCGGGATAGAACAGCACCCCGTGATGAATGGGGAACAGCAGATCCTCGATCGGCCCGTTGACGCCGCGGGCGGAATAATGCGCCTCCCAGCCGCCGGTGGTCACCATCAGCATGGCGCGCTTGCCCGCCAGCCGGCCCTCGCCATAGCGGTCGCCCCAGCGGGTGGCGCTGTGCTCGCCCACCCCATAGGCAAAGCCATAGGCATAGACGCGCTCCACCCAGCCCTTGAGGATGGCCGGCATGCTGAACCACCACAAAGGAAACTGCAGGATCAGCACATCGGCCCACAGCAGCTTCTCCTGCTCGGCGATCACGTCGGGGGTGAGGGTGCCGGTGGCCAGCGCCTCGCCCGAGGCGGCGGCGACCACCAGGCGGGCGTCCGGCGCCAGAGCGGGAAAGTCGGCCCGGTCCACGCTGGCCTTCCAGCCGTCCGCATAGAGATCGGTCACCTTCACCTCATGGCCCTGGGCTTCCAGCTCCCGCACCGCCACGTCGCGCAGCGCGCCGTTGAGCGAGCGGGGCTCGGGATGGGCGAACACCAGCAGCACCTTGCGGGGGCGGTCGGGGACGGGGACGGGGTGGGTCATGGCCTGAACTCCGAAACGGTTGGGTTGCCCGTGACGTAGCCGATGCGGCGCTTATCCACTATATGTCGGCATCAGATAGGATTGTGCCGAAAAATGGATAGATCCGACGTCACCCTGGAACGCATGCGCACCTTCGTGCGCATTGCCGAGCGCGGCAGCCTCTCGGCGGTGGCGCGCGAATTGGGGATTGGCCAGTCCACCGTCACCCGTCATCTCAGCGAGTTGGAGGCGGCGCTGGGTGTGCCGTTGCTCAGCAGGACCACGCGCCGCGTGACCCTGACCGAGGAAGGCCGGCGCTATCATGCCGAAAGCCTCAACATTCTGCGGCTGGTGGAATTGGCGGGCGATGCGGTGCGCGACACCCAGCGGGCGGCGGCCGGCACCATCCGCCTGTCCTGCACGGCGTCATTCGGCCTGCTGCATGTGGGGCGGCTGCTGTACGCCTTTCAGGACCGCTATCCCGATATCACCATCGACCTCAGCCTCTCCGATGCGCAGGTGGATCTGGTGCGGGAGGGGATGGACATGGCCATTCGCCTCGCGCCCCTCACCGACAGCACCCTGCGACTGCGCACGCTGGGGCAGTCCCGCCGCCTGCTGGTGGCGGCACCAAGCTATCTGGAGGCCCATGGTCGCCCGGCGCATCCGCCCGACCTCATTGGGCTGGAGGGCATTCGCATGACCAATGTGGCCGGCAGCGACATGGTGGTGCTCACCGCGCCGGATGGGGCGGTCCACCGGGTGCCGTTCGCCGGACGCTATAGGGTGGACCATGGCCTGGCGGTGCGCGAGGCGGTGGCGGCGGGGCGGGGCATCGCCCAGACCCATCTGTGGCTGGTGGCGGACCTGCTGGCGGCGGGCCGCCTGGAGGCGATCCTGCCGGAGTATCAGTTGCCGTCCATGCCCCTGAGCCTGCTGATCGTGCCCGAGCGGGCGGGCATTTCGCGCGTGCGTCTGCTGGTGGATTATCTGATCGAGGCCATCGCAACTGTGCCGGGCATGGACCGCACGCTGGGGGGGGTGAGCGGGGCGGTTATGCCGCCTTCACCGTCCAGCGGGCGATGTCGAAGGGGGCCAGCGGCACGTCGGTGCGGCCGTCGATCACCAGCTCGCTGAGGATCTGGCCGATGCCGGGGCCGAGCTGGAAGCCGTGGCCGGAAAAGCCGAAGGCGTGCAGCAGGCGCGGCGTGGTGCGGCTGGCGCCGATCACCGGAATATGGTCCGGCATCTCGCCGTCGATGCCGGTCCAGGTGCGGATGACGTTCGCGCCCGCAAGCCGCGGCACCAGAGCGGTGGCGAGCGCCATGGCGGTGCGGGTCTCTTCCGCGCTCGGGCGCGACCAGGGCACGGCGGGATCGCTGGTGCCATTGCCGCCGCCGATCACCACATTGCCGCGCGGGATCTGGCGCAGATAGACATTGCCGCCCACCACGCCGAGGTTCGGCTCCATGAAATAGGGCAGCGGCTCGGTGACCATCATGTTGGGGTTGAGCGGCTTGACCGGCACCTTTTCGCCGAACGTCGCCGCGATGGCGCCGCCCCAATAGCCGGCGGTGTTGATCAGCCAGGGCGCCCGCCAGGCGGTGTCATTGGCCACCACTTCGAAGCCGTGCCGGTCATGGGAGCAGGCGATGACCTCGCTATGCTCGCGGATCAGCGCCCCGGCGGCGCGGGCGGCGCGGGCCAGCGCCGGCACCAGCAGGCGCGGATTGGCCGAGCCGTCCTCAGGGGCCAGCGAGCCCACCAGCGCGGCGGGGCCGAGCCAGGGATAATGGTCATGCAGCGCATTGCGGCCGATGAGCCGCAGCGGCAGATCGTGCGCCTTGGCGATCTCCATATAGGCGATCAGTTCGGCCTCTTCGGCCGCATCGCGGGCCAGCTTCAGATGGCCGCTGACGGTGAATTCCGCGTCGGTACCGGCCAGATCCTTCAGCGCGTGCCAGAGCGTCATGGAGCGGCGGGCGATGGGCAGTTCGGCCGGATGGCGGCCCTGCTGGCGCACGCCGCCATAATTCACCCCCGAGGCCTGCCCGCCCACCAGCCCGCGCTCCAGCAGCACGCAGCGCACCCCGCGCCGGGCCAGATGCAGCGCCGCCGAGGTTCCCGCGCCGCCGGCGCCGATGATGAGAACGTCGGTTTCGATCCAGGTCATCAGTGGGTCCAGGTCATGAGTGGGTCCTGCTCATTCGGCGGCCTGGGCCGTGAACGGCACCGGCTTCACCGGCGGCTGCGCGCGCAGGCGGCCGATGTCGGCCACGTCCCGATGCAAGGCGGCGGCGAGAATGTCGGCGCCGGCCTGGCCGCAGACGCGGCCCTGGCAGCGGCCCATGCCGAGACGGGTGATGGATTTGGCCCGGTTGAGTTCGCGGGCGATGCCGGTGGGCGCATTGCCCGCCATGCCGCGCACCTCGGCGGCGGTCACGCCCTCGCAGCGGCAGACCACGGTTGTGTCGGGCACATCGCGGGCCAGCGCGGCGGGGAAGGGAAAGGCCTGCTCCAGCGCGGCGCGGAAGCTGGCGAGCGCCGCCAATCGGGCGTCCAGCGCGGCCACTGTCGGCCCATCCACCGTGAGGCCCGCATCGCCCAGCAGGGCGCGGGCGGCGCGGGCGCCGGCCAGTTCCGCCACCTCGGCGCCGCCGATGCCGGCGCCGTCGCCGGCCAGATAGATGCCGGGCACCGGGGTGCGCCCGGCCCCGTCGCGCTCCGGCACCCAGGCGTGCTGGAGCGCATCGAAGCGGAACGGCACGCCGGCCAGATCCGCCAGCTGCGCCTCCGGCTTCAGGCCCCAGCCCATGGCCACCGCATCGCAGCGCACCGTGCAAGGATAGCCTTTGCGGGTGCGGAAACTGAGGCCGGTCACCCGCTCGGCGGTGGCCTCGATGGCGAGCGGCTCGATGCCTTCGTAGATCTTCACCCCGCGCGCCCGCACCATGGCCATGTAGAACAGCCCCTTGGCGAACACCGCGCCGCCGCCCATGAGCGCGGGTGCGGCTTTGGCCTTGTGGGCGAACGAGGTGGTGTCCAGCACCGCGGCGATGCGGGCGCCGGCTTTGAGATACTGATAGGCCAGCAGCCACAACAGCGGCCCGGTGCCCAGCAGCGCCACCCGCTCACCGATGGCGCAGCCCTGGGTCTTCAGCGCGATCTGCGCCGCCCCCAATGTGGTCACGCCAGGACGGGTCCAGCCGGGAATGGGGATGATGCGGTCCATGGCGCCGGTGCACAGCAGCGCGGCGTCGAAGCCCACCGTGTCCTGACGCCCCGCATGCAGCACGTCCAGCGTGCGGGCGCGGGGATCGATGTTCCACACCAGCGTGTCGGGGCGCCAATCGGCCTTGGCTTTCAGGGCGTCCAGGGCGCCATGCAACGCGGTGGCGCGCCTGGCCTCGAAGCCGTAGAGGGTGCGCGGATCGCGCTTGAGGCCCGCGGGCGGGCGCTGGTAGACGCGGCCGCCGCCGTCGGGCGCCTCGTCCAGCCAGATCGGCTTGAGACCGGCGGCCACCAGTTGCTCCACGGCCCGCACCCCGGCGGGGCCGGCGCCCACCACCGCGATCTTCATAGGCGCCTCACGCTCATGCCCGGCTCCGCCATTGTGGAGCAGGCCCGCACCCGGCCGCGGCCGTCCACCTCCACCCAGCAGTCCTGGCAGGCGCCCATGTAGCAGAAGCCGGCGCGGGGCTCGTGGAGGAACGGGTTGGTATTGAGGAAGCCGGCATCCGTGCTCAGCAAGGCGGTGAGCAGGGTGTCGCCCGCCTGTCCGGTCACGCGTTGGCCATCGAGGGTCAGGGCGATTTCGGGCCGGCCGGCATCGCGCAGGCGCTTGAGCTTCACAGCATGTCCTCCCGCTGGCAATTGACCAGGAGCTCAGCAATGCTGGCGCTGTTGGGCAGCCGCACCAGGGTTTCCACCAGCGCCGCGATGTCCTCGGGCCGGGTCATCTGGGCGCGCGGTACCTTGCTCACATGCTTGGTCATGTCGGTGTCGACGAAGCCGGGGCAGAAGGCGGTGGCGCGGATGCCGTGCTCCCAGCCCTCGCGGCGCACCGCATGGGTCAGCGCCATGAGCGCGAACTTGCTCATGGCATAGCCTACATTCTCGTTGCGCACCCGCTTGCCCGAGAGCGAAGACACATTGACCACGCGGCCCTCGCCCGCCGCCACCAGATGCGGCCAGGCGGCGCGGATGGCGCGCATGGGGCCTTTGGCATTGAGGGTCCATTGGTCGTCCAGCGCGGTCTCGTCGCTATCCAGCAGGCGGGCCATGGGATTGATGCCGGCGGCATTCACCAGCACGTCGATGCGGCCGAATTCCTTCACTCCGGCGGCGATCCAGGCTTTGGCATCGTCGGGGATAGCGGCGTCATAGCGGGCGGCGAACACGCCGCTGGGTACCGCGCCGCGCTTGGGATCGCGGACCCCGGCGCAGACCTCGTATCCCGCCGCCTTCAGCCGCAGAGCGATGGCGCGGCCGATGCCGCGGGTGGCGCCGGACACCAGAGCGACGCGGCCGGTAGTTTCAAGCATGAGTCATCTCCGCCAGCACTGGCGGGCAGGCGATGCGCCGTCCCGGAGCGGCCTCCGCCAGGGGAGGGACCGCCTCGGCGCAGGCCGGCAAGGCGCGCGGGCAGCGGGTGCGGAAGGCGCAGCCGGAAGGCGGATTAGCCGGGCTCGGCATTTCGCCCGCCAGTCCCGCCTTGGCCCGCTCGGTGCCGGAGCCATCCCGCGCATGCATGGAGGGCGTCGCCGCCAGCAGCGAGCGCGTATAGGGATGCAGCGGATTGGCGAACAGTTCGGCGGCGGGGGCTTCCTCCACCACCCGGCCCAGATACATCACCACCACCCGGTCGCACAGATGGCGCACCACATGCAGGTCGTGGCTGATGAACAGCAGTCCGAGGCCGAGGCGGGTGCGCAGATCCTTCAGCAGGTTCACCACCTGCGCCTGCACCGAGACGTCGAGCGCCGAGACCGGCTCGTCCGCCACCAGCAGGTCGGGGCCGGTGGCCAGCGCGCGGGCGATGGCGATGCGCTGGCGCTGGCCGCCGGAGAATTCGTGCGGCAGGCGTCCGGCATGCTTGGGGTCGAGGCCTACCTGGGCCAGGAGTTCGCCCACCTTGGCGGCCACGTCGGCGCCGGAGGCCAGATGGTGGATGACCAGGCCGTCGCCGATCTGGGCGCCGATGGAGCGGCGGGGATCGAGACTGGCGAACGGGTCCTGGAACACCAGCTGCATGCGCCGCCGCAGCGCCCGTAGCGCTGGCTTGGGCAAAGCCGCCAGATCGTGGCCGTCGAAGGTCACGCGGCCGGCGCTGGCGGGGGTGAGGTGCAGCAGGACGCGGGCGAGCGTGCTCTTGCCGCAGCCGCTCTCGCCCACCACGCCCACGGCCTCGCCGCGCGCCAAAGTGAAATCCACCCCGCGCAGGGCGAGCACGGTGGGCGCGCGGCCGAGCAGCGTGCCGCGTCCCTTGAAGCCGCGCTCCAGGCCCTCGGCCCGCAGCAGGGGCGGGGGGGCGACGGCGGCGGGCGATGGCATCGGGCAATGAGCGTTCATGCCACTTCCCTCCAGCGGATGCAGCGGGCGGTGTGGCCGGGCGCTACTGTGACGCCGGCGGGATGGCTGGCATCGCAGGTCGGCAGCGCGAACGAACAGCGCGGCGCGAAATGACAGCCCGGCGGCAATGCGGCGGGCGAGGGCACGGTGCCGGGACTGGCGGTCAGCTCTTCCGCGTCGCTCTCCGGCGCGCTGGCCAGCAGAGCGGCGGTGTAGGGATGGCGGGGGCGGGCGAACACCTCGGCCACCGGGCCTTCCTCCACCACCTCGCCCGCATACATCACCACCACCCGGTCGGCGATCTCGCGCACCACCGCCAGATTGTGGGTGACGAACAACAGGCCCATGGGCGCGCCGGCCCCGGCTTCCTGCTTCAGCTCCTGGAGTAGGTCGAGGATCTGCGCCTGCACGGTCACGTCCAGCGCGGTGGTGGGCTCGTCGGCGATCAGCAGGCGCGGGGTATTGGCGACGGCGGCGGCGATCATCACCCGCTGCTTCTGGCCGCCCGAGAGTTCGTGCGGGAAGGCGCCGGCTCGCTTGGCCGGGTCCGGCAGCCCCACCTTGCGCAGCAGGTCCACCACCTTGCGGGCGGCGGCCGCGCCGGTGCCCTCGCCGTGGGCGAGGATGGCTTCCGCCACCTGCTTGCCGCAGCGATGCACCGGGTTGAGGCTGGAGGAGGGGTCCTGGAACACGATGGAGATGTCGTTGCCGCGCAACTGGCGCAACTCGGCCTCGGGCAGCGCTAGGAGATCGCGCACGGTGCCGTCGCGGCCGGTGAAGCTCACCCGCCCGCCCACCGGGGTGATGACGGTCGGCAGCAGGCCCATCACCGCCAGAGCGGTGAGCGTCTTGCCCGAGCCGCTTTCGCCCACCAGGGCCACGGTCTCACCCGGCGGCACGCTGAAGGAGACGCCGCGCACCACATCCAGCGGGCCGGTGGCGGTGTCGAGCCGCAGGGTCAGGCCTTCGATGTTGAGCAGCGAGGGGGCGGTGGTGGGCGCGGGCGCGGCCATCAAGGGGGCGCGGTTGCGCCGGCGCAGGAAGCCGGGAATGGCGCCCACGGCGGCGCCGCGCGGGTCCAGCGCATCGCGCAGGCGGTCGCACACCACATTCAGCAGCAGCACGGTGCCAGCCAAAGCCAGGCACGGCCACAGCAGCAGCAGCGGCGCCTGCTCCATCACCGAGCGGGCGGCGCGGATCATCAGCCCCCAGGACGGGGAGGGCGGCACCACGCCGAGGCCAAGGAAGGAGAGCCCGCTCTCCAGCATCATGGCGGCGGCCACCGTCAGCGAGAACTGCACCAGCAGCGGCGGGGTGATGTTCGGCAGCAGGGTGCGGAACAACACCCGCCCGGAACTGGCGCCCAAGGCGGTCTGGGCGGTGACATAATCCAGGGTGCGGGCGCTCAGCGTTTCCGCATAGGCGACGCGGGCAAAGCCGGGGGTGAACAATATGGTCAGCACCAGCACCAGGGTCACCGCGCCGGGGCCGAGCAAGGTCACCACCAGCAGCGCCAGCAGCATGGGCGGGAAGCACAGAATGACTTCCGCCAGCCGCACGCTCATCAGTTCGATGAGGCCGCGGAAATAGCCGCCCACCAGCCCCAGCAAGGAGCCGATGATGCAGGCGAAGCTGGCGGCCAGGAACGAGACGGTGAGCGACACCCGCCCGCCCCAGATGATGCGCGAGAGCACGTCACGGCCATATTCATCCTGCCCCAGCCAATGGGTGGCGGAAGTGCCGGTGAGGCGGGCGGCCACCTGCTGCTTGACCGGATCGGCCAAGGGCAGCAGCGGCGCGGCGGCGACGGTCGCCACCACCAGCGCCAGCAGCAGGCCGGGCAGCAGCAGGCGGCGGTATTTGCCGGGGGATGCGGCGGCGCTCATGCGTGGCGCACCCGCGGATCGAGGGCGGCGTAGAGCAGGTCCACCACCAGATTGAGGAACACGAACAGCACGGAAATCGCCAGCACGATGCCCAGCACCTCGGGATAGTCGCGCGCTTCCACCGCCCGCACCAGA
>CALRNP020000158.1:0-13744 GCA_943369575.1 Azorhizobium sp. AG788 | reverse complement strand
GGCCGCGCTCGGCCAGGGTGCCGACGAAGCCGACGAACACGTGGCAGCCGCCGGGAAAGGCCTCCAGGGTCGCTTCATTGCCACTGGCCAGCCAGCGATTGGCCATGAACAGGCTGTCGTCCAGCAGCGGATCGCGCGTGCCCACGGTGAACAGCGCCGGCGGCAGACCCTTGAGGTCCGCCAATAGCGGCGACACGTCGGGATGCTCCGCGTCCCCCTCCAGCCGCAGATAATTGCGCACGAAGCGGGCGATGTCGGCGGTGTTCAGCACCAAGGGCGTCTCACCCCAGTTGCGGGCGCTGGGCGTGAGGCGCAGATCGAAACAGCCCGCATGCAGATTGGCGGCGCGGAACGGCGTCAGGCCGTGGCGGTCCCGCAGCCGCAGCAGCGTGGTGACCGCCAGATGGGCGCCGGCCGATTCGCCGCCGATGGAAAAGCGCGTGGTGCCGAACAGGCTTTCGCCCTCCCGCAGCAGCCATAGCGCCGCCGCCTCGCAATCATCCGGCGCGGCGGGGTAGGGGACTTCGGGCGCCAGCGCATAATCCACCGACACCACGGCGAGACCTGCGGCGGCGATGGGATCGTTGAGGCCGTCATTCTCCCGCGCGGTGCCGATGGTCCAGCCGCCGCCGTGGAAATGCAGATAGACCCCGGTGGGCGGGCCGTCCGGCATGTAGATGCGCACGGGAATGGGACCGCGCGGGCCGTCGATGGCGGTGGTGCGGGCGCGGGGGCTTTCCGGCGGCAGCGGGAAGGTGCCCTTGCCGTTGAGGCGGGCCTGGCGGACCACCGCCACCGGCACCAGGCCTCGATCCGGGATGGCGGACAGCGCCTTGATGATGGCGGCGTTGATCATTTTCGTATCCGCCGCCACGGCGGCGTCGGAAAACAGTTCGGGAGCGATGGAAAGGCTGGGCATGGGCTCCGTTCAGGGCGAGGATTGGCGGCGCCGGTTGCGGTGCGCAATCAGCCACCGTGGCGCGGTGCGGCGCTGCTGGCAAGCTGCCGCAGGGCCAAGGCCCCTGCCGGAGAGGGAGATGTCATGACCGGGAGAGCCCTGTGACCCGCACCCGACGCAGCCCTGCCGTGAGCGTGCCGCTGGAGACCCAGGCCCAGAGCCTGCTGGAGGTGGACACCAACGGTGTCGGCTTCACCGACATCAGCCGCGAGGCCCAGGCCTTCCTCACCGAAATCGCGGCGGAGCAAGGACTTCTCACGATCTTTTGCCGGCACACCTCCGCCTCACTGACCATCCAGGAGAATGCCGATCCCGATGTGCAGCGGGACCTGCTGATGGCGCTGGATGATCTCGCCCCGCGCGATCGCGGCTGGGTGCACGAGACCGAGGGGCCGGACGACATGCCGGCCCATGTGCGCACCTTGCTGTCGGATACCGCGCTGGCCATTCCGGTGCTGGAGGGGCGGGCGCGGCTCG
Source organism: Azorhizobium sp. AG788 (assembly GCA_943369575.1). Classification (GTDB taxonomy): domain Bacteria; phylum Pseudomonadota; class Alphaproteobacteria; order Rhizobiales; family Xanthobacteraceae; genus Azorhizobium. Next base: position 12,309 of record CALRNP020000158.1, on the reverse strand, counting down.
GCACATGGCAGGGGATCTATCTGATCGAGCATCGCGACCGGCCCCATCGCCGGGAACTGGTGCTGGGCTTTCTCGGGCGGGCGCGCACGCGCTAGAAGAGGGGCGCGGATGCGGCATTGCGGCCGGTGGGTGTCCACGGCGGCTTGACGGCGCCGCGCCTGACCCTTATACGAGCGCCTCCCGATACAGCGGGTTCGAGCCGACTGTCGCAGATCGCGACGACAGGCTTGTGACCCGCGTCCACGAACCAAAAAAGGACTTCTGCCATGTCCCGGCGGTGCGACCTGACAGGCAAAGGCGTTCAGAGCGGCAACCTCGTGAGCCACTCGAACCACAAGACCCGGCGCCGTTTCCTGCCCAACCTGTGCCAGGTGACGCTCCAGAGCGACGTGCTCAAGCGCTCCGTGCGCATGCGCATCAGCGCCAATGCGCTCAAGTCGGTGGATCACCGCGGCGGCCTCGACGCCTTCCTGGTGAAGGCCCGCGACGAGGAACTGGCGCCCCGCGCGCTGATCCTCAAGCGCCTGATCGCCAAGGCGAAGGCGGAAGCCGCCGCTGAGGCGCCTGCGGCCGCCTGAGGCTGTGGGCCGGTTTCATTCGGTTCTGAAATCTGAACCGCGGGCGTTCGCGCTCGCGGTTTTTGCCATGGGCGCAGCGGTCCTCACCGCCAATATCCTGGTGCAGTTTCCGTTCACGCCGTTCGGGTTGCAGGATTACCTCACCTACGGCGCCTTCACCTATCCGGTGACCTTCCTCATCAATGATCTGACCAATCGCCGCCTCGGCCCGGGGCGCACGCGGATGGTGATCTATGTGGGGTTTGCGCTCGCGGTGCTGCTGTCGGTTCTGTTCGCCACGCCGCGCATCGCTTTGGCGTCGGGCGCCGCCTTCCTGAGCGCGCAACTGCTGGATACCACGGTATTCGACCGGCTGCGCCGCCGCGCCTGGTGGATGCCGCCGGCGGTGTCCGGGCTATTTTCCAGCGCGCTGGATACGGTGGTGTTCTTCTCGCTGGCCTTCGCCGGCACCGGCCTGCCCTGGACCTCCTGGGCCCTGTGCGATTACGGCGTGAAGCTGGCCATGCTGCTGGTGTTCCTCGGTCCCTACCGGGCGATCACCGCCCGCATGCCCGCCTGGCAGCCGACCGCTCTGCGCGCCTGAGGCGGCCTCTTCCCGAACCTGTGGTCAGACTTGATCGCGCAGCAGCCGGCGGATGACCTTGCCGGTGGTGGTCATGGGCAGCTCATCCACGAACACGATCTCGCGCGGATATTCATAGGCCGCCAGCCGCGTGCGCACGAAGGCCTGGATGTCCGCCACCAGCGCCGTATCGGGCTTCACGCCCTCGCGCAACACCAGCACCGCCTTGACGATCTCCGTACGCAGTTTGTCCGGCTTGCCGACCACGGCCGCCAGTTGCACTGCGGGATGGCGCAGCAGGCAGTCCTCGATCTCGCTGGGGCCGATGCGATAGCCCGACGAGGTGATGACATCGTCATCGCGGCCGAGGAAGTGCACATAGCCGTCCTCATCCAGCCGGGCGAGGTCGCCGGTGAGCATGAGGTCGCCGGCCGGCGTGCCCGTCAGGAATTTCTTCGCGGTGGCCTCGGGCCGGTTCCAATAGCGCAGGAACATCACCGGGTCCGGCGCCCGCACCGCGATCTGGCCCATCTCGCCCACATCGCAGGGGCTGCCATCGTCGCGGATGATCACCACGTCATGGCCGGGCAGCGGCTTGCCGGTGGCCCCCGCCCGCGCCACGCCCAGAGCGGCATTGGAGCCGATGACATAATTGCATTCGGTCTGGCCGTAGAATTCGTTCACGTCGACGCCCAAAGCGGCGCGGCCCCATTCGAATGTCTCTGCCCCCAGCGCCTCGCCGGCGGTGCCGAGCGTGCGCAGGTTGAAGCCGAAAGTCTGGCGCGGTGTCGCCACAGCCCGCATCATCTTCAGCGCTGTGGGGGGAATGAAGACGTTGCGCACCTGCGCATCCGCCATCAGCCGGAACGCGGCCTCGGGATCGAACTTGCCGGGAGGCTGCACCACCACCGGCACGCCCAGCGCCAGCGAGGTGAGCATGGTGTTGAGCAGCCCGCCGGCCCAGGCCCAGTCCGAGGGCGTCCACATGCGGTCGCCGGGCTGGGGCAGCTCGTCATGGGTGAAGCGCATGCCGGCGGTGTGGCCCAGCAGCACCCGGTGGCCGTGCAGCGCCCCCTTGGCGGGGCCGGTGGTGCCGGAGGTGTAGATCATCAGCGCCGGATCATCCGGGCCGGTGGCGACCGTGGCGGGTACGGGGCGCCCGCGCGCCACCAGATCGTCAAAGCCCAGGATGCCCGGTTGGGCACCGTCGCGGGAGATGATGAGGGTGAGTGTCTCGGGACGGTCGGTGATCTTGGCGAGGCCGGCGGCGTCCGCCACCAGGGCCTTGGCGCCGGAATCCTGGAGCCGGTAGGCCAGCGCCTCCACCCCAAAGGCGGAGGCCAAAGGCACGGCAATGGCGCCTAATTTATAGACCGCCAGATGGGTGACGAGCACTTCCACGCTCTGCGGCAGCAGGATCGCCACCCTGTCACCGGGGCCGATGCCATGGGCGGCGAGGGCGTTGGCGAAGCGGTTGGAAGCGTCGGAAATGTGGCCGTAGCTCACCGGCGCGAAGCCGGCATCGCCCTTCACATACAAAGCGGGGCGGGCGGGATCCTTCGCCGCCCAGCCGTCGCAGGCATGGACCGCCATGTTGTAGCGGACGGGAATGCGCCACTGAAAAGCGGCGCGCATCCGCGCATATGCGTCGAGATGGACGAGCATCCCCGTGTGATTAATACGGAGGCATCCGAAGCGCCAGTGCATGTGCGAAATTATCTTGCCGCACTGCGGCGAAATTCGCCGCCGGCAAGGCGCGGCCGTTGCGGCAGGCCGTGCCTTCACATTTTCGCGGGCGCGGCGTCAGGCGGCGTCTGCCGCCTGTCGGCCTATTTGGCGCGGTCGTCCGGGGTCGCCAGCACCAGAGCCCAATAGACCTTGTATTTGGAATTGGGGTTCAAGGCGGTGGCGATGCCCATGCGGGTCACGCCGGCGGCCAGCATGTTCTTGTTGTGGGGCGGGCTGTCGCGCCAGCCGGAGAAGGCTTCCGCCAAAGTGTGATAGCCGGCGCCCACATTCTCCACCGCCACCTTCGGCTTGTAGCCGGAGGCGTTCATGCGCTGGACGAAGGTGCGCCCGCCCACTTCATGCGACAGCGTATCGGCCTTGGCCATGGCATTGGCCTGGTCCTGCGCCACCTTGTTCAGCGCCGGGTCCACCGAGACCGCGTTCAGGCCCTTGGTGTTGCGATAGTCGGAGAACAGCGAGGCGGCGGCCTCGGGGTCTACCGGCTGACCGGACTTGGCCAGATTGTCGTAGAAGGCCGGCTGCTTCGGGCTCTCCTGCACCGGCGTGCCGCAGCCCGCGAGAGCCAGTGCCGCCAGAAGGGCGAAGGGAAGGGCGTGGCGGGCGCCGGGACGGCGGACCACGGCGGAGGGGCCGCGGCGCGTGCCGAGGCAGGAAGAACCGATGTCGCTCATGATGCCCTTTGTGCGGCCCGACAGTTGAAGAAGCGTTAGCGCCGGGCGCGATGGAAGGGCGGCGATCCCCTCACGCAACGTCCGGCATCAGGTCAGGCCGGCGATGCCCCACCGAGCGGCGTCTCGCCGCGGGCCTGCTGGGCTGGCGCCGAGAGGGACGGGGCGGGCGCGGGCGCCGACGGTGGGTCGGGTTCCGGCAGCGGCGCGGGGACCATGGCCTCGGGCGCCCGGCTCAGCGCCGCCCAGGGCTGGCTGGGCATGACGATGCCGGCCTTGCGGAACCGGCTGAGAATGGAGAAGTGCAGATCGCTTTTGACGGTCAGCCCGTAATCCACGTTCGCCACCACGCACCGCAGTTCGAAGGCGATGCCCACATCGGTGAACTTGATGATGAACACCCGCGGGGGCGGGGTTTGAAGCACCTGCGGATTGTCGCAGGCGGCGGCCACCAGCAGGTCGCGGACCTCCTCCACATCGGAATCATAGGCCACGTTCACCGCCACGATCACCCGGCCCGTGGTGTTGGAGTGGGTCCAGTTCTTCACCATGCCGGTGATGAGATCGGAGTTCGGCACGATGACGGTGGCGCGCTCGAAGGTCTCGATCTCGGTGGAGCGCACGCTGATGCGGCGGACGTAGCCTTCCTCGCCCTTCACATTGATGGTGTCGCCGACGCGAATGGGGCGCTCGGTGAGCAGGATCAGGCCGGAGACGAAGTTGGAAATGATCGCCTGGAGACCGAAACCGATACCCACCGACAAGGCGCCGGCCACCAAAGCGATGTTCTCGAGATTGAGACCGATCTGCCCCATGGCCACCATGATGGCGATGATGACGCCCACATAGCCGATGATGGTGGAGATGGAGGATTGGAGGCTCGCCTCCATGCCGGTGCGCGGTAGCAGTTTGCTCGCCACCCATTTCTGCAGCCCGCGCGCCAGCACGATGCCCACCAGCAGCAGGGCGACGGCGTAGAGCACGTTCCAGAGCGTGATGGTGGTGGAGCCGATATGGATGCCGAAGGTCACCCGGTCCAGCGTGTCCATGACGTCCGAGGACGAGGTGCCCCAACTGCCGGCCATGATCAGCGCGGCGACCACGAACAAAGCGATCTTCAACAGTCCCGACAGCAGGGTGGCGATCACCTCCAGGCTGGCGGGCCGCAGGCCGAGGGTCTTGGAAACCACCCGGGCGCGGTGGGTTTCCGCGCTCAGCCCCTCGCCGAAGAAGGCATCGATCAGGCTGTAGAGCAGATAGAGGCCGGACAGCACCGCCGCCGCGATCAGCACCCGGGCGGCGATGAAGGTGGCGAAGCCGACGTAGCCTGCGATCAGGGCGCCGGCCATCACCGCGATCAGCACCCACAGCAGGGTGCGGATCCAGGGAAGGCCGGTGGTCTCCATGTAGGAGCCGGGGGTGGTGCTCTCCGGCTGCTCGTCGTCGGCCTTGGCGATGGCCACCATCATCAGGCCGGTGAAGATGCAGGTGAAGATCACGATCATGCCGGAGACCAGCACCGTCAGCGCCACCGGCGTAAACAAGGCCCGGTTGAGGGCATTCAAGAACGAGCCGATGGCCAGCACCCACACCGACCACACGTAATAGCGGAAGATCACCGCGACGGTGTCATCCCCGAAGGGCGGCAGCCGGCGCCAGGATTGTCCGGGTGCCAGCAGGGCGCGGCACATGGCGCGGCCGATGGCGACGATGAACACCGAAACCACCAGGCCATGCAGGATTTCCTGCGCCCGTGGCGGCACCACGTCGAAGCCACTGATGAAATTGGTCCCGGCCAGCGCGGCCAGGGGCGCCAATAAGGAATCGAGCACCGCCACCTTGATCGCCTCGCGGGCGGCGCGCAGGCGTGGCAACGTCTCGCCCTCGGGCGGCGGGGAGCAGCTCAGGCGCCGGCGCAACAGTCGCCCGGCCCAGACGATGATGCCGCAGATGGCCATCAGCCCCAAGGTAATGCCGAGCAGGGTCAGGATGTCCTGCCGCTGCCGGGCATAGCCCAGCCAATCGGTGACCAGCAGGTTGAGGCTGCGCATCCCCTGGCGCAGCGCCACCACGCCGGTGGCCCACAGGCTGGGATCGACGATGCTGATGGAGCGCTCGAACAACTGGCCGGCAAACAACTCGCGGCGGCGAGTGGAGATGCGGTCGGACACCTGCTCGGCCCGCAGCGACAAAGCGCGGTTCTGCTTGACCAGCGCATCGATGTCGCTGCTCAGCGCCTGCAGGCGCTCGCGGTCGGCGGTGATGTTGGCGTCTTCCGCCGGCGCGCCGGCCGCCGGGGCTGGCCCCAGTTCGTCCAGCCGCACCTTGGCGTCGGCGGCGCGTGGCGTCAGTTGCTCGGAGCGCACCTGGAGCTCGCGCCGCACCGGATCGAGCCGGGTGCGCAATTCGTCGAGATCGGCGGCGCGCAGGCCTTCAAGGCCGAGGCTACCCTCGACGCTGTCCAGGGCCGAGCGGTTGGCCTCCAGCCGTTCCCGCAGGGCCTGGGTCGCCGGATCGCTGGGCGGGGCAGCGAAGGCCACTTGCCCGGCGAGGAGCGACAAGACGAGGGCCAGGAAAACGGCGGTCCGTGCGATCGCACGCTGCAGCAAGAAAATCTCCACGGCGGGATCCCGCCGGTGAGACCGGCGGGGCGTGTCAGCAGAGACCACCTTCGGGTTTGCTGAGCGTAAAACAATGGCAAACGGCGCGCGGCATGGACTTCTCCCGCCGCGCGCATGAGCGGGGTCGGACACCTAGGAGCCGAAGGCGGCATGTTCAGGGCAAGCGGAGCGGGTTACGGGACAACCTGCGCGCGCGGCGGTGGAGTGCGGCATAACAGAGGTATCATATGGCGCGACTGCCCAATCGGCGGTATCAGGAGCTGTCATCCGGGCTTTGCTCGGGGACACTAGACCTTGCGTCCCTCGGGCGGCACGCAAGCCGTTCGGGCCAATGGCGTACGTCGCGACCGGAGTTGTCACATGCAGATTTCCCAGATCAAGACTGCCTTTTCCCGGATTGGCTTGGCTGCCGTGCTGGCGGCGGGGCTCGGCCTGGGGGGCGGCCCGGCCGCTGCCGGTCCGCAGGAGGACTATCCCGCCCGGCCGATCCGGCTGGTGGTTCCCTTCCCGGCCGGCGGCTCCACCGACATCGTGGCCCGCATCGCCGCCACCAAGATGAGCGAGATCCTCAAGCAGCCGGTGGCGGTGGAAAACATGCCGGGCAAGAGCGGCAGCGTGGCGGCCAGCGTCGTCGCCAAGGCGGCGCCCGACGGCTACACGATGCTGCTGGGCACGGTGGCGACCCACGCCATCAATCCCGCTCTTTTCCCCCGCCTGGCCTATGACCCGGTGAAGGATTTCGAGCCGGTGTCGCTGCTGGTCAATGTTCCGAACGTGATCGTGGTGGACCCGTCCCTGAACGTGAAGACGTTCCAGGAACTGATTGCGCTGCTGAAAGCCAATCCGGGCACCTACAAATACGCCACAGCCGGTGGTGTGGGCACGGCGTTGCACCTGTCCGGCGCGCTGGTGGAAAGCCAGTCCGGCGCCAAGATGACCCACGCCGACTATATCGGTGCCAGCTTCGCGCTGGTGGATCTGATGAGCGGCAAGGTCAAGATCATGTTCGACAACCTGCCCTCCTCCATCGGCCATATCCGCAAGGGCACCGTGGTGCCGCTGGCAGTGACCACCAAGGAGCGCTCCCCCGCTTTGCCGGGGGTGCCGACGGTCGCGGAATCGGGTCTGCCCGGCTATGAGACCTATACTTGGAACGCCATCTTCGCGCCGGCGGGGACGCCGCAGCCGATCATCGACAAGCTGGCGCTCGCTGCCGCTCAGGCCATGCAGGATCCCCAGGTGAAGGCGCAACTGGCCGAGCTCAGCGCCACCGCCGTCGGCTCGACGCCTGCTCAACTGGCCGCCCACGTGAAGGCCGAGATGGCCAAATGGGCGCCCATCGTCAAAGCCTCCGGCGCCACCATCGACAACTGACGCCCGCCGCCGCACCACGGCGTGCCTGCCAAGCCGGATCGGGCGTTCTGCGTCCGCTCCGGCAAATCTGATTGACGCAGAAGGGCGTTCGCGCGAGGCATCGCGGCATCGATGCCGGATCTCCTGACGCCATGACCCAGACCGCCGCTCCTGCCCCCCTCGCCGCCGACCTTGCCGCAGCGGCCGACCCGCTGGCGCTCGCCCAGGCGCTGATCCGCGCCCCCTCGGTGACGCCCGATGCCGGTGCGGCGCTGGATCTGGTGGCCGGCGTGCTCCGCCGGGCCGGCTATGCCGTGGAGCGGCTGGTGTTCTCCACCGGCGGTGTGCCGGTAGACAATCTCTATGCCCGCATCGGCACCTCCGGCCCGAACCTGTGCTTTGCCGGTCATGTGGATGTGGTCCCCCCCGGCGATCCCGCCACCTGGAGCCATGGTCCCTTCTCCGGCGACGTGGCGGATGGGCAGCTCTATGGCCGCGGCGCGGTCGACATGAAGGGTGCCGTGGGCGCCTTCCTGGCGGCGGCCCTGCGCCACGGAGCGCCCAAGAGCGGCAGCATTTCCTTCCTCATCACCGGCGACGAGGAAGGCCCCGCCGTCGATGGCACGGTGAAGGTGGTGGAGTGGCTGGCGGCGCGGGGCGAGAAGCTCGACCATTGCGTGGTGGGCGAGCCGACCAATCCCGATGCCTTGGGCGACATGGTCAAGATCGGCCGACGGGGCAGCCTGTCCGGGGTCATCACCGTCCATGGCAAGCAGGGGCACGTGGCCTATCCGCACCGGGCCGACAATCCCATTCCCAAGCTGATGCGGCTGCTGGCGGCGCTGACCGCGACCCCGCTCGACGAGGGCTCGGCGCATTTCCCGCCCACCAATCTGGAACTGGTGAGCGTGGACGTGGGCAATCCGGTGTTCAACGTCATCCCCGCCCAGGCGACGGCGCGGTTCAACGTGCGCTTCAACGATCTCTATTCCCTCGCCAGCCTCAAGTCGGAGCTGGAGCGGCGCCTGGACGGGCCGGGCCTCACCTATGAACTGGCGTTCCGCGAAGGGCCCAGTGAGAGCTTCCTCACCGCGCCGGGGCCGTTCGTGGACACGGTGCTGGATGCGGTGGCGGATGTGACCGGCCGGCGGCCGGAAACCTCCACCACGGGGGGCACCTCGGATGCCCGCTTCATCAAGGATCTGTGCCCGGTGGTGGAGTTCGGCCTGGTGGGCCGCACCATGCACATGTCCGACGAAGCCACCCCGGTGGACGAACTGCTGGCGCTGACCGCCATCTATGAGCGCCTGCTGGCGCGCTATTTCGACACCTTCGCCCGCTGATCCCAAGGAAGACGCCATGGCCTCCGAGATCGACACCCACCTGACCGTGGACGGTCGCACCATCGCCCTGCGCAGCCTTGCGGGCGCATCCCCCGGCGTGATCTGGCTGGGCGGCTTCCGCTCCGACATGACCGGCACCAAGGCGCAGGCACTGGCGGATTGGGCGCAGGCGCGCGGCCAAGGCTATGTGCGCTTCGATTATTCCGGCCATGGCGCCTCCAGCGGCGCGTTCGAGGACGGCACCATCTCGCAATGGCTGGCGGATGCGCGCGCGGTGTTCGACCAGACCACCGGGCCGCAGGTGCTGGTGGGCTCGTCCATGGGCGGCTGGATGGCGCTGCTGCTGGCCCGCGCCCTGCTGGCGGCGGGCGACACCCGCCTCGCCGGGCTGGTGCTGATCGCCCCGGCGCCGGACTTCACCGAAGAGCTGATGTGGGCGGGCTTTCCCGAGGCGGTGAAGGCGGAGATCCTCGCCACCGGCCGTTATGCCCGGCCCTCGCCTTATGACGGCGGGCCGTTCGTCATCACCCGGGCGCTGATCGAGGACGGGCGCAACCATCTGCTGCTGGGTGCGCCGTTTCAGGTGGGATGCCCGGTGCGCATTCTCCAGGGCGCGCAGGATGTGGACGTGCCGTGGCAGCACGCCATGCGGCTGGTGTCATGTCTCGCCGAGGACGATGTGGTGTTCACGCTGGTGAAGGACGGCGACCACCGCTTGTCCCGCCCGGCGGACATCGAGCGCCTGATCGGCATATTGGACGATCTGCTGGCCGAATTGGAAACGGCCGCGCCGCGCTGAGCGGCCTGGAGGCGCGTAAGGCGCCCCTGGCGGTTCAGATCCGCACCACCGTCCGGCCGCGCACCTGCCCGGCGATGATGGCATCCGCCAGCGCGGGCAGGTCTTCCAACGCCACCTCCTGGATCATACCGTCGAGATCGGCCGGGCTGAGGTCGCGGGCGAGCCGCGCCCAGGCGGCCTCACGCTTGGCCTTGGGCGTGTCGACCGAATTGATCCCCAGTAGGCTCACCCCGCGCAGGATGAAAGGGAAGACGCTGGTGGGCAGATCGGTGCCGCCCGCCAGCCCGCAGGCGGCGACCGCGCCGTCGCTGGCGGTTGAGGCGAGCACATTGGCCAGCACCACGCCGCCCACCGTATCCACGGCACCCGCCCAGCGCTCCGATTGCAGTGGCTTGCCGGGGGCGGTCAGCGCGGCGCGCTCCAGGATCTCGGCGGCGCCGAGGGCGGTGAGGAAGCTGGCTTCCGCCGGCCGCCCGGTCAGCGCCACCACCCGATAGCCGAGACGCGAGAGCAGGCGCACAGCGATGCTGCCGACGCCGCCGGCCGCTCCCGTCACCAGCACCTCGCCACCGGCGGCGATGCCGTGCCGCTCCAGCGCCATGACGCTCAGCATGGCGGTGAAGCCGGCGGTGCCGATGGCCATGGCGTGGCGCAGGTCCAGGCCGTCCGGCAGCTTCACCAGCCACTCGCTCTTCACCCGCGCCCGGGCGGCGAAGCCGCCGGACCAGCTTTCCCCAACGCCCCAGCCGGTGAGCACCACCTGGTCTCCGGGGGCGAAGGCGGGGCTGTCGCTGGCGCGCACGGTGCCGGAGAAATCGATGCCCGGCACCATGGGGAAGGTGCGCAGGATGCGTCCGAGGCCCTTCAGGGCGAGACCGTCCTTATAGTTGAGGGTGGAATAGGCCACGTCCACGGTCACGTCGGCGGCGGGCAGGAAGCTCTCATCCACCTGTTCGAGGGCGATGGCCTGCCCGCCCTCGGCCTTGCGGGCGACGATGGCCTTGAAGGTTTCGGTGCTCATGGGGGGCTCCTCCGGGGGGACGATGCATCAGACGATGACGGGGGCGCTGCGCCCCCGTCGCATCAGCCGGCAAATGATGCGGCGAGCGCGTCGGAACTGCGGGCCAGCAGGCCGGCGTCGGAGCCCACGGCGGTGAACACGGAGCCGGCGTCCATATAGCGGCGGGCCAGCGCCGCATCCGGGGTCAGGATGCCGGGGCGGTTGCCGGCGGCGACGATGCGGCGGATGGCGGCCTCGATCAGGCTGACCATGGACGGATCGTTCTGGCCGCCGAGATGGCCCAGGCTGGCAGACAGGTCGCCCGGTCCGATGAAGATGCCATCGACGCCTTCCACGGCGCAGATTTCCTCCAGCTCGCCCAAGGCATCGCCGGTTTCCACCTGCACCAGCAGGCACAGTTCGGCCTCCGAGCGGGCGTGATAGTCGGGGATGCGGCCGAAGCGGGCGGCGCGGGAGCCTCCTGCAAAGCCGCGAATGCCGCGGGGCGGGTAGCGCATGGCTTCCACCGCCGCCCGCGCCTCGGCGGCGTTCTGGACCATGGGCACCAGCAGGGTCTGCACCCCGGCGTCGAGATAGCGCTTGATGGCGACCGGATCGTTCCACGGCACCCGCACGATGGGATGGGCGGAGCCAGCGGCGGCGGCCTGCAATTCCCCATAGACCTGCGGCAGGTCGGCGGGGGTGTGCTCGGTGTCCAGCAGCAGCCAGTCGAAGCCGGAGCCGGCCAGCAATTCAACGGTGTAGCTGCTGGGGATGGAGCACCACAGCCCAATTTGCTGCTGGCCGTCGTGGATGGCGCGCTTGAAGCCGTTGAGGGGCAGATCTTCGATGGGCATCGGGGCGATTCCAGGCGGGATGGAAGGTCCGGTCGCCTCCATCGGTAGCAGGCGCTATGGGTTTTGCAACGGCTGAGCCGCCGCCAGGGCGCGGGCGCGTTTGCGCTCCTCCTGGAGCACCCGCGTCAGCTGCCGTGCGGTGCTGGCCACCACTTCCGAGCCGGTGGCTTCCAGGGCCGTCACCACTGAGCGGTCCAGCAAGGCGGCGCGCAGACCCTGCTCCAGATCCTGGCGTACGTCCGGCGGCAGGCCCACGGGCGCCGCCACCGCCTGCCACGTATAACTGCTCATGTTCGGCAGGCCCTCTTCCGCGAAGGTGGGCACATCGGCCAGCAATGCGCGGACGTCGCCGGTGGCCGCCAGGATGCGCACTTTCTTGGCCTCCACCGCCGGCCCCACCACGCCGCCGTCGAGAAAGGCGGCTTCGACCTTGCGCGCCAACATCGCTTCCAGGATGCGGGCGCTGGAGGGGACGAAGGTGATGCTGCCGGAGGTGCCGGTATCGTTCCAGAACTGGCGCAGCGCTATGTCATTAATGGAGCCGGCCGCGTTGGCGCCAAAGGATATCTTGCGCGGGTTGGCCTTGAGATAGGCGATGAAGCTCTTGAGATCCGTTACCGGCAAAGCAGGGTCGACCGCCAGAACCAGCGGCGCCCGGATCGCCATGATGAGGGGATCAAGATCGGTTTCGGGATTGAACTTGCGCTCGGGCCGGTTGGCGGGATCGAACAGCAGCAGGCCACTGGGGGCGATGAGCAAGGTGGTGCCGTCGGGGGGCG
>CALRNP020000157.1:0-13898 GCA_943369575.1 Azorhizobium sp. AG788 | reverse complement strand
GCGCTTGCGACCGTGACCTGGGCCACCGTCTCGACGCCGCACTTCATATCGATCGCCCCGGCTATACCGGCCGCCGACATCCATGCGATAGTCATCCCGAGGATCCACTGCGTCAGGCGACGCCGCGTCCCCCCGTCCCGTGCCGAAGTGGCACGTTTTTGCATCCCGCGTTCATCAGCGACGCCTCCTTATCTCAGGTTAGCCTTTTTGGGCCGCCCGGCAAGGGTGCCGCTTTCGCGCGCGACGAGACCGCCCGGCCCGAGAAATAAAAGGGTATAGCCGCCGAACAGGCTCCCTTGATGGATAGGGTTACGGCTAGCTTCACTTCGTCGGGACGGTCGGGCCTGACCAATGCAGAGGTACGCTGCCGCCCATTCTGCGCGCTTGCGACCGTGACCTGGGCCACCGTCTCGACGCCGCACTTCATATCGATCGCCCCGGCTATACCGGCCGCCGACATCCATGCGATTGTTCAGGCTACCATGGTGCCACAGCTTGCGATGTTCGCCAAGTGTTCCTGCTGATTTTCCCTTTGGCGGTCGGATGTGCAGGTACGACCCGTGGCAGGCCGGCCCCCCCACCCCCTGCGGCGCCTCGGCGCTTGCCTCGCGTCATCAGCCGTCCTAAGCCCGCTGTCATGACAAGGCGCAGCAGCGGCACGGTGCAGGCGGTGGGCAGGTGGGTTTCCCGCCTGGTGCTGGCCTATGCGCTGCTGCTGCAAGTGCTGGTGGGCGGTGTCGCCGCCACCGAGCACGCGGTGGGCGTCGCCACCGGCGTGATCTGCCAGGGCCATACCGACGACAGCACCGGCAGCGGCGAGGCCGACCATACCGCCTTGTGCTGCGCCTTCGGCTGTCTGGCGGCGGCGGCACCCGCCGCGCTGGATCCGCCGGCGCCGGTGGCTTTGGCCTTTCCCGAGCCGCAGCGTCTGGCGGCGGCGACCCCATCCTCCGAGCGCGCGGCAGCGCCGGTGCGGCATGTCTCCTTTGCGGCGCGGGGGCCTCCGGCGCGCGGCTGATGCCGCGTAGCTGAAACCCTCATAATCCGTTCAGGAGACGTTCCATGTTTTCTCGCCCGATGTTTTCTCGCCTTGCCGCGCGCGCCCTTCCCGTGGCCGCGCTCGCCTCCGCTGTCATCGCCGGCCCCGCCGCCGCCCATGTCACCTTGATGCCCAATCAGGCCCAGGCCGGCACCTCCATCCGCACCGCCCTGCGCGTGCCCCATGGCTGCGACGGCAGCGCCACCACCGCCATCAAGGTCACCATTCCCGACGGCGTGGTGGGCGTGAAGCCCATGCCGAAGGCCGGCTGGACGCTCGCCATCGAGACCGCGCCTTATGCCAAGCCCTACACCTCCCACGGCAAGACCATCTCCGAAGGGGTGAAGACCATCACCTGGTCCGGCGGCAACCTGCCCGACGCCCAGTATGACGAATTCATCTTCATCGGCTCGCTGCAGGCCGAGACCGGCGGCCAGAGCCTGCCGTTCGCGGTGCTCCAGACCTGCGAAAAGGGCGCCAGCGACTGGTCCGAAGCGGTGGTGCAGGGCCAGCCCATGCCGCCGCGTCCGGCGCCGCTGCTGAAGGTGGCCGCTGCGGCGCCTTCGGAGAGCGTCCAGAAGGTGGGCGCTCTCACCATCGAGACCCCCTGGGCCCGCGCCACCCCCGGCGGCGCCAAGGTGGCCGGCGGCTTCCTGAAGATCACCAACACCGGCACCACGCCCGACAAGCTGGTCTCCGCCACCTTCGCGCCCGCCGGCAAGGTGGAAATCCACGAGATGGCCATGAACAATGGCGTCATGAGCATGCGTCCGCTGGCTCAGGGCCTGGAGATCGCGCCGGGCAAGACCGTGGAACTGGCGCCGGGCGGCTTCCATCTCATGCTGATGGACCTCAAGCAGCCGCTGAAGGAAGGCGACAAGGTCAAGGGCACCCTGGTGTTCGAGAAGGCCGGCAAGGTGGAAGTGACCCTCGACGTGCGCGGCCTCGGCGCCAACGCGCCGGCAGCCGCCGGCGGCCACCAGCACTGAGCTTTCTTCTAACGCGATGACAGGCGGGCGCCGGTTCAACCGGCGCCCGTTTGCGTTTGCGCTCCGGTGACGGCGAACCGGGGACGCAGCCAGACGTGGTGTCTGGAGCCAAAGATGAAGGTGGCGTAAATAAAGATGAACGCCCCGTAAACGAATTAAATCACCAAATCGGCATTTCGCTAACGCCCCTTTTACCTGCGCTCCCTATGGTGATGTTCATAGTAAGCGTTGCGTATAGGTTGCGTCTCATGAGTGTGGTGCGTAAGGGGGCGCCCCGACGGGCGCCCCGCCTTTCTGGCGAGACCTTCGGGGCAGAGGCTATTCGGGAGGTCGTGCGCGACCAGATCCTGGTGGGCGACTGCATCGCCGAACTGGCGAAACTGCCGCCGCGCTCGGTGGACATCGTGTTCGCCGATCCCCCCTACAATCTTCAGCTTCAGGGCGAACTGAAGCGCCCGGACGAAAGCCGCGTCGATGCGGTGGACGATGCCTGGGACCAGTTCGCCAGCTTCGAAGCCTATGACACTTTCACCCGCGCCTGGCTGCTGGCGGTCAAACGGGTGATGAAGCCGGATGCCACCATCTGGGTGATCGGCTCGTATCACAACATCTTCCGGGTCGGCGCCATCATGCAGGATCTGGGCTTCTGGATCCTCAACGACGTGGTGTGGCGCAAGGCTAACCCCATGCCGAATTTCCGTGGCCGGCGCTTCACCAATGCCCATGAGACCCTGATCTGGGCGGCGCGCGATCCCGGCGCCAAGGGCTATGTGTTCAATTACGAAGCGCTCAAGGGCGGCAATGAGGATGTGCAGGTGCGCTCCGACTGGCTGCTGCCCATCTGCACCGGCGGCGAGCGCCTGAAGGATGCCAATGGCCGCAAGGTCCATCCCACCCAGAAGCCGGAATCGCTGCTGGCGCGGGTGCTGATGTCCGCCTCCAAGCCGGGCGATCTGGTGCTGGATCCGTTCCTCGGCTCGGGCACCAGCGCGGCGGTGGCCAAGCGCCTGCGCCGCCATTATGTCGGCATCGAGCGCGACGAAGGCTATGCGGAAGCCGCCCGCGTCCGCATCGATGCCATCGAGCCGTTGCCGGAAGCCGCCCTTGCCGCCCCGCCCAGCGCCCGCGAAGCCCCGCGTGTGGCGTTCTCGGCTCTGGTGGACAGCGGCCTGGTGACGCCGGGCGTCGAACTCACCGATGCCAAGGGCAACGTCCGCGCCGTGGTGCGGGCGGATGGCACCATCGCTCTGGTCAACGAGGCCACCACCTCGGTGGGCTCGATCCACCGCATGGGGGCGCTGGCGCAGGGCGCGGCGGCCTGCAACGGCTGGACCTTCTGGCATGTGGAGCAGGAAGGCCGCCGCCATCCCATCGACACGCTGCGCGCCCGCCTGCGCGCTGAAATGGGCATCCGCTCGGAAGAGTGAGCGGGGTTTCCCGACCTGAAACGCAGACGGGCGGCGCGCGGACCTCCAAGTCCACGCGCCGCCCGCTGTCGTTTTCACACCTCTGGAAGGCGCCGCAGCGCCCCGATCACCAGAGGGCCGGCGAACCGCTGTGCGAGGGGCCCGAATGGGGGTCGGCATTGTCGAACGGGCCGACCACCGCCGGGGCATGGAAGGTGGGCTGGGCGGCCTGATGCCGGGTGGCGGCGGTGGCCTGCACCGTCAGCGGCAGCAGGGCCTGGTTCGACGCGGCGCTCTGGGCAGCCACCGCATAATTCTCGCGGTTGGAAGCGCTGATATATTCGTCCGCCTGGGCGGCGCCCGAAAGGGCAAGGCCGGCAGCAAGGGCGAGGGCGGCATAGGAAAGGTTACGCATGGTCTTGGTCCTTCATGGCTTCGACGGTTCGCGCCGTCGGATCATCGGACGGTGGGCGATGCCGCGCCGTCCGCTGGGGGAGTGAGAGGTCAGTTATGGGCCGGGCCGGAATGGGCATCGGCATTGCTGAACGGGCCGGCGATCTGCGCGGCCGGCGCGGCGGCCTGGAACGGCCGCAGGGTGCGGACGGTGGCGTTGGCGAAGGCGGGCAGCAGGGCCTGTTCGGAGGCGGCGCTCTGGGCGGCGACCGCATAATTCTCGCGATTGGCGGCGCTGATATATTCGTCCGCCTGGGCGACGCCCGAGAGGGCAAGGCCGGCGGCAAGGGCGAGGGCGGCATAAGAGAAGTTGCGCATGGGAGTCTGTCCTCAATTCGAGGGGCGGTGAGTGCCGCCCCGTTTCGAGTGAAGAGATAGACCCTGGTGTCCATCGGGATAATCACCAGAATGCGCGGAAGATTAAACCGGATTTAGCATCAATTGTGAGCCTGCCGCTCGGGCGATATCGCCGCGAGGCCCTCTCTCCCCCGCCGTTCGCGGTCGGTTCATTCGGCGGGGCCGGGCGCCGGCGCCGGCGCCATGGGGCGGCGCACGAATGCCAACAGCGGCAGGCCGGCCAGGACGACGCCGACACCCACGAGGGCTCCCACACCCGTATAGGCCAGGCTGGCATAGAGCAGGCCGGCGCAGGCAAGCGAGAACAGCGCCGGCACCAGCGGAAAGAGTGGCACACGGAACGGGCGCGGATGGTTGGGCTCCCGCCAGCGGAACAGGAACAGCGACAGGCTGACCAGCAGCAGGAAGCTCCAGAACACCGGGGCTGTGAAATCCACCATGGACTGGAAGCCGTCGCGCGTCAGGGCCCCGAATACGACCAATCCGAGGGCGATGCCGGCCTGCATCATCAGGGCGATCAGCGGCGGCGGGCCGTTCGGCGTCAGCGTGGTGCGCGAGAGGAAGCCCAGCAGCGGCAGGTCCCGGCCGAGGGCATGGAAGGCGCGCGCTCCGGTGATGATGGTCCCGTTCAGGGTGCTGATGGCCATGATGCAGATCACCACCGCCAGCAATGTCTGCCCGATGCCGCCGCCGAGCCCGGCCATCAGGTCGGTGGCCGGCGTCGCGGTGGCCCGCAGGGCGTCCAGCCCGAAGGCGCTGAGCAGCGCCAGATTGAACGCGCCGTAGACCAGGACCACGAGCGCGGTGCCGAAGATCAGTGTCAGCTTCATGGTGCGCTGGACATTGCGCATCTCGCCGGAGAGATAAACCGCTTCGCTCCACCCGCCATAGGTGAGCAATACGAACACCATCGCCATGCCCAGCGCGCTGTTCGCCGGTTCCGGTGCCGGTGCGTCCGGCACCGGAACCGGCCCGCCGAGCGACAGAAGGCCGGCGGCGATGACGACCGCCACCGCCAGGAGGGTCAGCAAGGTGAAGCCGCGCTGGCCCAGGCTGGCGTAGCGGGTGCCCCACATGTTCAAGGCGGTGATCGCCGCGATGACGATGGCGGCATGGATGGCGATCCCATAGGGGCCGAGCGGCAGCAGGCTCTGGGCATAATCGCCATAGACAAACGCCACCGCTGCAATGGCGCCGGTCTGGATCACCGTGCCGCGCGCCCAGGCGAACAGAACCGCCAGCCGCGGTCCATAGGCGCGCGAGAGGAAATGGTACTCGCCCCCTGAACTGGGATGCGTCACCGCCAATTCCGCATAGCACAGCGCCCCGCACAAGGTGATGAGGCCACCCACCAGCCAGACGGCGATGAACTCCACCTCGCCCCCCACATTTGCGGCCACCAGGGACGGGGTCTTGAAGATGCCGATGCCAAGAACGATGCCGACCATGACGGCGACGCCGTCAATGACGGACAATCCCTGGGCGTCTCGCCGGACGAGGGGGTGGGACATGGGGTCTCCTGAGGATCCCGGGCGGCGGATGCGAGCCGGAGTGGGGCGGATGGGCGGGGCCGGTCACGGCGCGGGCCACCCGGCGCCTCGAAAGGCGACGGGTGGAGCGGCAGGCATGGAGGATCAGCCCCGTTCGGCGCGCCACGTCCCGGCATCGCCGCCGGCGCTGGCCACGGGTTGGATGGTGCTCCCGTTCACGCGCCCCTTCAGGGTGCGCGCCTGGGTGCCCGTCCCCACGACAAGTTCGATGTCGGCGCCATCAAGCCGCGCGGTTTGCAGCGGCACCTGCTGGCCATCCAGGGTGGCAACGCCGGTGACCTTCTGGAACGTCTGGTCCAGATCGATGGTGAAGCTGGTTTGGCCGTCGGTCACCTTCCAGGTGCCGTCCACCTTGGCCGGTACCACCCAGAGATAGACGACGCGCCCGTCAACCACTTCGCGGCGGTCGGCTTCCCAATCGCCCATAGTGAAGGCATGGGACACCAGACGTGTTCCTGGCCTCAGATCCAGCAAGCGGGGACGCAGCTTGGCGTTCACCGTCTCCAGAAGATACATGGTGATGACGGTGGCATCGTCGAGCTTCATCTCGAATAGATCGCCGCGCTGGAACTGCACCTTCTCGGACACCCCCGCGGCCTTGGCATTCTCCTGGGCCTCGCGAATGCGCTCGGGGTTGAGGTCCACACCAAGGGCGGACTTGGCCTCACGCTCCTTCACCGCCGCAATGGCGATGCGGCCGTCGCCGGAGCCGAGGTCGATGACCACATCCTCCCGGCCGACCGCGCCCAGTTCGAGCATGCGCTCGACCACCGCCGGGGGCGTGGGAACGTAGGGCACATCGAGCCGGGGGGCTTGCGCAAGGGCTGCGGCCGGAACGAGGACCGCCCCTGCGATGAGGGCTTGAGAAAGGCGTGCAGTGATTGACATGAAGGTCCTCATCGGAAGGCCAATTCGACGATTGAACGGGCGGGATGCGGGACGCGTCGCATACGGGTTCGAGCGACGCAGGCTAAAGGCGCCGGCACGTCAAAATATACTTAATCATTTTTGAGCATAAATAGAATTATAGCGGCCTTCTGGCTCACAATGCTGTTATATATTTCTGTGTTCGTTATGGAGCGGCATAAACTCCGCAGTAAATATTATGTTCCCTCTAGGGAATGTCACGACTGTGTGCGCTGAATGGGCCGGCCGCTGCCGCGCCACATGCGCGGGGCCGCACACTGGGGTCAGCGGAACGCCAGCACCTTGCGCATCAGGCTGGGCAGGGCCTCGCGGTCGAAGTCTTCCGGGTGGACCCAGCGGTGGCCGTCCGGTGCCGGGGTGGCGAGCGGCAGGTCGGCGCGGCGCACGGTTAGCGTCAAGGCGAAATGGGTGAAGACATGCTCCACGCTGCCCGGCAGGTTGCGCCAGGAGGCCGCCAGGGGCGCGTGGGTCTCCGGCTGCTCCGGGGCGGCCCCCCAAGGGGTGGAGGGTACCTCGGTCATCTTGGCCAGCAGGCCCTTGTCGGGGCGGGTGCGCATCAGTACCGCGCCGTCAGCCCGCACCGCCAGGAAGGCGATGCCGGCGCGGGCGGGCTTGGCGGTCTTCGGCGCCTTGATCGGATAGCGCGCCGGATCGCCGGCGGCGCGGGCGATGCACGGCTCCATCCACGGGCACAGCGGACAGGCGGGCGAGCGCGGGGTGCAGATGGTGGCGCCCAGATCCATCATCGCCTGGGCGAAATCGCCGGGGCGGCGGGCCGGGGTCAAAGCGGCGGCCAGCGCCTTGATGCGCACCTTGCCCTTGGGCAACGGCTCGTCCACCGCATAGAGCCGGCTCACCACCCGCTCGATATTGCCGTCCACGGGGCTGGCCTTACGGTCGAAGGCGATGGCGGCGATGGCGGCGGCGGTATAGGGGCCGATGCCGGGCAGGTCCAAGAGCGCCGCCTCGTCATCGGGAAACTGCCCGCCGTTGCGGTCCACCACCGCCTTGGCGCAGGCGTGCAGATTGCGGGCGCGGGCATAATAGCCCAGCCCCGCCCAGGCGGAGAGCACCTCTTCCAAAGGCGCGGCGGCCAGGTCCGCCACCGTGGGCCAGCGGGCCAGGAAAGTGCCGAAATAAGGACCTACCGCCTTCACCGTGGTCTGCTGGAGCATGATCTCGGAGAGGAACACATGGTATGGATCGGCCATCCGCCCGCCTTCCGCCCGCCAGGGCAGGCGGCGGCGGTGGCGGTCATACCAGGCCAGCAGTGCGGCGGGCTTGGGGGCGCTGGCGGAGCGGAGGGAAGCGGAGGCGGAAGCGATCATGGCGCCACCGTGCCCAGGGTCGGCGCGCCGGGCAATCCCCACGGGGCGCGACAGCTTGCCGGATGCCGTGCGCCCAGGGTGCCGATGTGCGAAGGTAGGGGCTGTGGCGTCGCCCGCCGCAGCGGATGGAAGAGACAGAGTTCCCGATGAGAAAGCCGCGCTCCGTTCGCCTGCTTGCAGACCTGGTCGGCCCCAGCATCGCCGATGCTCTGGGGCGCGCGGGCTTTTCGGTGGTGGAGATCGTCACCAACTGGGATGAGATCGTCGGGCCGGATCTGGCCCCGCGCACCATGCCGGTGAAGATGCAGTGGCCGAGCCGGCAGAATAACGAGCCCGCCACTTTGGTGGTGCGGGTGGAAGGCCCCTACGCCATCGAACTGCAATATGCCGCCCCCATCGTGGTGGAGCGCATCAATGCCTATTTCGGCTGGCGCTGCGTCGGCAAGCTGGCGCTGCGCCAGGGGCCGGTGCCGGCCCGCCACGGCCCGCCGCCCAAGCCGCAGGAGCCGGACCCACTGCACGTGGCCGCCATCCGCCACAATCTCGGGCCGATGGAGGATGAGGCGCTGGCCGCATCGCTGGCCCGGCTGGGCGCGCTGGTGCAGCGCGAACGCGGCGGCTGAGCCCGGCGTTTTTGCCTCAGGGCCAGGCCTGCGCCGGAAAAGGTGATCGCTGGGGGTTTGCCGCCCTATCCGCGCCATGGTAGCGCGATGATGTGTGCGCCGTTCCGTACCGGAGACTTTCATGTTGCTTCATCGTCGCCGCTTCCTCACCGGCATCGGCCTGCTCGCTCTGGCCGGCGGCGTCGGTGCGCCCTTGGCGCGCCTGCTGGGCTTTTCGCCCGACTTCATCTCGCCCGCCGCCGCGCAGACCGCCGACCAGGCCAAGCTGATGGCGCCCGGCGCCAGCCCGCTGCCGGCCAAGACCCTGGGCGACCCCAAGGCGCCGGTGACCATCGTCGAATATGCCTCGATGACCTGCAGCCACTGCGCCGCCTTCAACCAGCAGACCTGGCCGACGCTGAAGTCCAAATATGTGGACACCGGCAAGGTCTATTTCGTGTTCCGCGAATTCCCGTTCGATCCGGTCGCCACCGCCGCCTTCATGCTGGCGCGCTGCGTGCCGGACGACAAATATTTCCCCATGGTGGACACGCTGTTCGAGACCCAGCGCGCCTGGGCGTTCAGCAACGATCCGGCCGGCGGCCTGCTCAAGATCGCCAAGCAGGCGGGCATGAGCGAAGCCGATTTCGAGAAGTGCCTGTCGGACAAGGATCTGGCGGACAAGGTCCAGGCCAGCGCCCAGTATGGCAACAAGGAACTGGCGATCGATTCGACGCCGACCTTCTTCATCAACGGCAAGAAGATCTCCGGCGCCATCACCGTGGCCGACCTGGACAAGGAACTGGGCCCGCTGCTGCAAGGCAAGTGAGCCTGAGCCATTGAGACCTGTGGCCGCAAGCCTTGGGTTTTCAAGCAGATTGACAGACGGGGTGGGGCGGATCGCCCCGCCCCGTCTGGCGTTTCAGGCCATGGCGCGCGCGTGCGTTCTCATTCGCCGTCGGGATTGTTGGGATCGGGCGCCAGCGGGCCGCGCGGACGGCTGGGCGGCGGAGTGCCTACCAGCGAGCCGCTGCCGATGAGCGAGCCGCTCTCCACCACCGGCGGACGCGGGGTGGTGGCTACCGGGCGCGAACTCACCACCTGGCCGGAATAAGCATCTACCGCCAGCAGCACCGGACCGGCGGCGGAGGTGGCCTGCATATAATAATAACCCTGCGACAGGGTGGGCGCCTGCACCTGGGCATAGCCGGCGCTGCTCACGATGTCCTGGATCTGGTCCGCCGGGATCATCGGCGCGCCCTGGGGCATGGGCGTCTGCGACGGGGTGGGGGGCACCTCTACGTAAGGCGCGATCAGCAGCCCGGCACCGTTATTGGCGGCATTGTTGCCGCCGCCAGTGTTGCCGCCGCCGTTCCAGTTGCCGCCATAGCCGCCGTATCCGCCATAGCCGCCGGACCCTCCGCCGGTTTGCGGCGCGAAGGTCACGCCGCGCTCGGCGGCGCGGGCCTGGCCGGTCATCGCCAGCAAAGCGGCGAGCACCAGCAGCAGGCCGAAGGCCAGCGCGAAGCGGACCGCCACGGCCGGCACCGCCAGCGCGCGGGCGCCGCGCCGCTGCCGGGCCGCGCGCGCGCCGTGGACATGAGAGGACGGACGCAAAGTCATGGCGGGGTTCCGTGCGGATGAGATCTCCGGCAGGATCATGGCGGGCGAGGATTGCCGCAGGCTGGCGCGGCGGCGAATATGCGCGCGGCGCCACACCCGCCTGCGGCGCACGCACGCATCCCGCCTGCCGGCGAGCGGCAGCGCGCGCATCGCAGCGCAGGATTGCGCCGGGCTTGGGTTCGCCTCCGGCGCCCCATGTTCGCAATAGGATTGCGTGGGAGCTTGCTCCACCGTACCGTTGTTTCGTCAGGATCGGTTCGCGCGCAATATATGCAGCCTCGGCATGGCTGGTGGTCATCTGCCGGCTTGTGGTTCCGCCGCTTTTCTGTCATCTTTCAAAAGATAGGGCAGGGGTGCTGCCCTATTAGCGTCCCTGCGATTGTACAAAGCGTGCGTTCTTGCGAGCGTGCGCTTCTGTGCGCCGACGATGGGGTGGCGGACCGGCTCAGGCCGGCCATAGGGGAGTGTCGAGGATGACCAGCATGGATCGCAATGACGGTTTGACCGGACGTGTCGCTCATGGCGCCGCCACCGCGAAAGACCCGGCGATCTTTGGTCGCCCGGAGGCGTTCGGCCTGTTTGACCCCGCCCATGAGAAGGATGCCTGCGGCGTCGGCTTCATCGCCGACATCAAGGGCCGCAAGTCGCAGAAGATCGTGCAGGACGGCATCCAGATCCTGTTGAACCTGGAGCACCGCGGCGCCGTGGGCGCCGACCCGCGCGCCGGCGACGGCGCCGGCATGCTGGTGCAGATCCCCCATCGCTTCTTCGCCAAGGAAGCCGCCAAGCTCGGCTTCACCTTGCCGGAGCCCGGCCATTATGCGGTCGGCCACATCTTCATGCCCCGCGACACCGAAGGTCGCGAGATCGTGCGCGCCGCGTTCGAGCGGGTGGTGAAGGAAGAGGGGCTGGTGCTGCTCGGCTGGCGCAATGTGCCCACCGACAATTCCTCGCTGGGCGACAGCGTGCTGCCCACCGAGCCCAATCACGAGCAGATCTTCATCGGCCGCGGCGAGAGCCATGTGGACGAAGATGCCTTCGAGCGCCGGCTGTTCGTGCTGCGCAAGGTCATCTCGAACGTGGTCTATGACGCCAAGGACCCGCGCACCGCTGGCTATTATCCGGTGTCGCTGTCCTGCCGCACCCTGGTCTATAAGGGCATGTTCCTGGCCGACCAGCTGGGCGCCTATTATCCCGACCTGCACGATCCGGACTTCGAGAGCGCCCTCGCCCTCGTCCACCAGCGCTTCTCCACCAACACCTTCCCCGCCTGGCCCTTGGCCCATCCCTACCGGATGGTGGCCCATAACGGCGAGATCAACACCCTGCGCGGCAACGTCAACTGGATGGCGGCGCGCCAAGCCTCGGTGGATTCGGAGCTGTTCGGCGCCGACATCTCCAAGCTGTGGCCCATCTCCTATGAAGGGCAGTCGGACACCGCCTGCTTCGACAATGCGCTCGAATTCCTGACCCAGGGCGGCTATGGCCTCGCCCATGCGGCCATGATGCTGGTGCCGGAAGCCTGGGCGGGCAACCCGCTCATGGATGAGGAGCGGCGCGCCTTCTACGAATATCACGCCGCCCTCATGGAGCCGTGGGACGGCCCCGCCGCCATCGTCGCCACCGACGGGCGCCAGATCGTCGCCACCCTGGACCGCAACGGCCTGCGGCCGGCGCGCTATCTGGTGACCTCCGACGACACCATCGTGCTGGCGTCCGAAGCCGGCGTGCTGACGGTGCCGGAAGAGAAGATCATCACCAAGTGGCGCCTCCAGCCGGGCAAGATGCTGCTGGTGGATTTGGAGCAGGGCCGCCTCGTCCCCGACGAGGAGATCAAGACCGAGCTGGCCCGCGCCAATCCCTACAAGGACTGGCTCAAGCACACGCAGCTGGTGCTGGAAGATCTGCGCAAGGTGGAGGCGCGCGAGGTGCGCACCGATGTCTCGCTGCTCGATCGCCAGCAGGCCTTCGGCTACACCCAGGAAGACATCAAGCTGTTGATGGCGCCCATGGCCATCACCGGCCAGGAAGCGGTCGGCTCCATGGGCACCGACACGCCGATCTCGGTGCTCTCCAACAAGTCGAAGCTGCTCTACAGCTATTTCCAGCAGAACTTCGCCCAGGTGACCAACCCGCCCATCGACCCGATCCGCGAGGAAATGGTCATGAGCCTGGTGTCGTTCATCGGGCCGCGGCCGAACATCTTCGACCTGGAAGGCAACGCCCGCCGCAAGCGCCTGGAAGTGCGCCAGCCCATCCTCACCAATGAGGATCTGGAGAAGATCCGCTCCATCGGCTTCATGGAGGAGCGGTTCGACACCCGCACCCTCGACATCACCTATCCCACCGACAAGGGCGCGGGCGGGATGGAAGACGCCATCGAGCGCCTGTGCGAGCGGGCGGAAGCGGCCGTGCACGGCGGCTACAACATCATCATCCTGTCCGACCGCATGGTGGGGCCGGACCGCATCCCGATCCCGGCGCTGTTCGCCACCGCCGCCGTGCATCACCATCTGATCCGCAAGGGTCTGCGCACCTCGGTGGGTCTGGTGGTGGAGACCGGCGAAGCGCGCGAAGTGCACCATTTCGCCTGCCTGGCCGGCTATGGCGCCGAAGCCATCAACCCCTACCTCGCCTTCGAGACGCTGCTGGCGATGCCGGACGTGCCGGACGAGGTGGACGACTATGAAATCGTCAAGCGCTTCATCAAGTCCATCGACAAGGGCCTGCTGAAGGTGATGTCCAAGATGGGCATCTCCACCTACCAGTCCTATTGCGGCGCGCAGATCTTCGACGCGGTCGGCCTGTCGTCGGCGGTGGTGAACCGCTATTTCTCCGGCACAGCCACCACCATCGAGGGCGTGGGCCTGGCCGAGATCGCCGAGGAGACGGTGCGCCGTCATCACCTCGCCTTCTCCGATGCCCCGGTGTACCGCATGGCTTTGGATGTGGGCGGCGAATATGCCTACCGCATGCGCGGCGAGGATCATGCCTGGACCCCGGATTCGGTGGCGGCGCTCCAGCATGCGGTGCGCGGCAACGCCCAGGACCGCTATCGCGCCTTCGCCGACATGGTCAACGAACAGGACAACGGCCTGCTCACCATCCGCACGCTGTTCCGCCTGCGCGAGCCGCAGGAATTCGGCCGCGCCCCGGTGGACATCTCCGAGGTCGAGCCGGCGGCGGACATCGTCAAGCGCTTCTCCACCGGCGCCATGTCGTTCGGCTCCATCTCCCGCGAGGCGCACACCACGCTGGCCATCGCCATGAACCGGATCGGCGGCAAGTCGAACACCGGCGAGGGCGGCGAGGAGTCCGAGCGCTACAAGCCCTTGCCCAATGGCGACAGCGCCCGCTCCGCCATCAAGCAGGTGGCCTCCGGCCGCTTCGGCGTCACCGCCGAATATCTGGTCAATTCCGACGTGATGCAGATCAAGGTGGCCCAGGGCGCCAAGCCCGGCGAGGGCGGACAATTGCCCGGCCACAAGGTGGATGCGGTCATCGCCAAGGTGCGCCACTCCACCCCCGGCGTCGGCCTGATCTCGCCGCCGCCGCACCACGACATCTATTCCATCGAGGATCTGGCGCAGCTCATTTATGACCTGAAGAACGTCAATCCCGATG
>CALRNP020000156.1:0-13910 GCA_943369575.1 Azorhizobium sp. AG788 | reverse complement strand
ATCAAGGCGGCGCCACGCAATAGGGCCCCTGCCCTCGCCCCCCATTCAGGCTCCGATGGCGACCTCTGCATCGGGCCTTCGCCGGTTATTTCGTCAGGATCAGCTTATTCTGGGACGTCAGGCGCAAATGATAGGTTTGCGAGCCGTGTGAAATCATCACCACGCGGCTATCGGAGAACAAATCACGGCTATCGATCTTCTCGTCCAGCACCGGAATGGCGCGATTTCGCTGCGCAGGCTCCCAAGCGATCGAAGCATGGTCATGCTTGGTCATTTGAACGACTCCAAATTAACATCGACCCAACCGAAGAGATGCTCAAGGATTGCTCAGTTTAGAGCAATTCAATACTACGCACTCAGCAATGTATTCCGCTTAATACATACCAGCGGACAAATCAATGTGTTGACCAGCGGCGCGAATCGGCCCGTTCGCCCGCAGCGCGGGCTGCAGGCGGAGGGAACAGATCGGGATCGAGGAATGGCGAGCGCGCAGGCCCCGCCCTATTCCGCCGGCGCGGGATGCTCGCGGGGCAAAGCCGGCGTTTCGTCGCCGGCGATGGCACCGCTGACGATGCGATCGAAGCGGTCGAGATACAGATAGATCACAGGGGTGATGTAGAGCGTCAGCAACTGCGACAGCAACAGGCCGCCCACCACCGCCACCCCTAGCGGCTGGCGCAACTCCGAGCCGGCGCCGGCGCCGATGGCGATGGGCAACACGCCGAAAATGGCGGCCAGCGTCGTCATCATGATCGGCCGGAAGCGCAGCAGCGCGGCCTCGCGGATGGCATCGAGCGCCTCCACGCCCTGGCGGCGGCGCTCCAGCGCCACGTCGATCATCATGATCGCGTTCTTCTTCACGATGCCCACCAGCATGACGATGCCGATCAGCGCGATCACCGACAGTTCGATGTCGAATGCCATCAGGGTGAGCAAGGCGCCGATGCCCGCCGACGGCAGGCCGGACAGGATGGTGATGGGATGGATGAAGCTCTCATAGAGCACGCCCAGCACGATGTAGATCACCAGCACGGCGGCCACGATCAGCAGCGGCTGGTTGCTCAGCGAATCCTGGAACACCTGCGCCGTGCCCTGGAAGCCGGTGGTCACCGTCGCTGGCAGGTTGGCCGCGCGCTCGGCGGCATAGATCTGCTCCACCGCCTGCCCAAGCGAGGTACCGGGGGCGAGGTTAAAGGAGATGGTCACCGCTGGCTGCTGCTGCTGGTGTGCCACCTGGAGCGGGCCCACCGTGCGGCGGATGGTGGCCACCGTCTCCAGCGGAACCACGGTGCCGCTGGTGGTGCGCAGATAGACGCGGCTCAGATCGGAGGCTTCCTTCTGGAAGCGCGACTGCGCCTCGGCGATGATCGCATACTGGTTGGAACTGGTGTACAGCGTCGCCACCTGGCGGGTGCCGAACTGGGTATAGAGGGCGTTGCGAATCTGCTCCTCGGTGATGCCCAGTGCCGCGGCCTTGTCCTTTTGCACATCGATCGTGAGCTGCGGATTGGAGATTTGCAGGTCCGAAGTGACGTCACGCAGACCCGGCAGTTCGGCGATGCGCCGCTCCATGTCGGGCGCAGCGGCATAGAGCGCCGCCGTGTCGGAGCTTTGCAGCGTGTACTGATATTGGCTCTTGGACGACACGCCCCCGATATTGATGTTCTGCACTGGCTGGAAGAACACGTTGACGCCGGGGATCTGCGCGGTGCGACGGCGCAATTGCTGGATCACCTGAAAGGCGCTCAACTGGCGGTCGCCGCGTGGCTTGAGGGCAATGAACATGCGGCCGGTATTGGTGGTGCGGCTGACCCCGGTCGCCCCGGCGGTGGAGATCAGATAGGCCACATTGGGATCACCGCGCACGGCGTCGGTGGCCAGCTTCTGCCGCTCGACCATGGCATCGAACGAGGTGTCGGTGGCGGCTTCCACCGTCGCAGTGATGAAGCCGGTATCCTCCACCGGAAAGAAGCCCTTGGGGATCACCACATAGAGCGCGCCGGAGATGACGATGGTGGCGAGCGTTACCACCAGCATCATGAAGCGGTGACGGAGCACGAAATCCAGCGAGTGCCGGTAGCCGGAGAGCCAGGCCTCGAACATCCGCTCGGTGAAGCGGAAGACGATGTTGGGCCGCTTGGTGTGGTCGACTTCCTTCAGCACGCGGGCGCACAGCATGGGCGTCAGCGTCAGCGACACGAAGCCTGACACCAGGATGGCGATGGAAATGGTCACCGCGAACTCGCGGAACACCCGGCCCACCACGCCGCCCATGAACAGCACCGGGATGAATACCGCCACCAGCGACAGGGTCATGGAAATGATGGTGAAGCCGATTTCGCGCGAGCCACGGATGGCAGCGGCGAAGGGCTTTTCCCCCAGTTCGATGTGCCGGTAGATATTCTCCAGCACCACGATGGCGTCATCCACCACGAAGCCGACGCATAAGGTGAGCGCCAGCAGCGTCATGTTGTTGATGGAGAAATTCAGCACCCACATCACGCCAAAGGTGGCGATGATCGAAATGGGCAGCGCCAGGGACGGGATGATGGTGGCCCGCAGGTTGCGCAGGAACAGGAAGATCACCAGCACCACCAGCACGATGGCTTCCATCAAGGTCTTCTGAACATCGCCCACCGCTTCCCGGATCGAGAAGGAGCGGTCGTTCAGCACCTCGATATTCACCGAGCCCGGCACCTGCGAGCGATATTGCGGCAGATGCGAGCGCACCTGATCCACCACCGCCACCGTATTGGCGTCCGGCTGGCGGACCACCGCCAGCACGATGGAGCGCTCATCATTGAACCAGGAGGCGACGCGCTCATTCTCCACGCCATTGGTCACGCTGGCGATTTCGTCCAGCCGCACCGGGGCGCCGTTTCGGAACGCGATCACCATGCGGCGGTAGACATCCGCATCGGCCTTGGCGATGCCCATGTCGATGGTCAGGCTCTGCTTGGGCCCGGACAATTGCCCGATCGGCGTATTGGACGCCCGCGCCTGGATGGCGGTCTGGATGTCGGCGGCGGAAATATTGCGGGCGGCGGCAGCGGCGGGATCGACGCGGATGCGCACCGCATATTTCTGCGTCCCGTAGATCTGCACCTGGGCAACGCCCGGCAATTGCGAGATCTGCTGGCCTATGATGGTGTCGGCATACTCATTGACCGTGGACAGCGGCAAGGTGGACGAGGACACCGCCAGCAGGATTACCGGCGCATCGGCGGGATTCACCTTCCGGAAGCTGGGCGGGGTGGTCATCTCGTCCGGCAACTGGCGCTGGGCGACCGAGAGCGCGGACTGAACGTCCAGAGCCGCATCGTCGATATTCCGCGACAGGTCGAACTGGATGGTGATGGAGGTCGAGCCCTGGGTGCTCGACGAGGTCAGCGAGGTGATGCCCGAAATGGTCGCCAACTGGCGCTCGATGGGCGTCGCCACAGCCGTCGCCATGGTATCGGGGCTGGCGCCGGGCAGGCTCGCGCTAATGTTGATGGTCGGGAAATCAACCCGAGGCAGTGCCGCCACCGGCAGCAGCCGATACGCGAATAACCCGCCGATGATGAGCGACAGCATCATCAGCGTCGTCATCACCGGCCGGCGGATGCACAGCTCCGGGAACATGGTTCAGCTCCCGGCAGCGGCGGTGGGGGCGGCGTTCTTGATGCTGATCTTGGTGCCTTCGCGGAGCGACAGCTGGCCCTCGGTGACAACGATCTCGCCGCCTTTAAGCCCGGCGGTGATCACGGCTGCGCCGTCTACATTGCGGGCCACGGTCACCGGGCGGACGTGGACCACATCCTTGTCGACCACGAACACAAAGGTGCCGGTCTGGCCGCTTTGCACCGCTTCCGCAGGAACCGAGGCGACGCCGCTCTCCATCCGCAGCGTCACCGAAACGCTGCCCAGCGTGCCGGGCCACAGCCGCTCGTCTGCATTGTCGAACAGCGCCCGCACCATCAGCGTGCCGGTCTGAGGATCGATGGTGTTGTCGATCACCGCGATCTTGCCGCCGGTGATGGTTTCATTCTTGCCCTGAAGCGTGATCTGAACCTGCGCGCCCGCCTCTGCGGCACGAATTTCGGTGAGATAATGCTCGGGCACGCCGAAGGCCACATAGATGGGTTTGATCTGGCGCACGGTGGCGAGGGTGTCATCCACCCGAATGACCGCGCCCGGCCGCACCGCGGCGACACCAATACGCCCGGTCACCGGCGATCGGATCTCATAATGGCTGCGCTGCACCTTCAACGCCTGGATGGTGGCCTCGTCCTGGTCGACGGTAGCTTTCTGGGCATCGACCGTGGTGCGGGCATCGTCCACCTGCACCTGCGAGACCGCGTTGCGCGCCGCAAGGCCGGTATAGCGATCCATGTCCCGGATCGCCTTTTCCAGCTGGGTCTTGTCTTTGGCCAGCGTAGCCTGCGATTGCAGGATCTGCGCATCCACCTCGCGGGCATCGAGCACGAACAGCACGTCGCCCTTGTTCACCGGCGAGCCGTCTTCGAACGCCACCTGCATCACCTGGCTGGCGACGCGGGAGCGGATGGTGACCGTCACCAGGGGTTCGACGGTGCCGAGGGCTTCCACGCGCAGCGGCATCGGCTTCTGCTGGACGGTTGCCACCATGACCGGCGCCCGCCGCTCCTGTGACATCTGTGCATTGGCAGCGCTGCCGGTGCGCGCGCCCCACAGCCCTTGTGTCCAGGTCCACCCCGCCCCGACCAGCACTGCCAGAACGAAGAACACCCCCCACATCCGCCAGCGCCCCGCGCGCCTCACCTCGGCCATGTACTACCTCGCACCCGCACTTGCCCGATGGCGCGCTGCGCGGCGCCCCCGCTTTCATTGGAGAAGCTACACCTTGCCCGGGCCTGTCGCGAACAGGTTTTCTATGGCTTGCGGTTGTTTTTATGGTCAAAAAGTGGAGCAACTGCCTTCCGCATGGGCAAAAACCGGGAGGCAGCATCCTGCCGCCCTCACATACCGCTGCGGAATGCCCTGGATAGACGCTCCAGGGCCGCGTCCAAAGTGGCATCTTGCTTGGCAAAACAAAAGCGTACGACCGATCGGACTGCGTCCTCCGCATAGAAGGCGGACACCGGGATGGCGGCGACGCCGTGGGTCTTCACAAGATCGAGACAGAAGGCCTCATCATCCAGCTTCGGGTCGATGGCTGCGAGATCCACCGAGAGAAAGTAGGTGCCGGCGCTGGGCAGCACCGGAAAGCCAAGCTCGGTCAGCCCCTTCGCCAGCCGGTCGCGCGAGCGCTGGAGGCCCGCCCGCATGTCCTCGAAATAGGTGTCATCCTTACCCAGCCCATAGGCCACTGCCGCCTGGAGGTTTGGCGGCGTGGTGAAGGTGAGGAACTGGTGCGCCTTCCCCAGCACCCGCATCAGATCCGGATGGGCAAAGACCAGCCCCACCTTCCAGCCGGTCATGCCGAAGATCTTGCCGGCCGACGAGATCTTGACGGTGCGGTCCCGCATGCCGGGCAATGCCATCATCGGTAGATGACGGCGGCCATCGAACATCACATGCTCCCACACCTCGTCGCAGACGGCGATGGCATCGAAGCGCTGGCAGAAGTCGGCCACCAACTGCATCTCGGCATAGGAATGAACGACGCCGGTGGGGTTTTGCGGATTGTTGAACAGCACCAGCTTGGTGCGGGGCGAGAACACCGCCGCCAGCTTTTCCGCCGTGATCGACCAATGCGGCGGCTCCAGCCGCACCAGGCGGGGAACGCCTCCCGCACGCCGCACCAGCGGCAAATAGGCATCATAGAGCGGCTGGAACAGCACCACCTCGTCGCCCGGCTCGATCAACGAGAACAGGGCGCCAGCCAGGGCCTCCGTGGCACCGGAGGTGACCATCACCTCGCTCTCGGGGTCAAGGTCGAGCCCCTGCCAGTGCTTGTAATGCGCCGCCGCCGCGCTACGCAGATCGGCGAGCCCCATCATCGGCGGATACTGATTCCAGCCGTTCACCACCGCATCCGCCGCCTTCTGCCGCACGTCGAGCGGACCGGGATCGTCCGGGAAGCCCTGGCCGAGGTTCACCGCCTGATGAGTCCGGGCCAGTCCCGACATCACCTCGAAGATGGTGGTGGGCAGGTCCGAATAGATCGCGTTCAGCGGCCGGACGACCGACCGGGACGAAGGGGACGCGAGAGTTGCGGAGTGGGACATCGTTAAGCCCGGGCCACCGGAGTTGCATCCGGAAAGACCCGCCTCACCTGCACGAGTAAGCGAGCGGCGCCGTGTGGCCGGACCGCTCCGTTGCGAGGTGCTCTAGATCAAGTCGGGCCGAAGGTGAAGGCCGCTGTGATGCACCGCTCCGATGCGCAAGGGCTTGAATCGCAGGCCCGAACCCTCCAGCCTGCGCGAACAACGCGGCGGAGGGCATGCGGGATGTTCAGTCACATCATCGTCGGGGTCAGCGATCTGGCGCGCGCGGGGCGCTTCTACGATGCGGTCCTGGCACCGCTCGGTCTTCGCCAGCGGCCGAGCGAGCCGGACGGCGGCCCGGAGGGCCTGTGCTGGATCTCCGAGGCACGACTCCCGGAATTCTTCGCCCAATTGCCCTTCGACCGGCAGCCGCCGAGCGTGGGCAACGGCAGCATGGTGGCCTTCCTCGCCGCCACCGAGGCGGCTGTGGACGCTGCACATGCGGCAGGGCTCGCCCATGGCGGCACCGATGAAGGCGCGCCGGGGCCGCGGCCGCACTATGGCTTGGGCTATTACGGCGCCTATCTGCGCGATCCCGACGGCAACAAAATCCACATCGCCTGCCGTGGCGATGTCCCCGCCCGTTAGAGCCCCTCGCGCACCATCTGCGCCAGCGGCTTCAGCGCGGCCAGCAGATCGGCCTCGGTGACATTGGCCACCGGCATCAGCACTTTCGCCGCCTGAGTCTTCTGGCCCGGGCGCATCACCAGAACCACGGTTTCAGCGCCGCCGCACGCAGGATCACCGCAGGCAATTTCGCTGACGGATACCGAGGCATCCTCTTCCAGATCCAGCAGACGCCGGGTCATGTCCGCCAAGGCGCGGGTAGCATCGCGTTGCTCCGTGCCGGCGCCTGCGCTGCGGCTACGCATAAACAGGCGCACCATGGACCTCTCCCTCTCAAGAACGACAGTAGGTGAACGCCGACTCATGTTCGGCCGGGAATGCAACACCGGGAAAGCGTCAGCATGGCGGCAGAGGCCGACCGTCCCGCCGCGAACTTACATCTGAGGCCCGGCTTCGTCTTCTGATTGCGCACCGCCGCGCCCAAGTTTGCGCCGCAGACGCCGGACCCATCCCTGCGATCGGGTTTCCCCCACCGTCTCGAACCGCAGGGCCGCCTGGGTTACGCGGCCTTCAGCGATGGTCAGGGCCTCCATGGCCGCATTGCCCAACGGAAACCGCATGCCGGGCAATGGACGTTCGTCGGTGCGATCGGCAAAGGCATCGGCGATGGTCACGAAGCGGTCTTCTTCTCGTACGGTCAGACCATAGAGATCGGCCACATCGCCGACCCGCACATCACCGGCGAAGGGGAAGCCGGCCACCAGATCGCTCTGGGTCCGCTCCTCCACCATGAACAGCGGGTCGAGCCGATGCACCCGCTGCGGCGGCGCCAGGAGATAGGCATAGTCGCCATTGCGCAGCACGCCGGCTTCTTCCGGCGTGAGCACTTGCCCCTTGCGCACCACCAGCACCAGCCGCGCCCAGGGCGGAAGCAGGCCGGAACTGATGGCCAGGGTGTCCGCCGTGACCGGATAGGCCACCAGTTCGTGCTCGCTCTGCCCCGGCAGGTCGATTTCAAACCGCCGTGTCTCGCGCAGCGGCTCAGCCAGCGCCACGTCGAGTTTGCGGGCAGCGAACACCAGGCTCCAGCCGTGAAGGATCAGCGAGACCAGCACCACCACGAAGGCGACGTTGAAATAGGCCTCCGCGCCCGGCAATTGCGCCAGCATGGGAATGGTGGCGAGGAAGATGGACACCGCCCCGCGCAGGCCGGCCCAAGACACGAATACCTTCTCCCGCCAGGAGAAGCTGAACGGCCACAGGCACAGAAACACCGCCGCCGGCCGCGCCACCAGCATCAGGAAGGCCGCGATGCCCAAGGCCGGCGGCAGGAACTCCACCATATGGGCGGGCGAGAGCAGCAGGCCCAGCATTACGAACATGACGATCTGGCACAGCCAGGTCACGGTGTCGTGGAAGCTGGTAATGGCGGCGATGGCGCGGACCGGCCGGTTCCCCAGCACAAGGCCAGCCAAGTAGACGGCCAAGAAGCCGGAGCCGTGCACCAATGCGGTGGCGGCGTAGATCAACACCGCCGAGGCGACCACCATGGCCGGATGCAGGCCGCTGGGAAGATCCAGCCGGTTGAGCACGAAGGCGATGCCAAAGCCCCCCGCCACGCCCATGAGGCCGCCCAGCGCCACCTGCTGCAACATGCCGGCAGACAGCGCCCACCCGGGGCTGCCGGCGCCGGATGCGATCAATTCCACCAGCGTCACCGTCAGGAAGACCGCAGCCGGATCGTTGGTGGCCGATTCGATCTCGATGACCGCGCCCATGCGGCGCCCGAGCCGCAATCCTTGCGCCCGCACGAGAAACAGAACCGCCGCCGCGTCGGTGGAGGCGACGATGGAGCCCACCAGCAGGCTTTCCAGCGGCCCGAGGCCCAGCAGCGGCACCGCCGCCAGCGCGACAAGGCCGGCCGTGAACATCACACCCACAGTGGACAGCAGCACCGCCGGCGCCAATGCGCCGCGCATGGTGGAAGCCCGCATCCGCAGGCCGCCGTCGAACAGGATCACGGAGAGGGCGGCCGAGCCGACCAGATAGGTGGCCCAGTAATCGGCAAAGTGAATCTGTCCTGGGCCTGCTTCACCGGCCAGCACGCCCACCAGAAGGAAGACCAGGAGGATGGGCGCCCCGAAACGGGCGGCGAGCAGACTGGAAACCGTACCCAGCAGGACGAGCGCGGACCCGACCAGCAAGATCAGGTCGGAGAGGAAAACGTTGCCCATCCATTCCCTTCCGGTGTGGGGAATCCATCCGTTCTGGCACTGATCCGCAGTAGCCCAATCGGTGCTCCGCGGCTATGCTTCTTAAATCCTGGGTTGTCTCTTGCGTTCGGGGGAACGCGACATCACAGGGCGGGGAATAGTACCATGTCTCTTGGCTACGCTGCCCATGCTTATCTGGTAAAGGCTTACTTGCGCACCTCATCAGGTGCAGTAATCGCCGAGCCCGATACCGTCTGTTTCGATCTCGATCTCGCGATGGAGATTGCGGACTGCGACCAACATTACGCGGCGGGCCTTGCCGTATACGCACTGGATGAAGATGGCTCCCTGCTGGGAGACTTTCCGCTGGTGAGCCACGGGCTGGTGATTCCGCCCCAGATGGCCCCGGCCATGAGCGCCGCGGTAGTGACCTTCGCCGCCTGAGCAGGCACCTCGCTCGCATCTTTCGTCATACCGCTGCTGCTCGGATGTCCACGCAACCGCGATGGTGTTTGATTGCAGAGTTTGCCGCCACTGTCGTCAGGCGTGCGCCTCGCCAAAGGCGAACGTGCGGTCTTTCCGGCCCGCCCGTCACGGGCCGGAACTCTTGTACCTACCTTCAGGATGGCTGTAGCGGCACGGCACCCGTTCGCAGCAGCGCATCGAAATAGCTGACGGTTCGTGCGAGCCCCTCCCGCAGGGCGATGGTGGGCTCCCAGCCGAGCGTGTCGCGGGCTTGGGTGATATCCGGCTGCCGCTGCTTGGGATCGTCCTGCGGCAACGGGCGTTGCACGATGCGGGACGATCCGCCCACCATTTCAATCACCAGTTCCGCCAGTTGGCGAATCGTGAATTCAGAAGGGTTGCCGATGTTGATCGGCCCGACCACGGTGCGCGGGCTCTCCATCATGGCAATCAATCCGCGGACCAGATCGTCCACATAGCAGAACGAGCGGGTCTGCGAGCCATCGCCGAAGATGGTAATGTCATCCCCGCGCAACGCCTGGACGATGAAGTTCGAGACCACCCGCCCGTCATTGGGATGCATGCGCGGGCCGTAGGTATTGAAAATCCGTACCACTTTGATCGCCAATTGATGCTGGCGGTGGTAATCGAAAAATAGCGTTTCCGCGCATCTTTTGCCCTCGTCGTAACAGGATCTTGGGCCGATGGGATTGACGTTACCCCAATAATCTTCCGTCTGCGGATGCACCTCCGGGTCGCCATACACTTCCGAGGTGGAGGCCTGCAGGATAGGCACGCGCAGTCGTTTGGCGAGACCGAGCGTATTGATGGCACCGATCACGCTGGTCTTGAGTGTCTGGACCGGATCGAACTGGTAATGCACCGGCGACGCCGGGCAGGCCAGATTGTAGATCTCGTCCACTTCAATATAGAGCGGAAAGGTGATGTCGTGGCGCATCAGTTCGAAGCGCGGATGGGTCAGAAGATGTTGAACGTTGCTGCGGGCGCCGGTGTAGAAATTGTCGATGCACAGCACCTCATGACCCTGCGCCAGCAGCGACTCGCACAGATGCGAGCCGACGAAACCGGCGCCGCCGGTGACGGCGATGCGCTTGGGCAGCAGGCCATTCGGGTTGATATTCACCATCGCGCGCAGATCCCTGGAGCACAGCCATGCGCTGCCTGACGGTCGGCAGCGGCGGCCTCTCCTAGCGCGAAAGCCGGCGCGGGACCATGCCCGCGCCCGGCTCGTCGTCACTCGCGGGTGCGGAAGCTGGCGTTGCCGAGGCCAGTGCCGATGGTCAGCACCGCCCAATTGGGCACGTCGGTCATCCAGGGACGCTCACTAAGTCCTTGAATGACCGCATCATTATGCATCACCACCATGGTCTCGTGCTCGCCGATGGTGGGGATGGCTTCGCGGATGCGGTCGGGCAGATGGAAATGGTCGCTGTCCCATTTGCCTGGCAAGTTTTGAGCGCCACGCTCGATGCTGCCGTCGGCATTGATGAGGCCGGGGCAGGCGATGCCGATGAACGGCGCCACCGTCATCTTGTCCGCCTCGGCCTTGGCGATGAGACCGCGGATCATCTTCACCAGCCGGGCCACCGCCTCTTCCCGGCCCAGACGATCCTCGTCGCTGTGGCGCCACAGCTCGAACGAGCAGACGTCCGCCTTCTTGAGATTGGCGTCCTTCTTGGCGTTGTGGCGCACGACGCCGCAGCGGATGTTGGAGCCGCCGATGTCCACGGCGATGATTCCATCATAGCCGGAGAAGATCCAGGACGGCGCCAAGTGGAGGCAGCCGATCAGGCCGCCTTCGTCGGGATGGTGGCGCAGGGGCTTCAATTCCACCTTGATATCGTCCGCCCGCAGCAAGGCGCTGGCGCGGGCGATGGCCAGTTCGCCCACGCGGGCTTCGCTCAGGCCGCCGCCGACGACGACGCGGGTGACGTCCTTCCAAGCCTCGTGGGATGTAAATGTCTTGACCACATGCGCGAAGTTCCGCGCGAAATCCTCAATGGCACCTTGCACGACCGCCGCGGCATCCGCGTCGCCTTCGGCGAGGAACTTGTCGAGCTTCTTCTTGCTGATGCGGGCGTCGAGATCCTCCTCGAACGGGTCGTCCCCCATCTCCCGCAGCTTGACCCGCCAGTCGCGCACAAAGGCCCGGAAAGCCTTGCCGCTGGCCTTGTCGCCAACGAAGCCGTCCGCGTCCTTCACTTCCAGATTGTAGCTGGTGACCTCGATCCCCGGCAGCTTCGCGGCGCCGTGGGCACCGAGCGGCGGGGAGGTATCTGTGGCAGCTTTTTCGGACACGGCCATATGTGGGTTCCAATCGTATGATACACGATGGAACAACGCGTCAGACGACTTTCAGTTGCCGAGGTCACGCTGGAAAGCGCGCTGACCCGCAAACAGCGCGCCATCCCCGTCAAAAGCGGGCCCGGCCGACGCCTTTAGCCCGGCCGCTGGTTGACGAACCGCACCGCTTCGATCGGCGAGGTGAAGGTGATGATGCGCACGTCCTTGCTGCCGCAGACATCGCAGCGCAGCCGGGACGCGGGAGACGGCTCGGCGTCCGGCTCCATCTTGAGTTCAGCGGACGGCTTGCCGAGGATGGAGCGGCGGCGGCATCGCGGGCATTCTGCGCAGATCATGGTGCCACTATACACATAATCGCGCAGGAATTGAGGCGTCGGCGGTGCCCCACCCGCCGTGCCTCATTCGGCCATGCGATAGCCGATGCCAGCCTCGGTCAGGATCAAGGTCGGCGCAGCCGGTTCGGCTTCCAGGCGCTGGCGCAGCTGGCCCACATAGACCCGCAGATACTGGGTGTCGTGCAGATGCGCCGGCCCCCACACCGCCCCGAGGATCTGCCGATGGGTCAGCACCTTGCCGGAATGGCGGGCCAGATAAACCAGGAGGTCGAACTCCTTGGGGGTGAGCTTCACCTCCACCCCGTCCCGCGTCACCCGATGGCGCGGGCGGTCGATCTCCACCGGCCCAACCCGCAGCACCGCTTCGACGTTGCTCTCCGGTGCCCGCTGGCGCAGAGCGGCGCGGATGCGGGCCATGAGTTCGCCCACCCCGAACGGCTTGTTGACGAAATCGTCCGCCCCCAGGTCCAGCGCCTCGATCTTCTCCACCTCGCGGTCGCGGGCGGAGAGGACGATGACCGGCACCTTGGAGAATTGCCGCAGCCGCTGGATGACCTCCTTGCCGTCCATGTCCGGCAGGCCCAGGTCCAGCACCACCGCGTCCGGGGGATGGGTGGCGATCTCCCGCAGGGCGCTCGCGCCGTCTTCGGCCTTCGCCACCACGTAGCCGGCCGCCGACAGCGCCGGCGCGAGGAAGCGGTGGATGGCCGGCTCGTCGTCCACCACCAGAATGCGCTGGTCGTTCATTCCACCTCTCCGTGGCTGAGCGGGAGCGTGAAGGACATCCGCACGCCGGTGCCACGCCCCGGCACCGGGCTCTGGGCGCCAATGGTGCCGCCATGGGCTTCCACGATCCCCTTGGCGATGGCAAGGCCAAGGCCGGCCCCCTCGCCGCCATCGGCCCGATCCGAGGCGGCGCGGACGAATTTCTCGAACACATGCTCCAGCAGCGCGGCGGGAATGCCGGGGCCGTTGTCGGTCACCGACACCTCAAGCGCGCCGGCGATGCGATGCGCCGCTACCTCGATCTTGGCGGCAGGCCCGGCATAGCGCACCGCATTGCCCACCACATTGGCCAGCACCTGGTTGAGCAGGATCTGGTCCGCCTGCACCAAAGGCAGATCGTCCGCCAGTGTCACCACCATATGCTGGATGGCGCCGCGCCGCCGCGCCGCCGCCACGGCCTGGTTGAGCACCTCGCCCACGTCCACCCAGTCCCGGCGCAGATCGAGGGCGCCGGCTTCCAGCCGGGTCATGGAGAGCAGGTTGCGCACCATGCCGTCCAGATGGTCCGCCTCCTCGCGGATCTGGGACAGGAGATCCCGACGCTGCTCGGGGTCGATGCGCTCGCCATATTCCATCAGGCTGCTGGCCGCCCCGAGGATGGAGGACAAGGGGGTGCGGAAGTCATGGCTGATGGAGGCCAAAAGGATGTTGCGCACCCGCTCCGCCTCGGCGGCGCTGCGCACATTGGCCATCTCGCCCGCCAGCGCCGCCC
The DNA here is from genome assembly GCA_943369575.1 of Azorhizobium sp. AG788. Lineage (GTDB taxonomy): Bacteria > Pseudomonadota > Alphaproteobacteria > Rhizobiales > Xanthobacteraceae > Azorhizobium. The sequence goes on along the minus strand of CALRNP020000156.1, from coordinate 277 downwards.
GCTCCAAGGCCGAGGCGGTCTGGTCGGCCAAGGCGTCCAGCAGCACGCGGGCCTCCGGGTCCAGCGCCCCCTGCGCCGCCGCCGCTTCCAGGCCCAGCACGCCCACGCAACCCTGGCGGGCGCGCAGCGGCAGGAACAGCCACGGCACGCTCGGCAGCGTGCCGGTCTGCGCCCCCGCCGGCTCGGCCTTCTCATAGGCCCAGCGGGCGGCGCTGAGCGAGGCGGTGTCCAGCCGGTCCTCCGGCGGCCAGGCCGCCGCCAGATTGAGTTCGCCCTT
>CALRNP020000155.1:0-14049 GCA_943369575.1 Azorhizobium sp. AG788 | reverse complement strand
TCGATCGGGATCAGGCCGATCGGAGCGTCCTCGGGACGGTTGCGGTCGGCGGCCACATAGCCCTTGCCGGTGTCGACGGTGAACTCGATCCGCAGCTCCGCGCCCTCGTCGAGGGTGCAGATCACCAGGTTCGGGTTCAGCACCTGGATGTCGCCGACGGTCTGGATGTCGCCAGCGGTCAGCACGCCGGGGCCGGTCTTCTTGGCCACGAGGCGCTTGGGGCCTTCGCCCTGCATCTTGATCGCCACATCCTTCACGTTCAGGATGATGTCAGTGACATCTTCCCGCACGCCCGGGATGGACGAGAACTCGTGCAGCACGCCGTCGATGTGCAGCGACGTCACCGCCGCGCCCTGCAGGGACGACAGCAGGATACGCCGCAGCGCGTTGCCCAGGGTCATGCCGAAGCCGCGCTCCAGCGGCTCCGCCACCACGGTGGCGAGACGCTTGGGGTCGCGACCGGCGATCACCTGCAGCTTCTCGGGCTTGATAAGCTCTTGCCAGTTCTTTTGAATCACTTGCGTCACCTTGCCTTCTCGCCGGGCGGCTGCACTCGAATGAAACCTTGCGGCCTCTCAAGAACCTTCGATGCGCCGACCCGTCCCGCTCGCCGGGGAGGAACCGAGCAGAGGCCCTGCGGGACGATCCCGCGGGCCGTTGGCACGCTCAGACGCGCCGGCGCTTGCGCGGACGGCAGCCGTTGTGCGGAATCGGGGTCACGTCGCGGATCGAGGTCACCAGGAAACCGGCGGCCTGCAGAGCGCGCAGAGCCGATTCACGTCCCGAGCCGGGGCCGGAGACTTCCACTTCCAGGGTGCGCATGCCGTGCTCGGCCGCCTTGCGGGCAGCGTCTTCGGCGGCCATCTGCGCCGCATACGGCGTGGACTTGCGCGAACCCTTGAAACCCATGGCGCCAGCGGACGACCAGGAGATCGTGTTGCCCTGCGCATCGGTGATGGTGATCATGGTGTTGTTGAACGTAGCGTTCACATGCGCCACGCCGGAGGCGATGTTTTTGCGCTCACGGCGTTTGACGCGTGTTGCTTCCTTAGCCATCTTGTCTTCATTCCTTCAGGCGCGCCCGTAACTCCAGGCGCTCGGGAGTGAATGTCCGCTGCGGACATTCAAAGGTGATACGAATGCCCGCAAGGGGCATTCACGTCAGAAAAACAGGAGAAGGCCGGAGACCGGCCTTCCCTTATCGTGCGGTGAAACCGCAGATCACTTCTTCTTGCCGGCGATCGCCTTGGCCGGACCCTTGCGGGTGCGGGCGTTGGTGTGGGTCCGCTGACCACGCACCGGCAGGCCGCGACGATGACGCAGACCGCGATAGCAGCCCAGATCCATCAGACGCTTGATGTTCATGGAAACTTCACGGCGCAGGTCGCCTTCCACGATGTAATCGCGGTCGATGGTCTCGCGGATCTGAAGCACTTCCTGGTCGGTGAGCTGGTTCACGCGGCGCTCGGCCGGAATGCCCACCTTTTCCACGATCTCTTCCGCCTTCTTGGCGCCGATGCCGTGGATATACTGAAGCGCAATGATGACGCGCTTGTTGGTCGGAATATTTACGCCTGCGATACGAGCCACTGCTCTCTCCATGTCCGCCGCCGGTGCAATCCGGCGGTCGAAGTCCCTGCGTCCGGTGGAGCCCGGCCCTTGCAGAGAAAACACATGACCCGCGCGCGCCACCCCTCGCTAAGAGGAGCGACAAGCACGGATCTCTAAAGGAAGAAGCGCGATTACGCGCATTCTCCCGGCTTGTCAACCCCGCGTTAACGCGCGGAAACCCTCAAACAGTCTCGAGGATGCCGTCGATGGCAGCCGTCACCTCGTCGATGGGACGCATCCCGTCGATCTGCTGCAGCTGGCCCTTGGCCGCATAATAAGGCGAAACAACCGCGGTATCACGATTGTAGGCCTCAAGGCGTGCCTTGAACACCTCCGGATCGTCATCCTTGCGCACCGGCTCGCCGCGCGCGCGGGTTTCCTCGGCGCGGGTCAGGATGCGCTGCATCAGCTTGGCCTGGTCCACCTTCAGCTCAATGACAGCGTCCAGCTTGAGGCCGCACTCGGCCAGCAGTCCGTCCAGCGCCTCGGCCTGGGCCACGGTGCGCGGAAAGCCATCGAGGATGAACCCCTTGCGGGCGTCCGCATGCTCCAGGCGCTCGGCGATGATGCCGATGACGATATCGTCCGACACCAGGCCGCCAGCTTCCATCACCGCCTTGGCCTTGACCCCAACCGGGGTCTCGGCCGCAACCGCGGCGCGAAGCATGTCGCCGGTGGAGAGCTGGACGATGCCGTAGCGCTTCACCAGCCGCTGCGCCTGGGTGCCCTTGCCCGCCCCGGGCGGTCCCAGAAGTACCAGCCTCATTTACGTCTCCCCCCGCGCAGCTTGGACTTTTTGACCAAGCCCTCATACTGGTGCGCCAACAGGTGACCCTGAATCTGGGACACCGTATCCATGGTCACACTGACCACGATCAGCAGCGATGTGCCGCCAAAATAGAACGGCACGGCCGCATATGAAATCAGCAGTTCGGGGAACAAGCAAACCGCGGCAATATAGCCCGCTCCAACCACGGTGATGCGGGTAAGCACGTAGTCGATATATTCCGCGGTGCGCTCGCCAGGACGAATGCCGGGAATGAAGCCGCCGTGCTTCTTCAGATTGTCCGCCGTCTCCACCGGATTGAACACGATGGCGGTATAGAAGAAGCAGAAGAAGATGATGAGCGCCACATAGGCGACCATGTACAGCGGCTGGCCATGGCCCAGCAGCCGGGTCACGGTGCCGAACCACTCCGGCCCGGCGCCCTGCATGAAGCTGGCGATGGTGGTGGGAATCAGCAGCAGCGAGGAGGCGAAGATCGGGGGAATCACGCCCGCGGTGTTCAGCTTCAGCGGCAGATGCGAGGACTGGCCCTCATAGAGCTTATTGCCCACCTGGCGCTTGGGATACTGGATCAGCAGCCGGCGCTGGGCCCGCTCCATGAACACGATGAAGGCGATGACCAGCACCACCATGGCCAGCACCAGCAGGATGATGGGGGTGGCGATGGCGCCCTGGCGGCCGAGCTCCAGGGTGCGCACGAAGGCGCCCGGCAGCTCAGCGACGATGCCGGCGAAGATGATCAGCGAGGTGCCGTTGCCGATGCCGCGCGAGGTGATCTGCTCACCCAGCCACATCATGAACATGGTGCCGCCGGTCAGGGTGATCACGGTCGAGATACGGAAGAACCAGCCGGCCTCGGCCACCACGCCCTGCGAGCTCTCAAGGCCGACGGCGATGCCATAGGCCTGGAACACGGCGAGAATCACCGTCAGGTAGCGGGTGTATTGGTTGAGCTTCTTGCGGCCCGCCTCGCCTTCCTTCTTCATCGCTTCCAGCGTCGGCGACACGGTGGTCAGCAACTGGATGATGATGGAGGCCGAAATGTACGGCATGATGTTCAAGGCGAAGATCGCCATGCGCTCCACGGCACCGCCGGAGAACATGTTGAACAGGCCGATGATGCCCTGCTGCGCGTTCTTGAACACGTCGGTCAGCGCATCGGGATTGATCCCGGGCAGCGGGATGTAGGTTCCGAGCCGGAACACGATCAGCGCGCCCAGCGTGAACCAGATGCGCTTTTTCAGCTCCTCGGCCTTGCCGAGAGCACCGAAATTGAGATTTGCCGCGAGTTGTTCGGCCGCCGAGACCATGCCTTGCTCCGCTTCCGCCGCCTTAAAGAAGGCGCGGGCTATATATGAGAGGCGCGAGAGCGTCGCGTCAGGGCCTCAAGGCGCACACGCCGCACAAAGATGCCGACCGTGTCCCGAAGGTCATGTTTCGCCGGCCGTGGTACCAGTCTCTGGCCCCACCTGCCCCGCGCCCGACACACCAGGTCCTGCGTCTACCAGGTCCCGCGAATCCCGTTCCCGTCGGTCATAGCCGGATTTGCCGCATTCATCCATGGGCCAGATGCCGCGCCACGCCGAAGCCGCGCACCCCTGCCCCACAAGCGGCTTGCATCCCGCCGATCTCGAACCGGAACCGCCGCGCTGAACCCGGCCGCCGACCGGAACGCACACGAAAGGGCCCCACACGGAGGCCCCATGGGGGTGGCACCGCGGCCACCCTGCCCGCACAACCGAAGCGGCCCCGGATCGCTCCGGGGCCGCTGGGTTGGTTCAGCTTCAGACCGCTTCCGCGGTCTCGGCCTTGGGGGCCAGCACCTTGACGGTGCCGCCGAGCTTTTCCACCGTCTCGGTGACCGACTTGGTGGCGTAGGCCACGTCGAGGGACACCTTGGTGGTCAGCTCGCCGCCGCCCAGAACCCGGACGCCGTCCAGCGGGCGACGGATCACGCCGGCCAGCAGGAGGGTCTCCGAGGTCACCGGAACCGTGGCGTCCAGCTTGCCGGCATCGATGGCCTTCTGGATGCGACCGAGGGTCACTTCGTTGAAGGTGAGCGCGAAGATGTTGTGGAAGCCGCGCTTCGGCAGACGCCGATGCAACGGCATCTGGCCGCCTTCGAACCCCTTGATGGCAACACCCGTGCGGGCCTTCTGGCCCTTCACGCCGCGTCCGGCGGTCTTACCCTTGCCGGACCCGATGCCGCGACCGACGCGCATGCGCTTCTTGCGCGCGCCGACATTATCTCTGATCTCGTCGAGCTTCATCTCGCTTCTCCCTCACTCGCCCGTGACGACACGGACGAGATGCTGGACCTTCGCGATCATGCCGCGCACGGCCGGAGTATTTTCCAGAGTGGAACGGCGGTGCCGCTTGTTCAACCCAAGGCCGATCAGCGTTGCGCGCTGGTCGCCCGGGCGGCGGATCGGCGAACCGATCTGCTCCACGGTGACGGTGTTGGTTTCAGTCGCCTTAGCCATGGCGTGCTCCTGTCAGATGCAGCCGGGCTCAGTCGGTCGCTTCCGCGTCTTCGACGCGGCGGCGGGACTGGAGCTGGGAAACCTTGATGCCACGACGCGACGCGACCGAGCGCGGGCTGTCCTGGTTGGTCAAAGCGTCGAAAGTGGCGCGCACCATGTTGTAGGGGTTGGAAGACCCGAAGGACTTCGCCACCACGTCATGGACGCCCAGGGTCTCGAACACGGCGCGCATGGGGCCGCCGGCGATGATGCCGGTACCCGCAGGCGCGGCGCGCAGGATGACCTTGCCGGCGCCGTGATGACCATGCACGTCGTGGTGCAGGGTCCGACCTTCGCGCAGCGGCACGCGGATCAGCGCCCGCTTGGCGCTTTCCGTGGCCTTGCGGATGGCCTCAGGCACTTCACGCGCCTTGCCATGACCGAAGCCGACGCGACCCTTCTGGTCGCCGACGATAACAAGAGCGGCGAAGCCGAAGCGACGGCCACCCTTCACAACCTTCGCGACACGGTTGATGTGGACCAGCTTGTCCACAAACGTGTTGTCACGATCCTCGCGATCTCCGCGGTGTTCCCGTTCACGGGCCATTTCGCTACGTCCTTCGCGTCAGAACTGAAGGCCGCCTTCGCGGGCGCCCTCAGCGAGCGCCTTGACGCGCCCATGATAGATGTATGCGCCGCGATCGAACACGACAGCGGAAACGCCCTTCGCAACGGCCCGCTCGGCCACCAGCTTGCCGATGGCCGTGGCGGCCTCGACGTCAGCGCCGGTCTTGAGCGAGGTCCGCAGATCCTTCTCGAGGCTCGAAGCGGAGACCAAGGTCTCGCCCTTCGCGTCGTCGATGATCTGCGCATAGATGTGCTTCGAGGTGCGGTGAACCGACAGGCGCGGACGCCCATTGGCCGCGACGCGAATCGCGCGGCGCACCTTGGCCTTGCGGCGCTCAAGCGCCTCCAGATCTTTAGCCATGGTTCGCCTCCGTCACTTCTTCTTGCCTTCCTTGCGGAAGATGAATTCGCCAGCGTACTTGACGCCCTTGCCCTTATAGGGTTCCGGGCTGCGGAACTCGCGGATCTCAGCGGCCACCTGGCCGACCTGCTGCTTGTTGATCCCGGAGACCACCAATTCGGTGGGCTTGGGAGCCACAATCGCAATGCCGTCCGGGATCGCATAGATCACGTCGTGGCTGTAGCCGAGCGACAGGTTCAGGTTCTTGCCCGCAACCGCCGCCTTGTAGCCGACGCCGGTGATCTCGAGCTTCTTCTCGAAGCCCTTGGTCACGCCGTCCACCAGATTGGCCACCAGCGTGCGGGACATGCCCCACATCGCCTTGTGCCGCGAAGTTTCGCCGCGCATGGAGACCTTCAGCTCGGAGCCTTCCAGCTCAGCGCCGATTTCGTCCACGAGCGTCAGTTCGAGGGCGCCCTTGGGGCCCTTAACCTTCACCGTCTGACCGTCCACACTGGCAGTGACGCCGGCGGGAATAGCGACGGGATGCTTGCCGATTTTCGACATGTCTTCTCTCCGTCGCTCGCTCAGAATACCGTGCAGAGCACTTCGCCGCCGACATTCTTGTCGCGGGCGTCGTGGTCTGCCATCACGCCCTGGGGCGTGGAGACCACTGCGATGCCGAGGCCATTGGCCACGCGCGGCAGCGCCTTGACCGACACGTACACGCGGCGGCCGGGCTTCGACACGCGGGCGATCTCGCGGATCACCGGCTTGCCGTCGAAATACTTCAGTTCGATCTCGAACTCGGTCCGGCCATTGCCGTGATCGGTCGAGGTGTAGCCGCGGATGTAGCCTTCATCGCGAAGGACATCGAGCAGGCTGGCGCGCAGACGAGAACCCGGGGTCGAGGTCTTGTCCTTGCGGCGCATCTGGGCGTTGCGGATGCGGGTGATCAGATCGCCGATGGGATCATTGATGGACATCGGACCTCCTCACCAGCTCGACTTGGTCAGGCCCGGGACGAGGCCCTGGGAACCCAACTCACGCAGCGCAATACGGCTCATCTTGAGCTTACGATAATAGGCCCGGGGACGGCCGGTGATCTCGCACCGGTTGCGCACGCGGATCTTCGCGGAATTCCGCGGCAGCTGTGCCAGCTTGAGGGTCGCGGCGAAGCGCTCCTCAATCGGCAAGGTCTTGTCGTTCACGATCGCCTTCAGACCCGCGCGCTTCGACGCCATGCTCGTGGAGAGCTTGCGGCGACGCTCGTTGGTCTCGATCGCGCTCTTTTTCGCCATGTCTTGCTCCTGTTCTCCGCGTCTGAGGTGCGTCACCGCATCCCCACTGCCGGAAAATCAAAACCCGTCTCGAAAAGAAGGGGGCGACACACCGGCGAACCGGTGCGTCGCGCCCCTTCTATACTGTCACTGGCGGAAGGGGAAGTTGAACGCGCGCAGAAGGGCGCGAGCCTCGTCATCCGTCTTCGCCGTCGTGCACACGATGATGTCCATGCCCCAGATCTGCTCGACCTGGTCATAGTTGATCTCGGGGAACACGATGTGCTCCTTCATGCCCATGGCATAGTTGCCACGGCCATCGAAGCTCTTCGGGTTCAGGCCGCGGAAATCTCGGACGCGCGGCAGCGCGACCGTGATCAGGCGGTCCATGAATTCATACATGCGCGCCTGACGGAGGGTCACCTTGGCGCCCACCGGCTGGTTTTCACGCAGCTTGAAGTTCGAGATCGCCTTGCGGGCGCGGGTGATAACCGGCTTCTGGCCGGCAATCCGCGCGAGGTCCGCAGCAGCGGTCGTGACCTTCTTGGTGTCGGCGGTTGCTTCGCCGACGCCCATGTTGATGACGATCTTGTCGATGACCGGCACCTGCAGGGCATTCTTATAGCTGAACTCTTCGATCAGCTTGGGCCGCACAACGTCGTTGTAGAACGTGCGCAGTCGCGGGGTATACGTCGCCTCAGCCATCGATCCTCTCCCCGGAACGCTTGGCCACACGGACCTTGCGCCCGTCGTCCAGCACTTCAAAACCGACGCGGGTCGGCTTGCCATCCTTGGGATCGGCAACCGCGATATTGGACAGCTGGATGGGCGCCTCTTTCGAGATGATCCCACCTTCCGCCGACGCGGTCTGACGCTGATGACGCTTCACGATATTCACACCGCGGACGAGCGCACGCTCCTCCTTCGGCATCACCTGGATCACCTCGCCGGTGCGACCCTTGTCGCGGCCGGTGAGCACGACGACCTTGTCGCCCTTCTTGATCTTAGCGGCCATCACAGCACCTCCGGTGCCAGCGAGATGATCTTCATGTGGTTCTTGGCGCGAAGTTCGCGCGGAACCGGCCCGAAGATACGGGTACCCACTGGCTCTTTCTGGTTGTTGATCAACACCGCCGCATTGCGATCGAAGCGGATCACCGAACCGTCAACCCGACGGATGTCCTTGGCCGTGCGCACCACGACCGCCTTCATCACGTCGCCCTTTTTCACACGGCCGCGCGGAATAGCTTCCTTGACCGACACCACGATGATGTCGCCCACGTGAGCATACTTCCGCTTGGAGCCGCCCAGCACCTTGATGCACATGACGCGACGCGCACCGGAATTGTCCGCCACGTCGAGATTGGTCTGCATCTGGATCATGACGCACCTGCTCTCGTCATCCAGCGCCGCCGGCAAGCCGGCATTGCCCGTTCAAAACACCCGTGCCCGCTCATCGGAACACGGTCTCGGCTGCGGTACGGTCTCCACTCGAGGCGGACATCCCAAACGGGGAAGGCCTAATCGACGGACCCAGTACCGGAGCATTCTCCTCGTATCAGACCACGGCCCGCTTTTCGCCCTGGACAACGATCCAGTTCTTCAGCTTCGACAACGGCCGGTGCTCCTCGATCCACACCGTATCACCCGTGGACCAGGCATTGCCTTCGTCATGGGCGTGATACTTCTTGGACCGACGAACGGTCTTCTTCAGCAGCGGGTGGGTGAAGCGACGCTCCACCCGCACCACCACGGTCTTGTCCTGCTTGTCGCTCACCACGACGCCCTGGAGCACGCGCTTCGGCATCGTTCCCTCACTTCACATTGGCGGCAGAACCGCCTTTGGAATTTTGCACAGTCTTGATCCGCGCGATGTCGCGGCGGATCACCTTCGACCGCGCCGTGTTCTCCAGCTGGCCAGTGGCCTTCTGGAAGCGCAGGTTGAACTGCTCCTTCTTCAGCTTCAGCAGCTCATCGGCGAGCTGATCGGGGCTGAGGGCCCGAACGTCCTCGGCTTTCATGAGCCTCTCCTTCACTCGGCAATGCGCTGAATGAAGCGCGTCTTGATGGGCAGCTTCGCAGCCGCCAGAGTCAGCGCTTCACGGGCGGTGTCGACACTGACGCCGTCGATCTCGAACATGATGCGGCCAGGCTTGACCTTGGCCGCCCAATATTCCGGCGCGCCCTTGCCCTTACCCATGCGGACTTCCGTCGGCTTGGAGGTGACAGGCACATCCGGGAAGATGCGAATCCACACCCGGCCCGCACGCTTCATGTGACGGGTGAGCGCGCGACGCGCAGCTTCGATCTGGCGGGCGGTCACGCGCTCGGGTTCGAGCGCCTTGAGACCGAATTCGCCGAAGTTCAGTTCCGTGCCGCCCTTCGCAACGCCGTGGATACGGCCCTTGAACTGCTTGCGGAACTTCGTGCGCTTGGGTTGCAGCATGGCTTATGGCCCTTCTTCTCGCTGCCGATCAAGCGGCGTGATCACGATCGCGATGGTCGCGATCACGACGCGGCGGGCGCGAGCTCGGCCCTTCGGCCTCACCGCTCATACGCTTGTCCACGGCCATGGGATCGTGCTCCAGGATCTCGCCCTTGAAGATCCAAACCTTCACACCGCACGTTCCGTACGTGGTGAAGGCTGTCGCGGTACCGTAGTCCACGTCCGCGCGCAAGGTGTGCAGCGGAACGCGACCTTCGCGGTACCACTCAAGGCGCGCGATCTCAGCGCCGCCGAGGCGGCCAGAGCAGTTGATACGGATACCCTCAGCGCCCAAACGCATAGCCGACTGAACGGCCCGCTTCATGGCGCGACGGAACGCCACACGGCGCTCCAGCTGCTGGGCAATCGACTCGGCCACCAGGCGCGCGTCGACTTCCGGCTTGCGGATTTCCACGATGTTGATGAAGACTTCCGACTTGGTCATATCGGCAACCTTCTTGCGAAGCTTGTCGATGTCGGCGCCCTTCTTGCCGATCACCACACCCGGACGCGCCGAGTAGATGGTGACGCGGCACTTCTTGTGCGGACGCTCGATCACGACCTTGGACACCGCGGCCTGCTTGAGCTGCTTGAACAGCATCTTGCGGATCTTGATGTCCTCATGGAGCAGAATGCCGTACTCGCCCTTGTTGGCGAACCAGCGGCTGTCCCAGGTACGGTTGATGCCGAGCCGCAGCCCGACCGGATTGACCTTCTGACCCATCAGGCCCGCTCCTCGAGTTCCCGAACCACAATGGTGATCTGGGCGAAGGGCTTCTCGATGCGCGAGGCGCGACCGCGCGCTCGCGGAGAGAACCGCTTCATGACCAGTCCCTTGCCCACATGGGCCTCGGCGACGATCAGATCGTCCACTTCGAGGTTGTGGTTGTTTTCGGCGTTAGCGATGGCGCTCTCGAGGCACTTCTTCACATCCTTGGCGATGCGCTTGCGCGAGAACTCGAGATCCGCCAGGGCGGTCGCCACCTTCTTGCCGCGGATCAGGCCCGCGACCAGGTTGAGCTTCTGGGGCGAGACGCGCAGGTTGCGCGCAATCGCCTTGGCTTCGTTGTCGGGGAGCGTACGCACCCGTGCTGGCTTACCCATGGCTGATCACCGCCGCTTCGACTTCTTGTCGGCCGCGTGCCCGTAGTAAGTACGGGTCGGCGAGAACTCGCCGAACTTGTGGCCAACCATATCCTCGGACACGTACACCGGGACATGCTTCTGTCCGTTGTACACGCCGAAGGTGAGCCCCACGAACTGGGGCAGGACCGTAGAGCGACGGCTCCAAATCTTGATGACGTCGCTGCGGCCCGAGGCGCGCGCGGTATCTGCCTTCTTCAGCAGATAACCGTCTACAAACGGGCCCTTCCAAATAGATCTAGACATCAGTCAGGCCCTCACTTCTTCCGCTTGTGGCGACTGGTGACAATGAACTTGTCAGTCGACTTGTTCGAGCGGGTCTTCTTGCCCTTCGTGGGCTTGCCCCACGGAGTAACGGGATGACGACCACCGGAGGTGCGGCCTTCGCCGCCGCCGTGCGGATGATCGACCGGGTTCATGGTCACGCCGCGGTTATGCGGCTTGCGACCCAGCCACCGGCTGCGCCCGGCCTTGCCGAGCGAGATGTTCATGTGGTCCGGGTTGGAGACCGCACCCACCGTCGCGTAGCACGCGCCGTGGACGAGGCGCTGCTCGCCGGAGTTCAGACGAACGATCACATAGCCCTGGTCGCGGCCGACGATCTGCGCATAGGCGCCAGCCGAGCGGGCCATCTGGCCGCCCTTGCCGATCTTCAGCTCGACATTGTGCACGATGGTGCCAACGGGGAGGCTGGAGAGCGGGCCGGCATTGCCCGGCTTCACGTCGACGCTGTCGCCGGCGATGACGTTGTCGCCAACGCCCAGACGCTGCGGCGCCAGGATGTAGGCCAGTTCGCCGTCCGCATACTTGATGAGGGCGATGAAGGCCGAGCGGTTCGGATCATATTCGATCCGGTCCACGGTGCCGACCACGTCGCGCTTGGAGCGCTTGAAGTCGACGATGCGGTAGGTCTGCTTGTGACCGCCGCCGCGGAACCGCACCGTGATGCGACCGTTGTTGTTGCGTCCGCCCGAGGACGACTTGCCCTCGGTCAGGGTCTTGACCGGCTTGCCTTTGTAGAGGCCGGAGCGGTCCACGATCACGAGCTGACGGAGGCTCGGCGTGACCGGCTTGAAATGCTTCAGCGCCATGGTCTTAATTCCGTTCCTTCAGCTCACAGGCCCGTGGTGATGTCGATCCGCTGGCCCTCTTCGAGGGTCACAACGGCCTTCTTGACATCGCTCTGGACGCCCTTGCGGCCCTTGAAGATCTTCACCTTGCCCTTGCGGACCAGGGTGTTGACGCTCTTCACCTTCACGTCGAACAGCTTTTCCACGGCCTCTTTGATCTGGGGCTTGGTGGCGTCGCGGGCGACGTTGAAGACGACCTTGTTCTCTTCGCTCTGCGCCGTCGCCTTCTCGGTGATGACGGGGGAGCGGATCACGTCGTAATGACGCGGTTCGATGTTCGCCTGCGGGCTCATTTGAAGCGCGCCTCCAGCGCGTCCACGGCGGCCCGGGTCAGAACCAGGGTGTCACGCCGCAGGATGTCGTACACGTTGATGCCCTGGATCGGCAGCACGTCCACGAAAGCCAGGTTGCGGGCGGCGAGAGCCAGATTGGTCTCCACTTCCGCGCCGTCCACCACCAGCACCGAACCGATGCCGAGCTTCTCGAACCGCTCCTTCAGAGCCTTGGTCTTGGGGTCGTCCAGAGCGACATTGTCCATCACGATGATCTGCGAGGACTTGAACTTGGACGACAGCGCATGCTTGAGGGCAAGCGCGCGGACCTTCTTGGGAAGGTCGAAGGCGTGCGAGCGCACCACCGGGCCGAACGCCCGGCCGCCGCCGCGGAACTGAGGAGCAGAGGCCGCGCCATGACGCGCATTGCCGGTGCCCTTCTGCTTATAGAGCTTCTTGGAGGTCCGATTGATCTCCGAGCGGCCCTTGGTGCGGTGCGTGCCGGCCTGGCGGCGAGCAAGCTGCCAGGTCACCATGCGGTGCAGGATGTCCGCACGCGGCTCGAGACCGAAGATCTCGTCCGAGAGGGTCAACGAACCGGCATCGGCTCCGTCGAACGTTTTGACGGTGATATCCATCACGCGCCCTCCTCATTGGTGGCTTCCACCGCAGCCGCGGCGCCGTTGCCGTCGCGCAGCTTGAATGCGCCAGGCTTGGGAGCCTCGCTCGGCAGGCGCTTCTTCACCGCATCCCGCACCATGATCCAGCCGCCGGCGTGACCGGGAACGGCGCCTTCGACGGCGATGAGGCCGCGCTCGACGTCGGTCATCACGACCTTCAGGTTCTGGGTGGTGACGGTGACGTCACCCATGTGGCCCGGCATCTTCTTGTTCTTGAAGGTCTTGCCGGGATCCTGGCGGCCGCCGGTCGAACCGATGGAGCGATGAGAGATCGACACACCGTGGGTGGCGCGAAGACCACCGAAGTTGTGCCGCTTCATGCCGCCGGCGAAGCCCTTACCGATGGTGGTGCCGGTGACATCGACGTACTGGCCCACAACGAAGTGGTCAGCCGTGATTTCCGCACCCACCGGGATGAGGCCTTCGGCATCCACGCGGAATTCCGCGAGCTTGCGCTTGGGCTCCACCTCGGCCACCGCAAAGTGGCCCCGCTCTGCGCGGGTGGTGTTCTTCGGCTTGCGCTTGCCAGCACCGAGCTGGACAGCAACGTAGCCATTCACATCGAGCGTACGGTGGGCAACCACCTGGCAGCTCTCAACTTTCAGCACAGTAACCGGCAGATGTTCACCAGCATCGGTAAAGATGCGGGTCATGCCGAGTTTCTGGGCGATGACGCCTGACCGCATGGTCGTGTCTCCTCGCCTCACTTCAGAGCTTGATTTCGACGTCAACGCCGGCGGCGAGGTCGAGCTTCATCAGCGCGTCCACCGTCTGGGGCGTCGGATCGACAATATCGAGCAACCGCTTGTGAGTACGCATCTCAAACTGCTCGCGCGACTTCTTATCGATGTGCGGAGAGCGATTGACGGTGAACTTCTCAATCCGCGTCGGCAGCGGGATGGGTCCGCGAACCTGCGCACCCGTGCGCTTGGCCGTGGCGACGATCTCGCGGGTCGAAGCATCGAGGATGCGGTGATCGAACGCCTTAAGGCGGATCCGAATGTTCTGGCCGTTCATGGCTCAAGGGCTCCAAGAGAAAGAGGGACGCGGCGGCGGACCACCGCGGCCCCGTTTCTTAATTATTCACTCGATGATGGAGGCGACGACGCCGGCGCCGACGGTGCGACCGCCTTCACGGATAGCGAAGCGGAGCTTCTCTTCCATGGCGATCGGCACGATCAGGTGCACGTCCACGGAGATGTTGTCGCCCGGCATCACCATTTCGGTGCCTT
>CALRNP020000154.1:0-14082 GCA_943369575.1 Azorhizobium sp. AG788 | reverse complement strand
CGGCGGCGGATGTTCTCGGCTTCCGCAAAGGCGCGCAGATACTTGTCCTTGAAGGATGCCGCCTCGGCTTCGAAACGCTCCTTCTCCGCCTGGAGATGGCCGACGTGATCGGCGGACGCCAAGGATTCCATCTCAGCGCCTTCCGGGTCCACTGCGGGATTGGTGCGGTGCTCTTCGCCGGCGGTGCCGCCCTGATCGCTCATGCGCTGTTCCTCATGCCTGCCCCACCGCCCCAAGGGCGGCGCAAAATCCGTTCGCCGGCCACCCGGCGGTGGGCGTCCGTCAATTCGCCTCGCATATCGGGGTGTCCGCGGCAAAAATCAAGCGGCGTCGGCGCCTGGAGCCCCCAACACCCGGCTGACCACGCGGGCGGTGAAGTCCACCATTGGTACGATGCGACCATAATTCAGCCGCGTGGGGCCGATCACCCCGAGCACACCGACCACTCGCCCCTGCCCATCGCGATAGGGCGCGACGATGGTGGAGGAGCCGGACATGGAGAACAGCTTGTTCTCCGAGCCGATGAAGATGCGCAGGGCATGGCCCTCCTCGGCCCTACCCAGCAGATCCACCACTTCGCGCTTGCTCTCCAGATCATCGAACAGCAGGCGGATGCGCTCCAGATCCTCCAGAGCGTGCAAGTCCTCCAGCAGCTTGGCCTGCCCGCGCACGATCAGCTTGCGTTCCGCCGGCGCATCGCCGGACCAGGAGGCCAGCCCCTCCTCCACCACGCGGGCGGTCAGGGTATCCAGTTCGCGCCGCAGATCGATCAGCAGCGTCTCCATCTCGGCCCGCGCCTCGCCCAAAGTGCGGCCACGGATATGGGCATTGAGGAAATTGCTCGCCTCCACCAGCGCCGAACCGGGCAGGCCGGGGGGCAGCGGCAGCACGCGGTTTTCCACCTGCCCGTCCTCGGAAACCAAGATCACCAGCGCCCGGCCCAGATCCAGCGGCACAAACTCCACATGCTTGAGGCGAGGATCGGTCTTCATGGCGGTGACGACCCCCGCCCCACGCGACAGGCCGGAGAGCAAGGAGGACGCCTCCTGCAGCACCCCTTCCACCGTATAGCCCTTGGCGGCGGCGGCCACCTGGGACTCGATGTTGCGGCGGTCGCGCTCGGTAACGTCGCCTATTTCCAGCAGCGCATCCACGAAGAAGCGCAGCCCCCGCTCGGTGGGCAAACGCCCGGCGCTGGTGTGGGGGGCATAGATCAGGCCGGCCGCCTCCAGGTCGGCCATCACATTGCGCACCGAGGCCGGCGACAGGGTCATGGGGATCAGGCGGGAGAGATTGCGCGAGCCCACCGGCTCGCCGGTAGCCAGATAGCTCTCCACGATCTGGCGAAAGATCTCCCGCGAGCGCTCGTCGATCTGCACAAGCGCGGCGGAGAAGGGCGAGATGATCGGGTCAAGGGGCACGGCACGGGCCTCTGGAGACACAGAAGTGTTGCGAGAAACCAATATAGGTCTCCATCACGTCAGGATGAAAGACGTTGGTCCGGCACATGTCCGGCATGGTTTGCGCTCCAGGCATCTCTCGTCAGTCATACCACCACTTTTGAGTGCATCATTATACCACTAATCCGTCTTCACGGTACCGATGGCGTCGGGCGGGCCGGATCCATGTCGCGTTCCGGAACGGGCTGTTGAGGCGGGGCTCCGAAGTTAGAGCATCGGAGATGCGCGCTGCCGATGACCTCGGCCAACCGCGGAACACACCGCATGCGATCCGGCCAGCAACCAATAAGTCAAATAATATAACGATTAATATCCAGTCAGACCAAGCCCATTCCGCACTTCAATAATTATTCACAAGGGCATTGAAATGCGCCTTACAGATCTGAACATCCGATTCAAACTGATGTTGGCGGCAGGCACCTTATGTGCAGTCGCGATGTTGAGTATTGTCGGCGTCAGCCTTTGGATTAGCGCCACCGCGGAGAGACAAGAGGCTCAAGCGCAGGCGAAAGCGCTAATGGGGCAATATTCCAATAAAATTTTGGCGGACATGACCAACACCGTGGCAACCGTGCGGACCGCCGGCCTTGCCGTTGAAGGTCTGCTCGACAGCCATATGACGGACCGCGACATCCTTGGCGCGATGATCAGCAAGGTGGTGGGGGGAAATCCCGGCCTGGTAGGAATGACGCTCGCGTTTGAACCCAATGCCCTGGACGGCACCGACGCCGCCTTCATTGGGCACCGCTACGCTGACACCACCGGCCGGTTCGTTCCTTATTTTTTCAACAAGGCGGACGGCTCGATCGGCGTCGAGCAACTGGTGATGACCAAAGAAGCGGGAACCGAAGAATGGTATGACAAGCCGATCGGGGAAAACCGCTCCCTCGTCACCCCACCGTATGATTATCCGGTGGATGGCAAGCACGTCTTGATGACCACCGCCAGCATCGTCATCCACCAGAAATCAAAGCCGATCGGCATCGTGACAGGCGATCTGTCGCTGGAGGGCATCACCCATTTCCTCCAGACGCTGCGCCCCTTCGGGGACGGCAGAATGTCGCTCATCGGCGGCGACAATCTGTGGATCACCAATGACGATCCCAACCTGCTCGGAAAGAAGGTCGAGGATGCAGCCATCCTCCGATTGATCGACGGCGCGATGCGTGGCGGCCAGCCGACCCTGGAGATCGAGACCGCAAGCGGCGGCACATTTTTGATGGCCACGGCCATGACCCTTCCCGGCCTCGCCGAGCGGTGGGTGCTGGTGATGCGCATTCCGCAGTCCACCATGTTCGCCAGGATGACCGAGACCCGCACGGACCTGATCCTCACCGCGGCCATTGCGCTCGTCATCATCGTCGTGCTGGTGTATTTCGGCGCCCAGGCGCTCGCCCGCCCGATCCAGAGCATGACGCAGAAGATGCGGCTGCTGGCCGCCGACGACACATCTATCTCTGTCGACCAAACCGATCGCAAGGACGAGATCGGCGATATGGCCCGCGCGATCGATGTCTTCCGCCTGCATGCCATCCACCGCAAGGCGGATGAGGAAGCCAAGGCCCATGCTCAGGCGGAGCAACTGGCCCGCCAAGACAAGATTGATGCGCTGATTGAGGGTTTCCGCGACACCGCGGCCCGCGTGATCCAGCAAGCCATGCAGGCCGCCGGCGATCTGGGGACCGTCTCCGGCGAATTGACCAACGCCGCCGCAGCCAGCCGCACCCGCGCCGATTCAGCCCGGCACGCCTCGGAACGGGCCTCCAGCAATGTCCAGTCGGTGGCGGGCGCGGCCGAGGAACTCACCGCGTCGATCGCCTCCATCGCCGACCAGATTTCGCGCACCTCGCAAATGGTAGGCACGGCGGCAGAGGATGCCCGCGCCGCCGACGCCAAGGTCGCCGGCCTCGCGGCGGCGGCCAGCCGCATCGGCGAGGTGGTCGGTCTGATCGAGGCCATCGCCCAGCAGACCAATCTGTTGGCGCTGAACGCGACCATCGAGGCCGCCCGCGCCGGGGAAGCCGGACGCGGATTTGCCGTCGTCGCCGCTGAAGTGAAGGATCTGGCAACCCAGACCTCCCGCGCCACGCATGACATCTCCACCCAGGTCAGTTCCATTCAGCAGGAAACCTCGGAGGCGGTGCGAGCGATCCGCACCATCGCGGCCACCATGGCGGACGTGAACAGTTCCGCCACCGCCATTGCCGGGGCCATCGAACAGCAGAGCTCCGCCACCGGCGAGATCGGATCGAGCATCGACAGCGCGGCAACGGGGACGGGCGAGGTCGCCTCAGACATCGCCCAGTTGAACGCAACGGTGGCGGGAACCAGCGACTCGGCCGCGCGCGTCCTGGAAGCCTCACGCACCGTGAATTCGATCACAGAGCGGCTGGAAACGGAGATCGACGGCTTTCTGCGCCAAGTTACCGCCGCCTGACGGCCCCTGCTTGATATGGCTTTACCCCGTCCGAATTCCGGCTAAAGATGCAGAACGTGCACCAAACGTCAAAAAGTGGGCCTGCCATCGCTGGCAGGCCCACTTTGCATTGTCTTATGTGCAAATGATTGTTGTGTGCCTTATTCACCCAGCCGCCTTATCTCTAACGACTCAGATGGATTGATCATGCGCCCCAGCCGCCGCGCCAACGACCAGATGCGCGCCGTTTCCTTCGAACGGGGCGTGCTGCGCCATGCCGAGGGCTCCTGCCTCGTCAAGTTCGGTGACACCCACGTCCTGGTGGCCGCCACCCTGGAAGAGCGCCTGCCGCCGTGGCTGAAGGGCCAGGGCCGTGGCTGGGTCACCGCTGAATATTCCATGCTGCCCCGCGCCACCGTGGAGCGCACCCGGCGCGAATCCACCACCGGCAAGCAGTCCGGCCGCACCCAGGAAATCCAGCGCCTCATCGGCCGCTCGCTGCGCTCGGTCACCGATCTGGTGGGCCTGGGCGAACGCCAGATCACGCTCGATTGCGACGTGCTCCAGGCGGACGGCGGCACCCGCACCGCCGCCATCACCGGCGCCTGGGTGGCGCTGCATGACTGCCTGAACTGGATGTACCAGCGCTCCATGCTCAAGACGATCCCGCTGCGCGAGCATGTGGCGGCGGTGTCCTGCGGCATCTATGAGGGCACCCCGGTGTGCGACCTCGACTATGCCGAGGACAGCAAGGCCGAGACCGACGCCAATTTCGTCATGACCGGCTCCGGCGGCATCGTCGAGATCCAGGGCACCGCCGAGAAGACCCCGTTCTCGCAGGAGGAATTCCTGCAGCTGATGGATCTGGCTCGTGGCGGCATCAACCAGTTGGTCGAGATGCAGAAGGCAGCGATCAAGGGATGAGCCGCAAACTGACCGGGCGGCTGGTCATCGCCACCCACAATCCCGGCAAGCTCAAGGAAATGCAGGAACTGCTCGCCCCCTATGGGATCGAGGCGGTCTCCGCCGGCGCCTTGAACCTGCCGGAGCCGGAGGAAACCGGCACCACCTTCCGCGCCAATGCCCGCATCAAGGCGGAGGCGGCTGCCCAAGCCGCCGGCCTCCCGGCCTTCGCGGACGACAGCGGCCTGGTGGTGGATGCGCTCGACGGCGCGCCGGGCATCTTCAGCGCCCGCTGGGGTGGCCCGCAGAAAGACTTCGTCATGGCCATGGCCGAAGTGGACGCGCAATTGACCGCCCGCGGTGCCACCACTCCGGCCCAGCGCACCGCCCGGTTCGTCTCGGCGCTCTGCCTGGCTTGGCCGGACGGACATCTGGAGGAGTTCGAGGGCGTGGTGGAGGGCCAAGTGGTCTCCCCGCCCCGCGGCACCCAGGGCTTCGGCTATGACGCCTGCTTCCTTCCCGACGGCTACGAGCAGACCTTCGGCGAGATGTCGTCCGCGGTGAAGCACTCCATGCCGCCCATCGGTCTCGGCCTCTCGCACCGCGCCCGCGCATTCCGGCTGCTGTCGCAGGCGTGCCTGGAAGGCTGATGCGGAACCTTGCGCCCGCGCCTGTCCTGATGCCGGACGCCCCGGCAGAGGCAGGAGTGCGCGCGGATCCTCTGGCGGCGGATGCCGCCGCCGGCGGGTTCGGCGTCTATGTGCATTGGCCGTTCTGCCTGGCCAAATGCCCCTATTGCGACTTCAACAGCCATGTGCGCCAGTCGCCGCCCGATCAGGCGCGCTTCATCGCCGCCTTCCGCCATGAGATCGCCCACATGCGCGATCTGTCCGGGCCGCGCACGGCGGGCACGGTGTTCTTCGGCGGCGGCACGCCTTCGCTGATGGCGCCCAGCACCGTCGCCGCCATCCTGGAGGCGGTGAACGACGCTTGGCCGCTGGCGGCGGATGCCGAGATCACCCTGGAAGCCAATCCCACCAGTGTCGAGGCCGAACGCTTTCGCGGCTATCGGGCGGCGGGGGTCAATCGGGTCTCATTGGGCGTCCAGGCCCTCGACGACGCCGAGTTGAAGGCGCTGGGCCGCATGCATACGGTAGACGAGGCGCTGGCCGCGGTCGCCATTGCGCGGAGCGCCTTCGAGCGGGTGTCCTTCGACCTGATCTATGCCCGGCCCCGGCAGAATCCGCAGGACTGGGCGCGCGAACTCTCCCGCGCCATCGACCAGGAATGCGAGCACCTCTCGCTCTACCAACTCACCATCGAGCCGGGCACGGCGTTCGAGAAGCTCTATTCCGCCGGCAAGCTGATCATTCCCGACGACGACCACTCCCGCGCTTTGTGGGACGTGACGCAGGAGATCACGCAAGCCTGCGGCCTGCCGGCCTATGAGATTTCCAACCACGCCCGCCCCGGCGCCCAGGCCCGGCACAATCTGGTCTATTGGCGCTATGGCACCTATGCCGGCGTCGGCCCCGGTGCCCATGGCCGCCTGAGCGTGGGCGAGAACCGCCACGCCACCTTCACCGAGCGCAACCCGGAAGCGTGGCTCGCCAAGGTGGAGGCGAACGGCCACGGCATCGTCTCTCAGGATATCCTGACCCGCCCCGAGCAGGCGGACGAGATGCTGCTGATGGGCCTGCGGCTGGTGGAAGGGGTGGATCTGGACCGCCATGCCCGGCTGGGCGGACAGCGCGTCAAGCCGGACCGCATCGCCGATCTCGCCAGTGAGGGGCTGCTGCGGCTCGACGGCACGCGGCTGCGGGTATTGCCGCCGGGATTTCCGGTATTGAACGCGATCATCGCCCATCTGGCGGCTTGACCACTTCTTTCAGCACCATTTCGGCGGGAAGCGTGAAGGCGCCGGCAGCCTAGCAGCCCGAGGCCCTATCGGCGGCGCGCATCCCTACCGCTCGCTGCGCGCCAACACGTCCATCAATTCGTCGATCTTCTTCGCCTGCTCGTCCGGGTCGCCGGAGCGGATGGCGTGGGCGACGCAATGGCCCACATGGTCCCGCAGCACCTCCTCCTCGGCCTTGCGCAAGGCGGCGCGGACGGCGGCGATCTGGGTGACGATGTCGATGCAATAGCGATCCTCCTCCACCATGCGGGCAATGCCGCGCACTTGGCCCTCGATACGGTTGAGGCGTTTCAGGACGGAGGATCGGGCCGGCTCTTTCATGCTTGCTTATATACCCCCCAAGGGTATAAAAGACAAGCGGAGATACCCCCCAGGGGTGTCAGAGATGTGATGCAGCGCAAAGACACCGCATCGCTCCTCCCCTCTTCTGGAGGCATCATGGCTCAGGATTCCCGTTCCGAACCCGCATCGGCATCGTCCGGCAGTTGCTGCGGCGGCCATGCGGCCACGCCAGCGGCGCCGACAAAGACCCCGCTCCCGGCCGCCGACTGCTGCGGGGGTGCCGCGCCGCCGCCCCTGGACCTTCCCGCCGCCAAGGCCAGCGACCCGGTGTGCGGCATGCAAGTGGACACCGCTACCGCCAAGCATCGTGCTATCCACGGCGGCCAGACGTTCTATTTCTGCTGCAACGGCTGCAAGACCAAATTCGAAGCCGACCCGCAGACCTATCTGGCCAAGGCCGCAGCGCGTGCAGCGCATGACCATGCGCATCACGATTATGCCGGCCACGCCCATGGCGGCGCCCCTGCTGACGGCCTGGCCAAGGATCCGGTCTGCGGCATGGATGTGGACCCGGCCATCGCCAAGCACCGCACCGAGCATGACGGCCATCCGGTGTTCTTCTGCTCCGCCGGCTGCAAGACCAAGTTCGAGGCCCATCCCGAGCATTACACCGCCGGCGGCGCGCCGCCCGTCGTGGAGGTGCCGGAAGGCACCGTGTTCACCTGCCCGATGCATCCGGAGATCCGGCAGATCGGCCCCGGCTCCTGCCCCATCTGCGGCATGGCGCTGGAGCCGGACGTGGTGAGCCTCGATGACGGCCCCAATGCCGAACTGGTGGACATGACCCGCCGGTTCTGGATCGCCCTCGTGCTGACGGCCCCGGTATTCCTGCTGGAGATGGGCAGCCATGTGGCCGGCCTGCATCTGCTGGCGCCGCAACTGTCCGCTTATGTGCAGTTCACCTTGGCGACCCCGGTGGTGCTGTGGGCGGGATGGCCGTTCTTCGAGCGCGGCTGGGCCTCGGTGAAGAGCGGCCACCTCAACATGTTCACGCTGATCGCGCTGGGCACCGGCGTTGCCTTCCTCTACAGCCTCGCCGGCACCTTCGCACCCGGCCTGTTCCCGCAGGCCCTGCGCGGCCACGGCGGCGCCGTGCCGGTCTATTTCGAGGCGGCGGCCGTGATCACCGTGCTGGTGCTGCTGGGCCAGGTGCTGGAATTGCGCGCCCGCGATGCCACCTCCGGCGCCATCAAGGCCTTGCTGGGCCTGACGCCGAAGAGCGCCCGGCGCATTCGCGCCGATGGCAGCGACGAAGACGTCAATATCGACGACATCCACCCCCAGGACCGCCTGCGGGTGCGGCCGGGCGAGAAGATCGCCGTGGACGGCGTGGTGGAAGACGGCCGCGCGGCGGTGGATGAATCCTTGGTCACCGGCGAATCCCTACCCGTGACCAAGACCGCAGGCGCGTCCGTGATCGCCGGCACGCTGGTGCAATCCGGTGGCCTCGTCATGCGCGCCACCAAGGTCGGCCGCGAGACCTTGCTTGCCCAGATCGTGCAGATGGTGGCCCAGGCCCAGCGCTCGCGGGCGCCGATCCAGCGGCTGGCGGATCAAGTGTCCGGCTGGTTCGTGCCGGCGGTGCTGGCCGCGTCGGTGCTGAGCTTCGCGGTGTGGATGTGGGTCGGCCCCGAGCCGCGCCTGACCTTTGCGCTGATGGCGGCGGTGTCGGTGGTCATCATCGCCTGCCCCTGCGCCTTGGGGCTCGCCACCCCCATGTCGATCATGGTGGGGGTCGGCCGCGGCGCCCAGGCGGGCATTCTGATCAAGAGCGCGGAAGCGCTGGAGCGCATGGAAAAGGTCGATGTCCTGGTGGTGGACAAGACCGGCACCCTCACCGAAGGCAAGCCCAAGGTCACGGCCGTGCGCGCCAAGGGCCTGTCCGAGGATGAGCTTCTGCGGCTCGCGGCCGGCCTGGAGCGGGGCAGCGAGCATCCGCTGGCCGCCGCTATCCTGGCCGAGGCCACCGCGCGGGGCCTGGCTCCGGCGCAGGCGAAGGATTTCGAGAGCCCGGCTGGCAAGGGCGTCACCGGGAGGGTGGACGGCAAACCGCTGGCCATCGGCAACGCCGCCTTCCTGGCCGAGTTGGGGATACCCACAGATGCCTGGACGGCGGAGGCTGAGGCGTTGCGCCAGGAGGGCGCCACCGTGGTGTTCATCGCGGTGGATGGCACCACCGCGGGCCTCATCGCCATTGCCGATCCGATCAAGCCCTCGACCCCAGCCGCGCTGAAGGCTTTGGCGACGGAAGGGGTGCGGGTGGTGATGCTCACCGGCGATACCCGAACCACGGCGCTGGCGGTCGCTAAGCGGCTCGGGATCGCCGAGGTCGAAGCCGAAGTGCTGCCCGACCGCAAGGCCGACGTGGTGGCCCGACTGCGGGCGCAGGGCCATGTGGTGGCCATGGCCGGCGACGGCGTCAATGATGCGCCCGCCCTTGCCGCCGCTGACGTGGGCATCGCCATGGGCACCGGCACTGACGTGGCGATGGAAAGCGCCGGCATCACCCTGCTGAAGGGCGATCTGGCCGGGCTCGCCCAGGCGCGCGATCTGTCGCGCGCCACCATGCGCAACATCCGCCGCAGCCTGTTCTTCGCCTTCATCTATAATGCGGCGGGGGTGCCGCTTGCCGCCGGCATTCTCTATCCGGCGCTTGGCCTGCTGCTCTCGCCCATGGTGGCGGCGGCGGCCATGTCGCTGTCCTCGGTGAGCGTGATCGCCAACGCCTTGCTGCTGCGGCGCTGGAAGCCGCAATAGCCGGCGCGACCGGGCCTGGACGCCCCGCGCGTCCGGCTCCATGCTTCAGCGAGGGCGGGCCGGACGGGAGGGCCATATGGGGGCTGCGCTGGAACGGCTGAGCGGCGTAACGCATGGCGCCGGACGCTTGGCACGGACGACCGCCCGTCTGGTGCTGGATCTGGCCTTGCCGCCCACCTGCATCGCCTGCCGCACCATCGTGTCCACCTCCGGCAGCCTCTGCGGGGCATGCTGGAGCCGTCTGGTGCTCGTGGAGCGCCCGTTCTGTGAGCGCCTTGGCACGCCGTTCCCGTTCGAAGCCGGCGAAGGCCGCCTCTCGCCGGCGGCGGTGATGGAGCCGCCGGCCTATGACCGGGCGCGCGCCGCCGCCGTGTTCGGCGAGGTCTCCCAGGATCTGGTGCACGGGCTGAAATATGGCGATCGGCTGGATCTGGCGGTGCCCATGGCCCGCATGATGGTGCGCGCGGGCGGCGAGCTTCTGGCGCAGGCGGACCTGCTGGTCCCGGTACCCCTGCATCGCTTCCGGCTGTGGCGCCGGCGCTTCAATCAGGCCGCTATGCTGGCCCGCGCCATCTCCCGCGCCAGCGGGGTGGCGGTTCAGACCGACGCTCTGGTCCGCATCCGCGCCACCGCCTCCCAGGTCTCGCTGAGCCGGGCAGAGCGGCGCGCCAATGTGGCGGGAGCCTTCGCGGTGCCTGAACGCAAGAGCTGTGAGATCGCCGGCCGGCGGATCATCCTGGTGGACGACGTGCTCACCACCGGCGCGACCCTGGAAGCCTGTGCACGCGTTCTGCGCCGGGCGGGGGCGACAAGCGTTGATGTACTGACCTTTGCGCGGGTTGTGGATCCGGCCTGACCTGCCTATCATGCGACGCTTTCGTGACGTCAAAAATGCGTCGCGACGAGGACCCGCATGAAATCCATCGTCATCTACACCAAGAGCTGGTGCCCCTATTGCCACGCGGCCAAAGAGCTGCTGCGGCGAAAGGGATGGACATTTACCGAAATCGACGTGACCACTGACCCTGCCGGACAGCAGGAAATGTCCAAGCGCGCCGACGGGCGGACCAGTGTGCCGCAAATCTTCATCGGCGATCATCACGTTGGTGGCTGCGACGATCTTTACGCGCTGGAAGATGCCGGCCGTCTCGACGAATTGATCGCCGCCTGACATCTGTCCCCGCAAGGGTCGTGCCTTGAGGCCGCCGGTCCTGCCGCCTTCTCCACTGGCGGCGGAATGCGTTCCAAGGCGTCGGCTGTGTCATCTGGTTGGAGCCCGTCGTGATCCGTTATGCGCTGAAGTGCGCCCATAATCACACCTTCGACAGCTGGTTCCCCTCATCGGAGAGCTTCGAGGCGCAGAAGGCGCGTGGCCTCGTGGCCTGCCCGACCTGTGGGGCGCTCGAGGTGGAAAAGGCCATCATGGCGCCCGCGGTCTCGCGCACCGACCGGGACCGCTCCGCTCCGGCCGCCGCGTCCGAGGAAGCCGCGCCCACCTCGGTGGCGCTCATGGGTGAGGAGGAGCAGACCTTCCGCCGCATGCTGCGGGAGTTGCGCGAGCACGTCACCAAGACCGCGGACTATGTGGGCCCCGAGTTTGCAGACCTCGCCCGGCAGATGCACGCCGGCGATCTGGAGCACCGCTCCATCTATGGCGAGGCCACTCCGGACGAGATCAAGTCGCTCCGTGAAGACGAGGTGGAGGTGTTCCCCCTGCCGATCCTTCCCGACGAGCGCAACTGACGCTCGCCGCAACTCAGGTTCGCCGGTCAGCGGCGCCCGGCTGCCATCATCATGGCCAGGACCGCCTGGGAGACGTTGGAACCGGCCGTATTCAGCACTTCCGGCACCTCGAAATGGTTCTTGCCGAACAGCGAGAAGCGGTTGGCCAGCTTGCCCATGCCCGCAAGCACGGTGGCAAACTCTGCGGCCTGGCGCTGAAACTCCGGGCTCTCCTTGTCGCCGCTCACCACCATCACCGGACATGTGAGGTTGGCCAGCTGCCGCATGGGGCTTAGGGCGACCACGTCCGCCGGCGCGAGCTTCACATAGGAACTGCGGGCCGAGAGCAGCACGGGATAAAGTTCATACATCCCGCTCATGACGACGCCGCCCTTGATCAGATTCTGCGGCCCGCCGAGCGGGCGCCAGTCCGTGGTCAAGAGGACCGCGCACAAATGCCCCCCGGACGAATGGCCGGACAGAAAGATCCGCTCGGGATCACCGCCGAAACGCGCGATATTGGCGTGGAGCCACAGCAACGCCCGCCGGCACTGCGCCGCCATCTCGGGCAAGGTCACGGCGGGAATATTTGCGAAGTTCAGCGCCACATAGAGGCAGCCGTTCTGGATGAAGGTTGGTGCCGGGGCAGAGGCGTCGTCCTTCTGGAGCCCGCGCCAAGCCCCGCCGTGGATGAACGCCATGACCGGCAGGCCCTTGGCGCCGTCGGGGGCGAAGATGTCGAGGGTTTCTGCCTCGCTCGGCCCATAGCGCTCGGTCTGCGGCGGAAACTGCTTGCGCGCGGCGGCGCTGTCGGAGGCGTAGCGCGCGATCACCTGGGTGGCATTCGCGGCCCATTCGCGCTGATCATAGGCCTGATCCAGCATCTCCTGGGTGTAGCCGAGGAAGACGGCATCGGCCGCGCGCGCCAGGGTGGGTGCCGCCAGAAGCCCGGCGAGCGAAAGGGTGAACTGCCGACGATCCATGACCTACCTCCAATTACTTCAAGGTTGAAATAATTGGCAGGGGAAGTCAACGCACGTCAGGGCCGGTGACCGATAAAGGCCAAGGTGGGTTGGCGGCTAAGCGCCTGGACAGGCGACGGTGAAATAATTCACGTCCGTATCCGCCGCCATCCGCCACTCGCCGCGAAACGGGTCAAACACCATGCCGGCCAACTCGCGAACCGTGAATCCGGTGGTCGCCAGCACGGCCTCCAGTTCGTCCGGGGTGATGAACTTGTCCCAGCGATGGGTGCCGCGGGGCAGCCAGCGCAGCACATATTCCGCCCCGACGATGGCGAGGGCGAAGCTCTTGGGGGTGCGGTTGAGGGTGGAGAGCACCATCAGCCCGGCGGGATCCACCATCTCCGAGATACGGCGCACGAACAGGCCCACGTCTGCCACATGCTCGATCACTTCCAGCGCCAGCACCACGTCGAACCGCTCGCCAGCATCCGCCAGTTCCTCGGCGGTGGAGGCGCGGTAATCCACGCTCACCCCCGCCTCGGCTGCATGGGCACGGGCGATCTCGATATTGCCGGGCGCGGGATCGACGCCCACCACCTCGGCCCCCATGCGCGCCAAGGGCTCACTGAGCAGGCCACCGCCGCAGCCGATGTCGAGGATGCGCAGACCCTTCAGGGGTCGCAGCGAGCGGCTGTCATGGCCGAAGTGCCGCACCAGCACGTCACGCACGAAGCCGAGGCGCACCGGATTGATGGCGTGGAGCGGCGCCATCTTGCCCTTGGGATCCCACCACTGGGCACCCAAGGCATCGAAACGGGCGACTTCCGCCGGGTCGATGGTCGCGTTCGCCTGCATCTGCGCGTCTCCTTGCGGGAGTAAAAGCTCTACGCCCGCGCCGGGGCCGCAGCAAGGCAGCGGCGCGGGCCGGCGATCAGCTGCGCACCATGCCGACGATATCCTTCACGTCGCGGATGGTCTGGTCGGCAATCACCCGGGCACGGGCGGCGCCGTCGGCCAGGATGGCATCGATGGCGGACACATCGCCCATCAGCCGCTGCATCTCACCGCCGATAGGGCCGAGCTTGGTCACCGCCAGATCCACCAGCGCCATCTTGAAGGTGGAAAACTGGCCGCCGCCATATTGGCTCAGCACCGCCTGCTTGGTGCTGTCGGACAGCGCCGCATAGATGCCCACCAGATTGTCCGCCTCCGGCCGGGCTTTCAGGCCCTCTTCCTCGGACGGCAGCGGCTCGGGATCGGTCTTGGCCTTGCGCACCTTGGAGGCGATGGCGTCCGCATCGTCGGTCAGATTGATGCGCGAGAGATCGGAGGCATCCGACTTCGACATCTTCTTGGATCCATCACGCAGGCTCATGACCCGCGTCGCCGGACCGGCGATGAGCGGCTCGGTGAGCGGAAAATAGCCATCGCCATGGCCGTATTCGGCAATGGAGCCGGCAAAGTCGACATTGAACTTTTGCGCGATGTCGCGGGTCAGCTCCAGATGCTGCTTCTGGTCCTCGCCCACCGGCACATGGGTGGCGCGATAGAGCAGGATGTCGGCGGCCATCAGGCTGGGATAGGCGAACAGGCCCAGCG
>CALRNP020000153.1:0-14111 GCA_943369575.1 Azorhizobium sp. AG788 | reverse complement strand
GCCGCATTCCCAGGCGGCGGATTGCGTGCGCGCACAGGCCGGCTTTCGGTGTTATCGTGAGCCGGCCAAGCACAGACGGCTTCACATCACCTGTTGTTGCTTCACGATTTCGATTTTTGAGTTTTCGCGACGGCCAATTGGTTGAAGATGAGCACCACCAAGGTTACGAGTGCGGGATCGGCCTTTGATCCTCGCGCGGATCATTGACGGTTGGGGAAGACTGTCTGATCGAGGCGGGACATTTTCAGACTGACGATTCCTGGGGGGGAACGGCATTGTCACCATCTGACTCATATTTCAGCGCGCGCACCGCGCCTTCATCACTGCTGGTCGTGAGAAAGGCGCCGAGGGCGCCATTACTGCCGGTCAGGAGAGCGGCGCCGTTGGCGCCATTGCTTTGGGCCAGAAGAGCGGCGCCGTTGGCGCCGCATCGGCCCGGTCCGCAGCCTTTCAAAGGCTTCGCCGACACATGAACATCAATCTCATCTATGAGGCGGCCGTCGCGCCCGAGAAATGGCCGCTGGTTCTCGAAAGCATCGTCCAGGAAACGGGCGGCGCCCATGCCTGCCTGCTCTCCATTTCGCCCACCGTCCATGTCTGCGTGGCGTCCGGCGAAGGGCACGCGCTGTTCCAGGAGGCGCTGCGCCATGGGTTCGATCATAATGTCCGCATCGAGCGGATGCTGCGGCAGGTCCATCCGGGCTTCCTGACCGATCAGGACCTGTTCGAGCCGAACGAACTGGACCTGGAGCCGCTGTACCGGGATTTCCTCCATCCCCGTGGCTTCGGCTGGTTCGCCGGCACGGTGATCGAGGTGCCCCATGTGGGCACCTATACCATCGGCATCGAACGCCGTTTCAGGGATGGGCCGGTCAGCCCGGACCATATCCGCTACCTCAACCGCCTGCGGCCGCATCTCACCCGCGCGGTGATGATCGCCGCGACGCTGGGGGCCAATCGCGCCGAAAAGCTCCAGAGCGTGTTCGAGACCCTGCAACGCCCGGCGGCGATCCTGACCCAGAGCGGCCATGTCTGCGCCGCCAACCCGCAATTCGTCGCCAAAGGCGGCGGCTTGTTCCAGCCCGGCACCGCGCGCGTCACCCTGCTGGACGCCAAGGCCGACGCGACGCTGGCCCGCGCCCTCTCGGCGCCGCCCCGGCAGGCGACGGCGGCGCTCTCGCTGGTGGCGCGTGACTTCGACAGCCAGGAGCCGCATCTGCTGCATCTGGTGCCCATCGCCGATGCCGCCAACGACATTTTCGCGCCGGGCAAATTCGTGCTGATGCTCACCTCCGAGAGCCGGGCCTCCTTGAGCCCGCAGACGCTGATGGACCTGTTCTCCCTCACCCCGGCGGAGGCGCGGGTGGCCAAGGGACTGGCGGACGGCCTGTCGGTGGAGGAATTGTCCCAGCAGTTCGGCTCCACCAAGGGCACCCTGCGCACTCAGGTGAAGCGGGTTCTGGCCAAGACCGGAACCGAACGCCAGGCGCAATTGGTGGCGCTCATCGCCCGGTTCGCCGGCTGCTGATCGCCCCCACGGTCACGCCCGCCCCCTGGTGCAGCCAGCGTGCGGGTAACGCCGCATATACCTGCCCCTGAGCGAGGCGCGCTGGCCGCGGTCCCTCTTTTTTGCTTTTCCTGCGCCTTCCGCTCGGCTATCCGAGAATCGGTACGTGCGTCCCACCGGACCACGTATCCAAGGACGCTGGAGGGGGAACGCGGAACAGGCGCGTCGTGCGACCAAGCCCGGCAAGGTCGTGGGATGTTAACCATGTTCCGTTAGACTCCTGCCACGTTCCGCGGGGGCGGAGAAGGAGCTTGGCATCATGACATCGACATTCAGGATTATCGCGCTGGCAGCGGTGCTGCAGATGGGCACGATGGCACTTGGCGGCGCCACCATGGCCCAGTCCTTCGGCACCCGCCCGCCGGTTCCCAACGCTTCCGTTCCCGGCAGCCCGGTTCCCCCGCGCGGCACCCCCGGCGCCACCCTCGACATCGGCGACCAGCCCGGCCTGGTGCCGACGCCGGAAGACGAAGCCCAGCTGGATCCGGCCTATCGCCGCCAGCCGGTCTATTTCCGCACCACCGAGGCGCCCGGCACCATCATCATCTCCACCTCGGATCGCTATCTCTATCTGGTGGAAGGCAACAACCGCGCCCTGCGCTACGGCATCGGCGTCGGCCGCGACGGCTTCCAGTGGCAGGGGCTGGAGAAGGTCACCCGCAAGTCGGAATGGCCGGACTGGACCCCGCCCGCCGAGATGATCCAGCGCCAGCCCTATCTGCCGCGCTTCATGGCCGGCGGCCCCGGCAATCCCATGGGCGCCCGCGCGCTCTATCTGGGCGGCACGGTCTACCGCATCCACGGCACCAACCAGCCCGACACCATCGGCTACGCCATCTCCTCCGGCTGCTTCCGCTTGGTGAACAGCGACGTCATCGACCTGTATAACCGCGTGCCTGTGGGCACCAAGGTCATCATCCGCCAGGCCGTCACCCTGTGACCGGCGCCATCTCCTTCCTCTCCGGGGCACTTCCCATGACGGCACGCGTTAGCAGCAAAAGCATGTGGGCCCTCCTGGCGGGAGCCATGCTGGTCCTCGGCACCCAGGGCGCCGATGCCCAGACCCTCAAGGCGGTCAAGGATCGCGGCACGCTGAACTGCGGCGTCAGCAACGGCATTCCTGGCTTCTCGTCCAATGCGGGCGGCAAGTGGGCCGGCTTCGACGTCGACTTCTGCCGCGCCGTCGCCGCAGCCGTCTTCAATGACCCGGAGAAAGTCACTTACGTGCCGCTGAACGCGGAAGAGCGCTTCACCGGCCTGCAGAGCGGCAAGGTGGACATCCTCTCGCGCAACTCCACCTGGACCCTGGAGCGCGAGACCACCTACAAGCTGCTGTTCGGGCCGATCACTTATTATGACGGCCAGGGCTTCATGCTGCGCGGCGCCCGCAACCTGACCTCGGCGCTGGAACTGGATGGCGCCAAGGTGTGCGTGCAGACCGGCACCACGGCGGCGAGCTACGCCACCGACTATTTCAAGGCCAACAACATGAAGGTCGAGCTGGTCACGCTCCCGACCGTTCAGGACTTGGTCAAGGCCTATGAGGATGGCCGCTGCGACACCCTCACCACCGACGTGTCGCAGCTCTATGCGCTGCGCACCGGCATGGCCAAGCCCGCGGACCATATCGTGCTGCCGGACGTCATCACCAAGGAGCCGCTCGGCCCGGTGGTGCGCCAGGGCGACGATGAATGGTTCAATGTGGTGAAGTGGACCCACTTCGTCATGCTGAACGGCGAGGAACTGGGCGTGTCCTCGCTCTCGCTGCCGGATGCGCTGAAGTCGGACAAGCCCGACGTGAAGCGCCTGGTGGGCAATGAGGGCGACTACGGCACCTCGCTCGGCCTGACCAAGGATTTCGCGGTGCGGATCATCCGCGCCGTGGGCAATTATGGCGAGGTGTTCGAGCGCAACATCGGCGCCGGCTCCAAGCTGGCGATCCCGCGCGGGGTCAACCAGCTGTGGAGCGCCGGCGGCATCCAGTACGCCCCGCCGGTGCGCTGACCGCCTTTCCAACGAGAAAGTACAGAACTGCCCGCGTCACCCGCGGGCAGTTTTTTTATGGGCTCACATGCCTGTGATAGCCCCGCCCGCTAAGGTCGGATAAACGGCGGGCTCGCGCAGGCGCCGCCCCCTGGCGGCCCGCCAACCTTTGCCCGCCCAGGACGCAGGACCGGAACCCATGACCAGCTCTCTTCCCGCCCTCGCGCCTACCGCTTACCGCTACGCCGTGGGCGAGGTGACGGTGACCGCCATTCCCGACGGCGTGCGCTCCTTTCCGCTGCCGGACGGCCTGGTGCGCAATGCCTCGCGGGACGAGGTGAATGCGGCGCTCAAGGCCGCCTTCCTCCCGGAAGACCAGCTGACCATCTATTTCAATCCGCTGCTGCTGGAGATCGCCGGCCGGCGGATCCTGGTGGATACCGGCTACGGCCCGCAGCCGGAGCCCAGCCCCATCGGCCGGCTCCAGGCGACGCTGCCGGCCATCGGCATCGCGCCGGAGACCATCGACACGGTGGTGATCTCCCACTTCCACGGCGATCACATCAACGGCCTGCTCGGCCCCGACGGCACCGCCGCCTTCCCCAATGCCGAAATTCTGGTGCCGGAGCACGAATGGTCGTTCTGGACCAACGCCAACCATGCCAGCCACGCGCCCGAGGGCCAGAAGCCGGCCTTCGCCAATGTGAGCCGGGTGTTCGATGCGGTGGCCGAGCGGGTGTTCCGTTTCAATTGGGAGCAGGAGATCGCCCCCGGCCTCACCGCCATCGGCACGCCGGGTCACACGCCGGGCCATACCTCGTTCATGCTGGAATCCGGCAAGGAGCGGTTGTTCATCCAGTCCGACCTGACCAACACCCCGTTCCTGTTCGCCCGCAATCCGGGCTGGCACGTCATCTATGACATGGACCCGGAACAGGCCGAGGCCAGCCGCCGCCGCATGCTCGCCCATGTGGCAGCCGAGCGGATCCTGGTGGCCGGCTTCCATTATCCCTTCCCCGGTGCCGCGCATCTGGAAGCGGACGGCGACGGCTACCGTTTCGTGCCGGTGCCCTGGATGCGGATCGACTGAACGGGTTCAGGCGCGGGGCGTCGTCTCCGCGCCGACCCATTCCAGGAATGCGGGATGGGTGCCGTCCACCGGCAGGATGAACACCGCCGGCACCTCATAGGGATGGCCGGCGCGCACCGCCTCCACCACCTGCGGCGCCAGCGCCGCCGTGGTTTTCAGCAGCAGCACCACCTCCTCGGCCCGCTCCACCTGGCCTTCCCAGCGATAAATGGAAACCATGGCGGGCAGGATGTTGCCGCAGGCCACCAGCCGGGCCTCCACCAGGTGCCGGGCAGCGGCCTCGGCGAGGGCGAGGCTGGGATAGGTGGCGTAGACGAGTTTCAAGTCCATGGGGCTGTCCGGAACAGGGCGGGCGCCGGCAGAGTGCCCCAGCGCCGCGCCGCTGTCTCCATGACCGGCTCGTGACCCCCCGCGCCGCCGGGCCGCCTCGACAATCGCCGCCCCGCCCGATAGACGAAAGTGGTGGCGCGCCTCGGCGCCGCTGAGCAAGGGGCCGCCCCGCGCGACCGTCATGAGTGACAGCCCACATGAGTGACAGCCCGCGACGTGTCGAGAAGATCGCCTTCGTCGCCAGCCAGACCAGCGAGGCGGAAGCCGCGCGCGGCCGGCTGATCCAGCGCTATGGCGCCGTGGATGAGGATGCCGCCGACGTCATCGTCGCCCTCGGCGGCGACGGCCTGATGCTCCAGACCCTGCACCGCTTCCGCGATCGCGGCGTGCCGATCTACGGCATGCACCGCGGCTCGGTGGGGTTTCTCATGAACACTTTCCGCGAGGATGATTTGCGCGATCGCATCGCCGCGGCGAGCCACGTGGTGATCCATCCTTTGATGATGGAGGCGGTGGACGCCCATGGCGAGCGCTTCACGGCGCCGGCCATCAACGAGGTCTCGCTGCTGCGCCAGACCTATCAGGCGGCCAAGCTGCGCATCTCCATCGACGGCAAGGTGCGGCTGGAAGAGTTGATCTGCGACGGCATGCTGGTGGCGACGCCGGCGGGCTCCACCGCCTACAACCTCTCCGCCCATGGCCCGATCATGCCGCTGGGCACCGCCTTGCTGGCGCTGACCCCCATCTCGCCGTTCCGCCCCCGTCGCTGGCGCGGCGCCCTGATCCCGGACCGGGCCACCATCCACGTCACGGTGCTGGAGGCGGACAAGCGGCCGGTGAGCGCGGTGGCCGACCATCAGGAAGTGCGTGACATCGTGGAAGTCTCGGCCCGTCTGGACAATACGTCATCCATCGACATGCTGTTCGACCCCGACCATGGCCTCGACGAGCGCATCCTGCGCGAACAATTCATCTATTGAGCGCCATGCGCGACCAGAGCAAATGAACGAATAATGATCTTTTCTTCGGTCACGTTCCTTTATTATTTCCTGCCGGCATTCATGATCTGCTATTTCGCGACGCCGACCGTGCGCGCGAAAAACTTTGTGCTGCTCGCATTCTCTCTCGTCTTCTATGCCTGGGGCGGGCTGGCGAACCTGCTGATCCTCGGCGTGTCCATGGTGGGCAATTACGCCCTGGCGCTGTTCATCGATGCCCGCTCGCCCCGCTGGCGGCTGCGGGCGCTGGGGCTGGCGATCGCCATCAACATCGCCGGGCTGGTGGTGTTCAAATACGCCGGCTTCCTGGCCGAGAATCTCAATGTCCTGCTGACCCCGCTGGGGCTGGCGGTGCCGGTGGCGCATCTGCCGCTGCCCTTGGGCATCTCCTTCTTCACCTTCCACGCCATCTCCTATCTGGTGGACGTCTACCGGCGGCGGGTGCGCGCCAACCGGCGGCTGGAGGAGATCGCGGTCTACATCACCATGTTCCCGCAATTGGTGGCGGGGCCGATCGTGCGCTATTCCACCATCGCCCACCGCATCCGCGAACGGCGCACCACGGCGGGCCGCATCTCGGCGGGCCTGCGCATCTTCGTCATCGGCCTGTCCTGGAAGGTGCTGATCGCCGACGAAGTGGCGCCGCTGGCGGCGGTGGTGTTCGACCAGACCGCAGCGCCCGGCTTCTGGGCCGCCTGGATCGGCGTGCTGGCCTATGCGCTGCAGATCTATTTCGACTTCGGCGGCTATTCCAACATGGCCATCGGCCTGGCTTTGGCCATGGGGCTGAAGTTTCCGCGCAACTTCCGCACCCCCTACGGGTCGCGCTCCATCACCGATTTCTGGCGCCGCTGGCACATGAGCCTGTCTAGCTGGTTCCGCGACTATGTCTACATCCCGCTGGGCGGCAACCGGCACGGCCATATCCACACCGCGCTCAATCTGTGGACCGTCTTCCTGCTGTGCGGCCTGTGGCATGGGGCCAGTTGGACCTTCGTGATCTGGGGCGCCCATCACGGCGCCTTCCTGGTGCTGGAGCGCACCGCCTTCGGCCGGGCGCTGGCCCGCGCGCCCCGCGTGGTGGCCAATGCCTATACCTTGCTGGTGGTGCTCACCGGCTGGGTGTGGTTCCGCGCCAATGATCTCGACCAGGCCTATGCCCTGTTCGCCGGCCTTGCCGGGCTGAACGGCTTCGGCAGCTTCTCGCCGGGCCTGTTGCAGGCATTGCAGCCTTTGACCATCACCATGATGATCCTGGGCTGGCCGCTAGCCATGTTCGGCCTGCCGCTGCCGCCGCGCGGGCTGGTGGCGGACCGCATCCGGCTCAAGGCCTATGCTTTGGGCGACAGTGCAGCGGTGCTGGCGCTGTACATTTTGTGCGTCATCACCGTGGGCGCGGCGGCCTACAGCCCGTTCCTCTATTTCAGGTTCTGATGCGATGCCGCTGCTGCTCGCCTATCGCCGCTGGTGGTGCCTGATCTTTGTCGGCGTGCTGCTGCTACCGACCATCGGCCTGTTCACGCCGGACCTGCCGGCGCCTCTGCGCGCGGCACAAGCGGTGCCCCCGGCCTGGTGGGAGCGGGCCACCGAGCGGCTCGATCCTTACATCAACAACAATTACGGCCTGCGCGGCGTGTTCATGGCCGCCCATGCCGCCTATGGCCGGGCGATGAAATCCACCCGCGAGCGCCCGGTGCTGATCGGCCAGGACGGGCAATTGTTCTATACCGGCGAGGGCGCGCTGGATCAGTCGCTCGGCCGGCTGTTCCGCACCGGCCAGATGGAGACGCTGGTGCGCGTCACCGATCGCATGCGCCAGGAACTGGACAAGGCCGGCATCCGCTTCGGGGTGATCTCACCGCCCAATGCCCAGACCGTGCTCTCCGACCGCATGCCGGATTGGGCCCAGGCCGAGCAGCGCCGACCCACGGAATATGACTTCGCCGCCAAGACGCTGACTGCCCACGGCACCTCATTCGTGGATCTGCGCCCGATCCTGCAGGACGCCCGCGCCGCCGGGCCGGTCTATCAGAAGACCGATACCCATTGGAATTCCCGCGGGGCTTTGCTGGGCTTCAATGCCGCCATGCGGGCGGTGGGCCGCGACGATCTCCAGGTGGATCCGGCCGAGGCCCTCGGCGGCCCCGTCCCCAAGGAAACCGGCGATCTCGCCCGCTATCTGGGCGAAAGCAGCGCCACCGGCGATACCGACTTTGCTGCCAAGGGGCCGATGCTCCCGCCCGCCAACCTCAAGCCCATCGCCGGCCTGTTCCCGCCCGCAGCGCCGGGAGACCCGTTCGAATCCTATGCGTTCGAGACCGGCCATGCCGGGCCGCGCATCCTGATCATCGGGGATTCGTTCTCGCAGCATTTCTGGCCCGGCCTGCTGGCGGCCCGCTCCAGCGCCTTCGCCTGGACCCACCACCGCAACTGCCGGTTCGACTGGGGCGTCATCGACCGCTTCAAGCCGGACCTGGTGGTCTATGCGCCGGTGGAACGGGGCCTGCCGTGCGTCGGCACGCCGGCGGGGCTTTCGGTCCCGCCGGCGGCCAAGGCGTCCTGAGCCGGAACGCCCTTGCTCGTCCTCAGAAGCGCGTCACCACCTCGGCGAGCGCCGGACGCGGGCGGTCTTCCAATTGCTGGGTGGCGGTGCCCACATAGATGAAGCCGATGATGCGCTCGTGCGCCTCCAGGCCCAGAGCGGCGCGGGCGGCGGCATCATAGGCCGGCCATTCGGTGAGCCAGGTGGCGCCATAGCCCAGGGCCATGGCCGCCAGCAGCAGGTTCTGCGCCACGGCGGCGCCGGACAAGAGCTGCTCCCATTCGGGGATCTTCACATGGGTCGCGGCCCGCGAGACCACCGCCACCACCAGGGGGGCGCGGGCGAAGCGGTTGCGCTCGTCGGCGAGCCGGCGCTCGTCCGCATCGGGATGGGCGGCGGCGAACACGTCGGCCAAGGCCGCCCCGGCCCGCCCCCGCCCCTCGCCTTCGAACACCACGAACCGCCACGGCGCCAGCTTGCCGTGATCGGGCACCCGCGCGGCGATGGTGAGAATGGTGTCCAGTTCCGCCGCCGACGGCCCCGGCGCCACGAGATCGATGACCCGGGAAGAACGGCGGGTCCGCAGCAGGTCGAGGGCATCCGGCATCATCAAAATCCCTTGAGCGATCGTAAGGCTGGCGCTGTGGATCGAAGCCCTGAGGCCGCGCACGCCGGGCTGCTGATCTATCACAGCGCCCCGCCCCGCCGAAAGAGCGCCCCAGCCCAGGCGGGAGCGTGACTTG
Source organism: Azorhizobium sp. AG788 (assembly GCA_943369575.1). Classification (GTDB taxonomy): domain Bacteria; phylum Pseudomonadota; class Alphaproteobacteria; order Rhizobiales; family Xanthobacteraceae; genus Azorhizobium. The sequence continues at coordinate 4,858 of CALRNP020000153.1, read as the reverse complement.
AATCCGACAGGATTTCAGGGCACGTGAGTGCCATGTACCGCTCCCATCGCGCGGCCCCCGGCTCGCGGGCCCGCCCCCTTCGCGTTCACGCCTCAGCCCCGCTGCGGGCCGCCGCGCTCGCCTTTGTCCTGCTGGGGCTGGCGGTCGGCGGCGCGCGGGCGCAGAGCACGCCGCTGCCCTTCGCCGGGCCGAGCAACCCCAGCCAAGCCGCGCCCGGCTTCGTGCTGCCGGCGCCCCTGGCGCCCTCCAGCCGCACCGCGGCCGCCCCGCCCGCCGGCGCGCAACCCCAAGGTCGCGAACCCCATGCCGTGCTGCCGCAGGCGCCGGCCGGCAAGACCACGCTGGGCGTGTTCGCCAAGTTCGGCCCGGACGGCGCCCCCATACCGCGCGCCTTGACCTGGCGGGTGTTCGCCGACACGCCGGAAGCCTCCGGCGCCTTCCCGCTGGTGGCGGAAAGCACCGATGCGGCGCCGGTGTTCTTCCTCAATCCCGGCGGCTACATCGTCCATGTGACCTACGGCTTCGCCACCCAGGCGCAGCGGGTGGTGCTGGGCGCCACCTCGCGGCGCGAGGCGATCCTGCTGCCCGCCGGCGGGCTGCGGCTGCAGGCGGACGTGGACAACAAGGCCATCACCAACCAGAAGGTGTCCTTCGATATCTTCGAGGGCTCGTTCCTCCAGGGCCGCACCTCCACCCAGCCTTATTACCGTGGGGCGCTGGCCAATGAAGTGATCCAGTTGCCGGAGGGCACCTATCACGTGGTCTCCACCTATGGCGACGCCAATGCGGTGGTGCGCGCCGACGTGAGCGTGCAGGCGGGCAAGCTCACTGACGCCACCGTCCATCACCGGGCGGCGCAGATCATGCTGAAGCTGGTGAAGGAGCCCGGCGGCGAGGCGCAGGCCAATACCCAATGGTCGGTCATCACCCCGGGCGGCGACACCATCAAGGAATCCATCGGCGCCTTCCCGACCTTCGTGCTGACCGAGGGCGACTATGTCGCCATCGCCCGCAATGACGGCAAGGTGGTCAGCCGCGACTTCAAGGTGGAAGCCGGCAAGGATCGAGAAGTGGAAGTGGTGCGCAAGTAGCCGCCGGACACCGCGCCGCGCGGCCGCAGGTAAGCGTGGTCGCCGGTAAGCGTGGTCGCCGGGAGAACCTGAGCGCGCCGTCTCCCCCCGGCACGGCACGCTCAGGCAGGGGCCCCCCTCCCCTATCGGTAGAATGCCGCCCAACCGTGGCCGGCACCCGTCCCCGTGTTCGCCACCGGCCGGGCCAGTGGGCGGGGCGATCACTGCCGATCCTCACAGACCCGCTGTGCACGGGCCAAATCTCGGCAGACGTTAACGAAACGTCACCGCTCACGCGATGCGCGTGGAGGAAGGGGCAGGAAATCGCCACCCTTTGTCCACATTGCCGGCGGATCGACGCCCTGTTTGGGCGGCGACCCGTCTTCCAGCCGCGGACGTGCGACGAGCCATGGCCCGCCGCACGCCCGCAGGGGATTTCGCTCGCTCAGGCGGCGCTTTTGAGTTTCGCCCGGCGCTGCGCGTCGGGCGGCACGGCCTCGCCGGCCAGCAGGGCCAGCGCCGCATCCAGGGGCATGGAGACCTGCTCCTGGCTGCCGAGGCGGCGGATGGACACCGTGCGCTCGGCCGCTTCCTTGCGGCCCACCACCAGCAGCACCGGCACCTTGGCCAGCGAATGCTCGCGGACCTTGTAGTTGATCTTCTCGTTGCGCAGATCGGCTTCGGCCCGCAGGTCGAGGGCGTGGGTCGCCTCCAGCACCTCGCGGGCATACTCGTCGCCGTCCTGGGTGATGGTGGCGATCACCACCTGGGTCGGCGCCAGCCACAGCGGGAAGTGGCCTGCGAAATGCTCGATCAGAATGCCGGTGAAGCGTTCCATGGAGCCGCAGATGGCGCGATGGATCATCACCGGGGTCTTCTTCTGGCCGTCGGCATCCACATAGAAGGCGCCGAAGCGCTCCGGCAGGTTGAAGTCCACCTGGGTGGTGCCGCACTGCCATTCCCGGCCGATGGCATCGGACAAGGTGTATTCGAACTTCGGCCCGTAGAAGGCGCCCTCGCCCGGCAGGATGCCGGTCTTGATCTTGCCGCCGGACTGTTCGGCAATCTGCTCCAGCACCCGGCTCATCACCGCTTCGGCATGGTCCCACACCGCGTCCGAGCCCACCCGCTTTTCCGGTCGGGTGGAGAGTTTCACGATCACCTCGTCGAAGCCGAAGTCGGCATAAGTGGAGAGGATCAGATCGTTGATCTTCAGGCACTCCGCCGCCATCTGCTCCTCGGTGCAGAAGATGTGGGCGTCGTCCTGGGTAAAGCCGCGCACGCGCATCAGGCCATGCAAGGCACCCGACGGCTCATAGCGATGCACCACGCCGAATTCCGCCATGCGCAGGGGCAGGTCACGATAAGACTTCAGGCCATGCTTGAAGATCTGCACATGGCCGGGGCAGTTCATGGGCTTGAGCGCATAGACGCGATCATTGTCGTCAATGTCGTCGCCGGCGGACTGCACCTTGAACATGTTGTCCTTGTACCAGCCCCAGTGGCCGGAAATCTCCCACAGCGACTTGTCCAGCACCTGCGGGGCGTTGACCTCGTCATAGGTGGTCTTCAGGCGGCGGCGCATATAGGCCACCAGTTCCTGGAACAGCGTCCAGCCCTTGGGATGCCAGAACACCGTGCCCGGCCCCTCCTCCTGAAAGTGGAACAGGTCCATCTCCCGGCCGAGCCGGCGATGGTCGCGCTTTTCGGCTTCTTCCAGGCGGTGGAGATAGGCATCCAGCTCGGCCTGATCGTGCCAGGCGGTGCCGTAGATGCGGGTCAGCATGGGGTTGTTGCTGTCGCCGCGCCAATAGGCGCCGGCCACCTTCATCAGCTTGAAGGCGGTGCCGATCTTGCCGGTGGAGGGCAGATGCGGGCCACGGCAGAGGTCGAACCACTCGCCCTGCTTGTAGATCTTGAGATCCTGGCCTTCGGGGATGGCGTCCACCAATTCGACCTTGAACGCCTCGCCCTTGTCGCGGAACACCCGCTTGGCTTCCTCGCGCGACCACACCTCCTTGGTGAAGGGCTTATCGCGGGCGATGATCTCCTTCATTTTGGCCTCGATCTTGGGCAGATCGTCGGTGGTGAAGGGCTCGTTGCGGGCGAAATCGTAATAGAAGCCGTTCTCAATCACCGGGCCGATGGTCACCTGGGTGCCGGGAAACAGCTCCTGCACCGCCTCCGCCAGCACATGGGCGGCGTCATGGCGGATCAGTTCCAGCGCGCGATCCTGGTCGCGGGTGACGATCTCGATGCGGGCATTCTGGGTGATCGGCTCGGACAGGTCGGTCAGCGTCCCGTCGAGGGTCACCGCCACCGCCTTCTTGAGCAACGACTTGGAGATGCCGGCTGCGACGTCGGCACCGCTGGTGCCGGGGGCATACTCGCGCTGCGCGCCATCGGGAAAGGTCAAGGTCAGCATATCTTCTTCTCCTGCCCACTCCTGCGCACCCCGCAGGTAGGCTGTTGTTGAAGGGGCCTCATCTAGGCCGCCGCGCGCGGCAGGTAAAGGGTGGAGCCGGTGCGAGGCTGACCGCGCACCGGCCAGCGGAATTCTGCAAATCCGCGAGCGGGCCGGCTGGAGGCCGATGAGGGCGCGCACACAGTGAGAGAAACACACGCCCCTGCGGTCATGCAAAGGGCGGGCGGATTGCTGTGTCAGCCACGCTGAAGCGAGTCGTGCGTCGCTATTCCCCGGTCGGTCGTCATGGCCGGGCTCGTCCCCAAAGTCGGATGTTTCCGACTTTGGCCTGCGCCTGCGGAAGTCGGCAAAAGCCGACTTCCGGCCATCCACGCGGCGAGGCTTGTCCTCCCGCTTCAAGGGCTCGCACGATCGGCTCGGCGTAGATGCCCGGGACGAGCCCGGGCATGACGAACGAATAGGGCAGCCCTAGACTTTGCAACGCTCAGGGCCCCGCCTTCGGCAGCGCCGCGCAATTGCCCGCCGCCGGCTTGCCGGCGAAGCGGTCGGCGATGAAGGTCAAGGCATCGCCGGCCCCGGCCTTCATGACGCCGTCATGGTCGGTGCCGGGGAAGGCCTTGTATTCCACCACATTGCCCTTGGCGCACAGGTCGCGCACCGAGGCATCGGTGTCCTGCGGGCGCACGGTGGTGTCCGCCATGCCCTGCATGACCAGGCTCGGCACCGAAATGGACAAGCTGCCCGGCTCGTTCTGCGCCGCCATCTTGAGGAAGGCGGTCAGGTCCGGATTGGGCAGGAACTGGTCCTTGGCAATGGCATCGGCCCAATAGCTGTCGGTCAGCGCCTTGGTCATGCAGCCGTTCTGAAGCTCGGCCAGATGCGGCTGGGCCTTGGCGGTGAGGATGCGGCCCAGGTCGATGGCTTTGTCGGTGGTGCTGTAGGAGTGCAGCACATAGAGGACATAAGGCAGCGCCAGTTCCACCTTGTCGGAGGCCCGCACCACCGCAAACCGCTCGGCAATATGGGTGCCGGGGGCCATGGCCACATTGCCCACCAGTTGGAACTCCGGCGCGTAGGTCGGCCCTTCCGCCGCCGTGAACAGGTCCGCCTGTCCGCCCTGGGAATGGCCCATCACCGCATATTTGGTGCCGATCTCCGGCTCCAGTTCCCGCGCCGCGCGCAGCATGTCGAGGGCATTCTTGCCGTTGGGCACGCCCTGGAGGAAGGGATGGAAGCCGGCGACGCCGAGGCCCTGATAATCGGTGGCGACCACCGCATAGCCCTTGGCCACGAACTGATCCAGCAGCACCTGGATGTCGGCGATATAGCCGTGCTCCGGCCCGGTCGGCGTATCGCGCGAGGG
>CALRNP020000152.1:0-14330 GCA_943369575.1 Azorhizobium sp. AG788 | reverse complement strand
GGTGCTGCTGCCGTTCGCGCCCGATTGGCGCTGGCTGCGCGAGCGCAGCGATAGCCCCTGGTATCCCAGCGTTGAGCTGTTCCGCCAGCCGGCGCCCAATGCCTGGGCGGCCCCGGTGGCGGCGGTGGCGGAGCGCCTAAAGCGCCGCTCTTAGCCGACGGCGGGGCCGCGGCGCCTCTGCCACGTCGGCCTGCGACGAATCCCTTTGACGGACGATGCCTGCTCCTGCACCATCGGGTTCCTGGCACTTCGCTCAAAAGATGGGCAGAGCCGCCGGCCCCGCTGTTCGCCATGGGAGGCCCCCGCGCCGACGCCAACCGCGCGTTTCCTGAGCTAGCGATCCAATTGGAATACCACCGGAACACATCCGGCATTTTGGCATGAAGTTTGCTGACTGAAGGGGGCGGTTCCCATTTGGGAACTGCCGGCTTGGGGGCATTCAGATGCGCTTTTTCCGGTTTTGCGGATCGTTCCTGTGCCGCGCATCCTGACGGTTGCCGCCGCGCAGCTGGGGCCGATCCAGCGCAACCACAGCCGCGCCGATGCGGTGGCCCGCATGTGCGCGCTGTTGCGTCAGGCGAGCGGCCATGGCTGCGATCTGGTGGTGTTTCCCGAACTGGCGCTCACCACCTTCTTTCCGCGCTGGTTCATGGAAGACCCGGCCGAGATCGACAGCTTCTTCGAGCGGTCCATGCCCGGCGCCGAGACGCAACCGCTGTTCGATCTCGCCAAGCAGTTGGGTATCGGCTTCTATTTGGGCTTTGCCGAACGGGTGGAGGAGGAGGGGCGCCTGCGCCATTTCAACACCTCCATCCTGGTGGACAAGACCGGCGCCATTGTTCTGAAATATCGCAAGATCCATCTGCCCGGCCATGCCGAGCACGAGCCCTGGCGCGCGTTCCAGCATCTGGAGAAGCGCTATTTCGAGGTGGGCAATCTCAACTGGCCGGTGACCCGCTCCATGGGCGGCGTGCTGGGCATGGCCATCTGCAACGACCGCCGCTGGCCGGAGACCTATCGGGTGATGGGCCTCCAGGGCGTGGAGATGGTGCTGATCGGCTACAACACCCCGCGCCATAACCCGCCGGCGCCGGAGCATGACCGGCTGTCCGAGTTCCACAACCACCTCTCCATGCAGGCCGGTGCCTATCAAAACGGCACATGGGTGGTGGGCGCCGCCAAATGCGGGGTGGAGGAGGGCTGCGAGATGATCGGCGCCTCGGCCATCATCGCCCCCACCGGCCAGATCGTCGCCCAGGCGCTGACCCAGGACGACGAACTGGTGATCGCCCGCTGCGATCTGGATCTGTGCGCCTCCTACAAGGAGACCACCTTCAATTTCGCCCGCCATCGCCAGCCCGACCAATACGGGCTGATCACCGCCCGCGCCGGCGCCATCCCGCCCGACTGACCTTTCCTTTGCACCTGACGCCTTTTCGTCTCTGGAGACGCATGATCCATGGCTTTTGATCTCATCCTGCGCGGTGGTCACGTCATCGACCCCTCGCAAAAGTTGGACGGCATCGCCGACGTCGGCTTTTCCGACGGCAAGGTGGCCAAGGTCGGCAAAAACCTCAAAGCCGACGCCAGCACCGATGTGCGCGACGTGTCCGGCTATATCGTCTCGCCCGGCCTCATCGATCTGCACACCCATGTCTATTGGGGCGGCACCTCTTTGGGCATCGATGCCGAAGACTTCTGCAAGCTCTCCGGCGTCACCACGGCGGTGGATACCGGCAGCGCCGGGCCGGGCAATTTCGCCGGCTTCCGCAAGCATGTGATCGAGCCCAGCCAGGTGCGCATCCTGGCCTATCTGCATGTCTCCCACGCCGGCATCTATGGCTTCGGCAAGCGGGTCATGGTGGGCGAGAGCGAAGAGATGCGGATGATGAATCCCATCGACGCGGTGGCGGTGGCCGACGCCAATCGCGACGTGATCGTGGGCATCAAGGTCCGCGTCGGCGCCCATGCTTCCGGCACCTCCGGCACCGCGCCGCTGGATATCGCGCTCCAGGTGGCCGAGGAAACCGGCCTGCCGCTGATGGCCCATATCGACCATCCGCCGCCGAGCTATGAGGAGGTGGTGGACCGCCTGCGCATGGGCGACGTGCTCACCCATTGCTTCCGCCCCTTCCCCAATTCCCCCGCCACCGCCCAGGGCACGGTGAAGCCGGCGGTGCTGCGCGCTCGCGAGCGCGGGGTGATCTTCGACATCGGCCACGGCAAGGGCTCGTTCGCCTTCAAGACCGCCCGCGCCATGCTGGCCAACGGCTTCCCGCCCGACACCATCTCCTCCGACGTGCATGCCCTGTGCATCGAGGGGCCGGCGTTCGACCAGGTCACCACCATGTCCAAATTCCTGATGCTGGGCATGCCGCTTCAGGAGATCATCGCCCGCTCGACGGTGAACGCCGCCATGGCGCTGAAGCGCCCGGAACTGGGTTCGCTCAAGCCCGGCAGTGCCGGCGACGCCACCATCCTGAAGGTGCGCGAAGGCCGGTTCGACTATGTGGACACCGTCGGCGAACACCTGATCGGCGACCGCAAGATCGCCTCTGAAGGCGTGGTGATCGCCGGCAAGTGGTGGCACCCCAAGCGGTCGCAGCGCTTCAAGAAAAGCGCGGTCTGATCACGCCATCCCCCGCCCGGCGCGCGCGCTTGTGAAAGTGCATGGCATGGCATTTGCGTGCCAAGGGCGGGCCTGAAGGCAGCAGTTGCGCCGCTGGCCTTGAACCGATCCACCCCTCCCGTCCGCGGGGGCGGGCAATACGCCGAAGAACAAGGCGACACCAACCAGACTGGTCAAAGATCAGGCAATCGAGGGGAATAACATGGACCGCAGGACATTCATCAAGGGTGTGGCCGGTGCCGGGTCTCTGGCCATGAGCGGTGGGCTGGCCATGCCCGCGCTCGCCCAGGGCGCCGCCGCCAAGACATTGCGTTTCGTTCCCCAGGCGAACCTCGCCAATTTCGATCCCATCTGGGGCACCCAATATGTGGTGCGCAACGCCTCGGCGCTGGTCTGGGATACGCTCTATGGCCTGGACGCCAACCAGGTGCCGCAGCGCCAGATGGTGGAGTCCGAGGAGGTGTCGGCTGACGGCCTGACCTGGACCTTCAAGCTGCGCCCCGGCCTCAAGTTCCATGACGGCGAGAAGGTGCTGGCCAAGGATGTGGTGGCCAGCCTCACCCGCTGGTCGGCCCGCGATCCCATGGGCCTGATGCTCAAGGCCACCCAGAAGGAACTGGTGGCGGTGGACGACACCACCTTCCGCTGGGTGCTCTCCAAGCCGTTCCCGAAGATGAAGCTGGCGCTGGGCAAGACCAATGCCCCCATCGCCTTCATCATGCCCGAGCGCATCGCCCAGACTGATCCGTTCAAGCAGATCACCGAATATGTGGGCTCCGGCCCCAACAAGTTCGTCAAGAGCGAATGGGTGCCCGGCGCCAAGGCGGTGTTCGAGCGCTTCGCCGATTATGTGCCGCGCTCGGAGGCCCCGTCCTGGCTGGCCGGCGGCAAGAAGATGCTGGTGGACCGCATCGAATGGGTGGTGATGCCCGATCCCGCCACCGCCGCCGGCGCCTTGCAGAATGGCGAAGTGGACTGGTGGGAGCAGCCGCTCAGCGATCTGGTGCCGCTCTTGAAGGAGAACAAGAACCTCAAGGTCGACATCGCCGATCCGCTGGGCAACATCGGCTCGTTCCGCATGAACCACATTCAGCCGCCGTTCAATAATCCCAAGGTGCGCCAGGCGGTGCTCATGGCCATGAGCCAGGAGGACTATATGCGCGCCGTGGTCGGCGACGACGTGAGCTTGTGGAAGACCCTGCCGAGCTTCTTCACCCCCGGCACCACGCTCTACACCGAGATGGGTGGCGAGGTGCTCAAGGGCACGCGCAACCTGGAAGCCGCCAAGAAGATGCTGAAGGAAAGCGGCTACAATAACGAGCCGGTGGTGTGCGTGGTGGCGCAGGACCAGCCCATCACCAAGGCCCAGGGCGACGTGACCATCGACCTGCTGAAGCAGCTGGGCATGAATGTGGACTTCGTCGCCACCGACTGGGGCACGGTGGGCGCCCGCCGCGCGCTGAAGACCCCGCCCACCCAGGGCGGCTGGAGCATGTTCCACACCTGGCACGCGGGTGCCGACTGCCTGAACCCGGCCGCTTACCCGGCCATCCGCGCCAATGGCGACAAGGCGTGGTTCGGCTGGCCCGACAGCCCGCCGGTGGAAGAAGCCGTGGTCTCCTGGTTCGACGCCAAGAATGTGGAGGAAGAGAAGGTCGCCATGGGCAAGCTCAATGCCGCCGCCATGAAGGATGCGGTCTATGCCCCGACCGGCTTCTTCCTGGGCTATACCGCGTGGCGCAAGAATGTCGCCGGCATCACCAAGGGGCCGCTGCCGTTCTTCTGGGGCGTGTCCAAATCGGCATAGTGGCCAAATCGGCATAATCGCTCATGTTCGGCTATATCCTCCGACGCGTGCTCTCGACCATCCCCGTCATGGCGATGGTCGGGCTGTTCGTCTTCAGCCTGCTCTACATCGCCCCCGGCGATCCGGCGGCTGTCATCGCTGGCGACCAGGCGTCGCCAGCGGATATCGCCCGCATTCGCGCCAATCTCGGGCTGGACCGGCCGTTCCTGGTCCAGTTCGGCGAATGGGGCTGGCGCACCTTGCACGGCGACCTGGGCACCTCGATCTTCACCAACCTGCCGGTCACCCAGATGATCGGGCAGCGGATCGAGCCGACCTTGTCGCTGATGCTGCTGACCCTGATCTTCGCCGTGGTGGTCTCCGTGCCCATGGGCGTGGTGGCGGCGTGGAAGGCCGGCACCTGGACTGATCGTGGCATCATGACCTTCGCGGTGCTGGGCTTCTCGGTGCCGGTGTTCGTCATCGGCTATGTGCTGGCCTATGTGTTCGCGCTCAAGCTCTCCTGGCTGCCGGTGCAGGGCTATACGCCCATCTCCCAGGGGCTGGGGCCGTGGCTGGCCAATCTGGTGCTGCCGGCCATTTCGCTGGGCTGCGTCTACATCGCCCTCATCGCCCGCATCACCCGCGCCAGCATGCTGGAAGTGCTGGCGCAGGATTATGTGCGCACCGCCAAGGCCAAGGGGCTGGGGCAGGGCAGCGTGCTGTTCCTGCACGCCCTGAAGAACGCCGCCGTGCCCATCGTCACCGTCATCGGCATCGGCATCGCCTTGCTGATCGGCGGCGCGGTGGTGACCGAGAGCGTGTTCGCCATTCCCGGCCTTGGCCGGCTGACGGTGGACGCCATCCTGCGCCGCGACTTCCCGGTGATCCAGGGCGTCGTGCTGCTGTTCAGCTTCGTCTACGTGCTGGTCAATCTCCTGATCGACATCCTCTACACCTTCCTTGACCCGAGGATCCGCTATTGAGCCTTGCCCCAGACCCGAGGCCGGCACTGCCGGAGGGCTTCGCCATCGCGCCGGCCCTGCCGGACATCCTCAAGGCGGTGAAGCCCCGCACCGGCGTCACCGGCTTCCTGCGCCGCTACCCCACCATCACCATCGGCGGCGCTTTGCTGCTGGTGCTGATCCTGGTGGCGATCTTCGCGCCCTATCTGGGGACCGTGGACCCCAGCGCCCTGGCTCCGGCCCGCCGCACCCGCGCACCCTCCGAACTCTATTGGTTCGGCACCGACATGCTGGGGCGGGACATCTATTCCCGCGTGCTCTACGGCACCCGCGTCTCGCTGCTGGTGGGGTTTGCGGTGGCCTTCTTCGCTTCGGTGGGCGGGCTCGCCATCGGCCTGGTGGCCGGCTATGTGCGCTGGGCCGATAGCATCATCATGCGGATGATGGACGCGCTCATGTCCATCCCGCCCATCCTGCTGGCGATTTCGCTGATGGCCATCACCCGCGGCAGCGTCGGCAACGTCATCCTCGCTATCACGGTCGCCGAAATCCCGCGGGTGTCGCGGCTGGTGCGCGGCGTGGTGCTGTCGCTGCGCGAGCAGCCTTATGTGGACGGGGCGGTGGCCGCCGGCACCCGCACGCCCATGATCATCCTGCGCCACATCCTGCCCAATACCCTGGCGCCCATGACCGTGCAGGCCACCTATATCTGCGGCAGCGCCATGATCGTGGAGGCCATCCTCTCCTTCATCGGCGCCGGCGTGCCGCCCAACATTCCCACCTGGGGCAACATCATGGCCGAGGGGCGGGCGCTCTGGCAGGTCAAGCCGTTCATCGTGTTCTTTCCGGCCGCCTTCCTCTCGGTCACCGTGCTGGCGGTGAACCTCTTGGGTGACGGCCTGCGCGACATGCTCGATCCGCGCCAGGCGAAGGGGCACTGACATGGCCTTGCTCGAAGTCGAGAACCTCCAGGTTCATTTCCGCACCCCCGTCGGCGTCAACCGGGCGGTGGATGGGGTGTCGTTCCAGGTCAACGAGGGCGAGACGCTGGCCATCGTCGGCGAGAGCGGCTGCGGCAAGTCGGTGACCTCCATGTCGCTGCTGCGCCTCATCCCCGAGCCGCCGGGCAAGATCGGCGGTTCGATCCGCTTCGACGGCCGCGATCTGCTGGCGCTGTCGGAGAAGGAGATGCGGGCCATTCGCGGCAACGACATCTCGATGATCTTCCAGGAACCCATGACCAGCCTCAATCCGGTGCTGACCGTGGGCCGGCAGATCGGCGAGACGCTGCGCCTGCACCAGGGCCTCGACGCCCAGGCCGCCGAAGACAAAGCGGTGGAGATGCTCACCCTGGTGGGCATTCCCGCGCCCGGGCGGCGGGTGCGGGAATATCCGCACCAATTGTCCGGCGGCATGCGCCAGCGGGTGATGATCGCCATCGCGCTGGCCTGCAATCCCAAGTTGCTGATCGCCGACGAGCCCACCACCGCGCTGGATGTCACCATCCAGGCCCAGATCCTCGATCTGATGCGCGATCTCAAGCAGCGGGTGGGGGCGGCCATCGTGCTCATCACCCATGATCTGGGGGTGGTGGCGGAAGTGGCCGAGCGGGTCATGGTCATGTACGCCGGCCGCAAGGTGGAGGAGGCCGCCGTGGGCGAGCTGTTCGCCCGCCCGCGCCATCCCTACACCCAGGGCCTGCTGGGCGCGGTGCCCAAGCTGGGCTCTTCGCTCTCGGGCGAGAGCACGCGGCTGGCGGAGATCCCCGGCCAGGTGCCGAGCCTGACCAAGCCGATCATCGGCTGCGTGTTCGCCGGCCGCTGCGCCATCGCCACCGATGTGTGCCGCACCTATGCCCCGGCGCTGGAACTGAAGGGCCAGCGCCACATGGTCGCCTGCCATTATGCTCAAAAGGACGCGGTTGCCGCATGACCCGCCCCCTGCTGGAGGTCAACGACCTCAAGAAGCACTATCGCATCCCCGGCGGCCTGTTCGGCGGCAAGCCCTCCTTCGTCTATGCGGTGGATGGCGTCTCGTTCCAGGTCATGCGCGGGGAGACTCTGTCGCTGGTGGGCGAGAGCGGTTGCGGCAAGTCCACGGTGGGGCGCGCCGTGCTGCGCCTGTTCGACATCACCTCCGGCCAGGTGGTGTTGGACGGCCAGCGCATGGACGATGCCCCGAAAGACATGCTCCACGCCTTCCGCCGCCGGGTGCAGGTGGTATTCCAGGACCCGTTCTCCAGCCTCAACCCGCGCATGAAGGTGCGGGACATATTGGCCGAACCCATGCGCAACTTCGGCCTCGCCCGCAGCTCGGCGGACGTGGACGCGCGGGTCGGCAAGCTGATGGATCTGGTCGGCCTGCCGCGGGAGGCGGTGCGGCGGTTTCCGCATCAGTTCTCCGGCGGCCAGCGCCAGCGCATCTGCATCGCCCGCGCCCTGGCGGCGGAGCCGGAGCTGATCGTCTGCGACGAGGCGGTCTCCGCGCTGGACGTGTCGGTGAAGGCGCAGATCGTCAACCTGTTGCAGGACATCCAGCGCGAGCTGGGGCTGGCGCTGCTGTTCATCAGCCACGATTTGGCCATTGTTGAGCACATGACGCATCGTGTCGCGGTGATGTATCTGGGGAAGTTAGTGGAAGTGGCCGATAAACGTGCGCTATTCGCGCAGCCACGGCACCCCTACACCAAGGCGCTTTTGTCCGCCGTGCCGCTGCCGGATCCGGGCGCCCCGCGCAACCGGATCATCCTGACCGGCGATGTGCCAAGCCCGGTCAACCCGCCCAAGGGCTGCCGCTTCCACACCCGCTGCCCCTATGCCTTCGAGCGCTGCCGCACCGAGGAACCGCTGTTGCAAGCGGCCCCCGGCGACCATTGGGCTGCCTGCCATCTCCACGACCGGCCGGATGCGGACAACCCGCTGCTGACCCCGCCAACCCATTGATATGGGAGGCGTCCTTGGTGGGGCGCTGAAACGCAAAAGGCCCGGGCGGAGGGATCCGCCCGGGCCTTTTGCGTGATCAGGGCTGCTGCCCGGTCCGGCTCGCCTCAGGCGAAGCGGCCGTGGCAGTGCTTGAATTTCTTGCCGGAGCCGCAGGGGCAGTTCTCGTTGCGGCCGACCTTGCCCCAGGTGCTGGGATCATTGGGGTTGCGGTTGGCCGGAGCCACCTCGCCACCGCCCATCGACAGGTCCGTCACCAGGGTCGGCGCCGGCAGGCTGGCCATCTCATCCTCGCCGGTGGTGGCGTCGATGTGGTGGGCCTCCATGGGCGGCAGCTCCGCCGGCTGCGGCGTCGAGACGATCTCCACCCGCATGAGCTGGGCGGTGACGATCTCCCGCAGCCGACCCAGCATGGCCGAGAACAGCTGGAAGGCTTCGGACTTGTATTCCTGCAGCGGATCGCGCTGACCATAGCCGCGCAGGCCCACCACCTGGCGCAGGTGGTCCAGCATGGCGATGTGCTCGCGCCAGAGGTGATCCAGCGTCTGCAGCAGGATCGACTTCTCCACGTAGCGCATCAGGTCCGGCCCATACTGGGCGCTCTTGGCGGCCATCCATTCGTCGGCGCGGCGGATCACCCGCTCGGTGACTTCCGGGCCGGCGATGCCGTCCTCCTTGGCCCAGTCGGCGATGGGCAGGTCGAGGGTGAGGACATCGCGCACGGCGAAGTCCAGGCCCTTCACATCCCACTGCTCGGGATAGGCATTCGGCGGAATATACTTGGCCACCAGATCGGTGATGACGTCGTGGCGCATGTCCTCGACGGTCTCGGCCACGTCATCGTCATTCATCAGCTCGACGCGCTGCTCGAACACCACCTTACGCTGGTCGTTGAGCACATCGTCATACTTCAGCAGGTTCTTGCGGATGTCGTAATTGCGCGCTTCGACCTTCTGCTGCGCCTTCTCCAGAGCCTTGTTGATCCAAGGATGGATGATGGCTTCGCCTTCCTTCAGGCCGAGTCGCTGCAGCATGCCTTCCAGCCGGTCCGAGCCGAAGATGCGCATCAGATCGTCTTCCAGCGACAGGAAGAACTTCGAGTGGCCGGGATCGCCCTGGCGGCCGGAGCGGCCGCGCAGCTGGTTGTCGATGCGCCGGCTCTCGTGGCGCTCGGTGCCGAGCACGAACAGGCCGCCGGCGGCGAGGGCCTTCTGCTTCAGCTCCTCAATATCGGCGCGGATCTGGGCTTCGGCGGCGGTGCGCTCCGGCCCCTCCTGCATGTCCGCCAGTTCCTGGGCGATGCGCATGTCCACATTGCCGCCCAGCTGGATGTCGGTGCCGCGGCCGGCCATGTTGGTGGCGATGGTTACCGCGCCCGGCACGCCGGCCTGGGAGACGATATAGGCTTCCTGCTCATGATAGCGGGCATTCAGCACCGCGAAGCTCTTGCCGCCCGCATGGCCGGTGAAGGCGGTGGGGTCGGAATAGTCCTTCTGCTTGAAGCCGGCCTGCTTGAGCCGCTCCGCCAGCATTTCGGACTTCTCGATGGAGGTGGTGCCCACCAGAACCGGCTGGTTGCGTTCCGCGCACTCCTCGATGAGCTTGACGATGGCGTCATACTTCTCGCGGGTGGAGCGATAGACCTCGTCATCGTCGTCGATGCGCTGGATCTTGCGGTTGGTGGGGATTTCCACCACGTCCAGCTTGTAGATGTCGGAGAACTCTTCCGCCTCGGTGGCGGCGGTGCCGGTCATGCCGCCCAGCTTCTCATAGAGCCGGAAATAGTTCTGGAAGGTAATGGAGGCCAGCGTCTGGTTTTCCGGCTGGACCGTCACCCGCTCCTTGGCTTCCAGGGCCTGGTGCAGGCCTTCCGAATAGCGCCGGCCCGGCATCATGCGGCCGGTGAACTCGTCGATGATGACCACTTCGTCGTTGCGGACGATATAGTCCTTGTCGCGCTGGAACAGCGAGTGGGCCCGCAGCGCCTGGTTGACGTGGTGCACCACCGAGACATTCTCGATGTCATAGAGCGAGCCGGTCTTCAGCAGCCCGGCTTCCTGGAGCATCTGCTCCATCTTCTCCATGCCGGCCTCGGTCATGGCCACCGAGCGCTGCTTCTCGTCGACGTCGAAGTCGGTCTTGTCGAGGCGCGGGATGTATTTATCGATGGTGTTGTAGAAGTCCGAGCGATCGTCCAGCGGGCCGGAGATGATCAGCGGAGTGCGGGCTTCGTCCACCAGGATCGAGTCCACCTCGTCGACGATGGCGTAGAAATGCGGGCGCTGCACCATCTGGGCGCGCTCATATTTCATGTTGTCGCGCAGATAATCGAAGCCCAGCTCGTTATTGGTGGCGTAGGTGACGTCGCATTCATAGGCCTGGCGGCGCTGGTCGTCGTCGAGGCCGTGGACGATGATGCCGGTGGTGAGGCCCAGGAAGCGGTAGACCCGCGCCATCCATTCGGCGTCGCGCTTGGCCAGATAGTCGTTCACCGTCACCACATGCACGCCCTTGCCGGCGAGCGCGTTGAGATAGACGGGCAGGGTGCCCACCAGGGTCTTGCCTTCGCCGGTCTTCATTTCGGCGATGCCGCCGTCATGAAGCACCATGCCGCCGATCAGCTGGGTGTCGAACGGGCGCAGGCCGAGCACGCGCTTGGCCGCCTCGCGGACGGTGGCAAAGGCGGGAACCAGCAGATCATCCAGGCTCTTGCCGGCCGCGATCTGGGCGCGGAATTCTTCGGTGCGGTGGCGCAGCTGTTCGTCGGTGAGAGCCGAGACCTCACCTTCCAAGGCGTTGATCGCCTCGACGGTGGGCCGATAGCCGCGGACCCGGCGATCATTCGCGGAGCCGAAAATCTTGCGGGCAAGTCCACCAAGCATAGTCGCGTCTCTTATCCGTCGCCGTCTTCAATCAGCGGAGGGCGGAGACGGCCGCCGGATCCTCCGGGAAACGCGTCCTCATCGACGCCCAATACGGCGTCAGCAAGTCCACGGGATATTCCAGGCACTGGCTGCGGCGATAAGGCCACACCCGGCCAAAAAATCGCCGCGCTGATCTGCCCGATGCACCAAGCGGAGACTTATGAACGGGTCGCCGCCTTGTCAATGAGATGAAGACGCGGAAATCCCCGAACCGGCACTTTCCCGTGGCCCAGCTTGGCTTCGGTAGCCTTGTGCCGCCGTCCACCTGCTCCCGTCCCGCACCGAATTGGATCATTTCCAGGCGCGAAGGCCTTGCCAGGCGGGGGCTGGGCGGTCATGGACAGGGTTCCGGCCGGTGCGTAGTATCCGGCGACTTTGACGTCGGGGGACGGGTATGACCGGTTTGGCACGGGTTGCGAGTGGCCGCCAGCAAGGGTTCCACGGTCACGCCGGGCGTTTGTTGTGGCCGGTTTTCGCGGCCCTCGCGCTCGCCGCCTGCGGTGAAAAGAACGAATATGTTGCGCCCCCGCCGCCGTCGGTCACCGTCGCTCAGGTGATTGAGCAGCCGGTGGTTCGCTACCTGGATCTGACCGGCAACACCGCCTCGATCAACACGGTGGACCTGAACGCCCGCGTCCAGGGCTTCCTCACCGCCATCAATTACAAGGACGGCGCCCTGGTGAAGAAGGGCGACGTGCTGTTCGTGATCGAACAGGACCAGTACAAGGCCGACGTCGATCAGGCCAAGGCGACGCTCGCCGCCAAGCAGGCTTCGCAGGTGCAGGCGGAAGCCGAGTTCAACCGGCAGAATCAGCTGGCCAAGCAGGACTTCGCCTCTCAGGCCACCCTCGATCAGGCCCGCGCCAAGCGCGATGGCGCCATCGCCGACGTGCAGAACGCCCAGGCCAGCCTGGTGCTGGCGCAGATCAACCTGAGCTATACCGAGGTGCGCGCGCCGTTCGACGGTGTCGTGACCGCCCATCTCCAGGACATCGGGGCGCTGGTGGGCTACGGCAGCCCGACCAAGCTGGCGACCATCGTCGAGGTGAACCCGCTCTATGTGTGGTTCTCGCTCAGCGAGCAGCAGGTGCTGCGCATCAAGGAATCCATGGCCAAGGTGGGCATCTCCATGATGGAGGTATCCCGCAATCTGGGCGCCGGCGACATTCCGGTGGAGATCGGACTGCAGACCGAGAGCGGCTACCCGCACAAGGGACATCTCGACTACATCGCGCCGCAGGTGGACCCGAACCTGGGCACCCTGACCGTCCGCGCCATCTTCGACAATTCCAACAACGATCTGCTTCCGGGCCTGTTCGCCCGCGTGCGCTTGCCGTTGGGCAAGGCCTTGCCCTCGGTGCTGGTGAGCGAGACCGCCCTCGGCACCAACCAGCTGGGCGCCTATGTGCTGACCGTGGGTGCGGACACGGTGGTGTCGCAGAACACCATCACGTTGGGCCAGTTGCAGACCAACGGCCTGCGAGTGGTGGAAGCCGGCCTGAAGCCGGGTGACAAGATCATCGTGAATGGCCTCCAGCGGGCCATTCCCGGTTCCAAGGTGGTCACCAGCGACGGCACCATGCCGACGGTGACCCCCTCCGAGCCGCCGAAGCCAGGGGCGCCCGCGCCGAAGCCGGCGGCGACGCCCGCAGCCACCAAGAATTGAGCCCGAGTCCCTCGAACCATAGGCGGCGATCATGATTTCGCGCTTCTTTATCGAGCGGCCGGTGCTCTCGAACGTGCTCGCTTTGGTGTTCGTCCTGATCGGCGCCGTGGCGCTGTACGGACTGCCGGTGGCGCAATATCCGAACATCGTGCCGCCCACGGTATCGGTGGTCACCTCCTATCCCGGCGCCTCCGCCAAGACCATGGTGGACACGGTGGCCCTGCCCATCGAACAGCAGGTCAACGGCGTCGAGGGCATGCTGTACATGCAGTCCTGGTCCGCCAGCGACGGCACCTATACCCTGGTGGTGACCTTCGCCATCGGCACCGACCCCAACATGGCGCAGGTTCTGGTGCAGAACCGGGTGTCCATCGCGCTGGCCTCGCTGCCGCAGTCGGTGCAGACCCAGGGTGTCACCGTCATCCAGAAGGGCACCTCCATCCTGGAGTTCGTGACCCTGACCTCGCCCGATGGGCGCTATGACGGCCTCTATCTGAACAATTACGGCGTCATCAACATCCAGAACGAACTGGCCCGCCTTCCTGGCGTCGGCAGCGTCTCGGTGTTCGGCGCCGGCTCCTACGCCATGCGCATCTGGATGGACCCGGACAAGATGCAGGCGGTGGGGCTGAACCCCAGCGACGTGGTCAGCGCCATCCAGAAGCAGAGCCAGGAAGTCACGCCCGGCCAGTTGGGCATGCCGCCGGCACCCAATAATTCCGGCTTCCAATATACGGTGAACATCCAGGGGCGGCTGAACGACGTCACCGACTACGAGAACATCATCGTCAAGTCGGACAACACCGATGGCGGCCGCATCACCCGGGTGCGCGACATCGGCCGCGTCGAGCTGGGGGCGCAGAGCTACAGCAAGTATTTCACGCAGGACAACAAGCCGGCTGCGGGCATCGCCATCTTCCAGCTTCCGGCCGCCAATGCGCTGGACGTCTCCAATCTGGTGGCCGCCAAGATGGAGGAGCTGAAGAAAGGCTTCCCCGAGGGCCTCAGCTATAACATTCCCTTCAACACCACTTGGTTCGTCACCGCCTCCATCGACGAGGTCTACAAGACCCTGTTCGAAGCGGCGATCCTGGTGCTGATCGTGATCCTGGCCTTCCTCCAGGATTGGCGCGCGACGCTGGTGCCGGCCACCACGGTGCCGGTTACCATCATCGGTGCCTTCGCCGCCATGGCGGCCATGGGCTTCACCGTCAACATCTCCACCTTGTTCGCCATCATCCTGGCCATCGGCATCGTGGTGGACGACGCCATCGTCATCGTGGAGGGCGTGGCCCGTCACATTGAAGAGGGTATGGAAGGCCAGCCCGCGGCCGAGAAGGCCATGGACGAGCTGTTCGGCCCGGTGATGGGCATCACCCTGGTGCTGATGTCGGTGTTCCTGCCGGCGGCGTTCCTGCCGG
>CALRNP020000151.1:0-14341 GCA_943369575.1 Azorhizobium sp. AG788 | reverse complement strand
CCGGTGGTGCCGTGGGTCCAGGTGATGACCGGCCAGCCGCCCGCCGGGGCCGTGCCCTTGGGGATGGAGACGGTGCCGGACACCACCACCGGCGCCCCGGCGGGATCTTCCGAGCGATAGAGCACCAGGATGTTCCGCGCCGCGCTGGGCAGCGCCATGGTGCCCATCAGCCCGCGCACCCACACCACCGAGCCTTTGGGCCCGGACGGCAACGGCGAGGGCGGCACATAGAAGGCGTCACCGCCCGGCCCCTGCGTGGCCGCAGCGGCCGCGCCCGTCAGGCCAGATGCCAGCCCGGCCATCATGGTGACAGCCAAACACAACCCACGCATACGCATCATACCCTCCGAGGAAGCCGCAACCGGGAGGTGATACCGCGCCAAAATGCCCAAGTCATGACGGCAGCCAGAATGATACCTCTATTGCTCCTGCGGCGGCCCCTGCCGCCAGTTGCCGTAACGCCAGGGGCGGGTCCAATGGGCCTCGGCCGGCAGGCACTGCGGCACCGGGTCGAAACCGTGCCCGCCCCAGGGGTGGCAACGGCAGATGCGCGCCAGCCCCATCCATCCCCCGGCCCAGGCGCCATGACGGGAAATCGCCTCATCGGCAAAGGCCGAGCAGGTGGGCAGATAGCGGCATTGCCGCCCCATGAAGCTGGAGAGCGTGTAGCGATAAATCAGGATGGGGACGCGCAGGACCAGGCGCGGCAGGCGGCGCACCATCGGCCAGAACCGGCGGTCCGGGCCAAAGGCGGCAAAGGCCCTTGAGCGCGCCCGCAGTCGAAAACCCGGCATGGGCATGATACCTCTTCAGAGCCTTCTCATTTGTCCGGGCCCGTCATGACCGAACCTCTCAGCACCGCGTCTCTCGCACCACCCCTTGCCTCCGGCAGGCCCGCGCGCCGCCGGTCGTGGTCGGCAGTCCTGGTCCTGGCCGCGCTGGCCCTGTCGCCGCCGCTGGCGGCGCGGGCACAGGAGGCGGTCTATATCCAGCCCGGACAAGTGGACTTCATCAAGATTCTCGCCCCGGCCCCGCTGCCGGGTTCCGCCGTCACCAAGGAGGATCTGCGCATCCTGCTGGAACTCCAGCAGGTCCGCACGCCGGAGCAGGTGGCCGCCGCCAATGCGGACGTGGCGCGCAATCTGTCCCGCTTCTCCGAGGCGGTGGGCACCGATCTGTCGAAAACCGCCGCCCCGGTCGCCAATGCGGTGATCGATCGGGCCTGGGACCAATCCTATGCCCTGGTCACGGCGGTCAAGCAGCATTGGCAGCGCCAGCGGCCCTATCTGGCCGATCCGGCCATCCATCTGGCGGTGCCGGCGGAAAATACCCCCTCCTACCCCAGCGGCCACTCCACCTACGGCATGGAAATCGCCATCCTGCTGGCGGCCATCGTGCCGGAGAAGGCCACCGCCATCTTCGCGCGCGGCACCCAGTTCGGCTTCGAGCGGCTGATCGGCGGCGTGCATTATCCCAGCGACGTGGAAGCCGGCCGCATCACCGGCAGCGTGCTGGCGGCCGAACTGCTGCGCAACGCCGCCTTCCAGGCGGACCTCGCCCGCGCCGCCGTCGAGGTGCGCACCGCGCTCGGCCTGCCACCGCTGCAAGCGGGTGCCGAGCCGGCCGCGCCCAAACCCGCCGCCGCCGCGCCGGTCATGCCGCTTCCGGCCGCCGCCGCGCCGGCAAAGTGAGCCGGGATTATCCCGCGGCCTGCGCCTCCTCGGCGCGGGCCTTCTCGATCTGGCCGATGGCATCCACCACCGCGTCGAAGGTCAGCAAGGTGGAAGGGTGCCGCGCCTTGTAGTCGCGCACCGGCTCCAGCACTTCCAGAACCGCCCAGCGTCCGTCCGGCGCCGGGCCGTTCTCTTTCAGCATGGCCCGCACCCGCTCGCGCAACTCGCGCAATTCCTGGGCGCTGGCACCGATGACATGGCTGGCCATGATCGAGGACGACGCCTGCCCGAGCGCGCAGGCGCGCACCTCATGGGCGAAATCGGTCACCACATCGCCATCCATCTTCAGATCGACGGTGACGGTGGACCCGCACAGCCGGGAATGGGCGGTGGCGGTGGCATGCGCATCGGCCAAGCGCCCCAGCCGGGGGATCTCGGCGGCCAGGGCCAGGATGCGGGCATTGTAGACATCGTTTATCATCACTCAGATCCTACCAGCCGCCAGGGCGGCCATCAGGCACGGTTGCGCGCCGACAGCGGCACCGCTCTGCGCAACGTGCAATTGCCGCGCAGGCTCGACCTTCTTATATAGGTTGGAATTGAACGGCGAAAACACCAGGGGCCTCGGGCGCGCGCTCGCAGCCCGACCTGGACCGGCGGCCGCACGAAGAGGGCTTCGTGCGGCAACGCCAGCCGCCGATACGTCCGCCGCCAGCGGACGGGACGGAGTTGGGAATGGACGCGGTGGTCAAGCTGTTCATGGCGCAGGCCGACACGGAAGAACGCGCGCCCCGGCTGGAGCCGGTCGCCCGCACCGGCAAGGCGCGCCCCTCCCGCGCCGAGGCGGAAGCCGCCATCCGCACGCTGCTCGCTTACATTGGCGAAAATCCGTCACGTGAGGGACTGCTCGATACGCCATCGCGTGTGGTCAAGTCATACGACGAAATCTACGGCGGCTATCAGCTTGATGCGGAAGACGTTTTGGACCGGACGTTCGGCGAAATCGGCTCGTTCGACGACTTTGTCTTATTGCGGGATATTCCGTTCCACTCCCACTGCGAACATCACATGGTTCCGTTCTTCGGAAAGGCGCATGTGGCCTATTTCCCGGTGGAGCGGGTGGTCGGCATCTCCAAGATCGCCCGGGTGGTGGACCTGTTCGCCCGCCGCCTCCAGACCCAGGAACACCTGACTTCTCAGATCGTTACGGCGCTGGACGAGGCGCTCAAGCCCCGCGGCGTGGCGGTGATGATCGAGGCCGAGCACATGTGCATGTCCATGCGCGGCATCCTGAAGCCCGGCGTCACCACCCTGACCAGCCAGTTCACCGGCGTCTTCCGCGACGACCCGGCCGAGCAGGTCCGCTTCATCACCATGCTGCGCGGCCGGAACTGATTTCACACCTTTATCCATATTTTTCAATGACTTGAGGCCTGCGCCTCCCAGCCGTCAGAGAGCCCCATGAGCGCCCAGACGCCGACCTTTGCCGTGGCCGCAAGCCATCATGACCTTGAGGAAGGCACCCGCCTTGCTCCTCGCTTCGATGCCGCCGGCCTCATCACCTGCATCGCCCAGGATGCCCAGACCGGCGAGATCCTGATGCTCGCCCACATGAATGCGGAAGCGCTGGCGCTCACCATGGCGACAGGGGAGGCGCATTATTACAGCCGCTCGCGCAAGTCCTTGTGGAAGAAGGGGGAAACCTCCGGCCAGACCCAGAAGGTCTCCGAGATCCGCATCGATTGCGACCAGGATGCGGTGATCCTGAAGGTCGAGATGGGCGGCACCGGCGCCGCCTGCCACACCGGCCGCCGCTCCTGCTTCTACCGCACCGTGCCGCTGGGCGCCGCCCCCTCGGAGACCACCGCCCTCGCCTTCACCGGCGATGAACCCCGCTTCGACCCCAAGGCGGTCTATGGCGCCGCGCACGAGCATTGAACCCGGCGCCGCGAACGCTCCGCTTTGGAACCAATAAAGCCACGCTTCCGACATCAACGGGATTAGAATAGCCGGCACCATAGAGTTGCCCGGCAACTCTCCACCTGCGGCTGATGGAGGCTCGCATGTTCTTGGGCCTTAATCGCCGTTTCTGGGCCGGCGACGCACAAACCGAGCTGCCGGTTCATGAAATTGCCGGCGCTCACGCCCCGCTCCAGGACCTCCCCGCCCCGACCATGCCGGGGGCGATCGCGCACGACATGGCGCCGGACCGCAATCCCCGTACCCCGCGCCGAGGCGACGGCCCGCGCATCGGGCTGGCGCTGGGCGGCGGCGCCGCGCGTGGGTTCGCCCATATCGGCGTGTTGCGCACCTTGGAGAAGCACGGCATCCGCCCGCATGTGGTGGCCGGCACCTCCATCGGCGCCGTGGTCGGGGGCCTGTGGGCCGCCGGCAAACTGGATGACCTGGAGGCCTGGGCGCGCAGCCTGAAGAAGCGCGACGTGTTGGCGTTGCTGGATTTCACCATCGCCTCCCCCGGTCTCATCGGCGGCAAGCGGTTGGTGGAACTGATGCGCCGCTATGTCAGCGCTGTGCAGATCGAGGAGATGGAGACCGTCTTCGCCGCCATCGCCACCGAACTGGGCAGCGGCCATGAGATCTGGCTGACGCGCGGCGACCTGATCGAGGCTATCCACGCCAGCTATTGCCTGCCGGGCATCTTCAATCCGGTGAAGGTGGGCGGGCGCTGGTTGATGGATGGCGCCCTGGTCAACCCCATCCCCGTCTCCGCCGCCCGCGCCATGGGCGCCCGGGTGGTGATCGCGGTCAATCTGAATTCGGACGTGTTCGGCAAGGGCACCGTGATCCAGGATCACGGCAGCAGCTTCGAGACGGCCGAGCCTGCTGCGCCGGAGAAAAGGGCTGGTTTCGGCGCCATCCTGCGCCCGGACCGGGTGCTGCGGCGCAAGTTCTTCACCGGCCCGAAAGGCGGGCCGCGCGGCATTTCCTCGGTAATGATCGACGCCTTCAACATCACCCAGGATCGCATCGCCCGCTCGCGCCTGGCCGGCGATCCCCCGGACATCTCGGTGTCGCCGAAGCTGGCCAAGATCGGGCTGTTCGACTTCCAGCGCGCCGATGAAGCCATCGCCGCCGGTATGGAAGCGGCCGAGCGCTCGATGGCGGATATCGAGGCAGCGCTGGTGGCGCTGGCCTGAACAGGAAGCCGGCCAGATCGCAAGGCGATCCGACCGGCCAAGCCTTCAGGCGGTCATGATGTAGTCGCGCAGGGCGGCGCTCTCGCGCTCCATCTCCTCCACGCGGAATTTCACCACGTCGCCGATCGAGATGATCCCCAGCAGGCGATCGCCTTCCACCACCGGCACATGGCGAAAGCGGCCCCGGGTCATGCGCTCCATGACGCCGGGAATGGTTTCATCCGTGGTGCAGGTGACCACCGCCCGGGTCATCACCGAGGACACCGGCTCCGACAGCACGGCAGGGCCCTTCTCGCCCAGGATGCGCACCACGTCGCGCTCGGAGATGATGCCTGCGACACGCCCTGCGGCATCCACGGCGACGATGGCACCGATGCGATGCTCCGCCAGGCTCTTGACCGCCTCGGTCAAGCTCATCTCTGGCGAGATGGTGATGAGCGACTTACTCTTGCCTTGCAGGATGGCGCTGACTGTCATGTTTCGTCCTCCGCTCCCACGGTGCGTTGGCCTCCTGCCGGTCGCGCTCTTTGCTTTTGCTTTTGGACGACCGGACACCGCATCCGTACGGAAGGATGATCCACTTCACACGCCCGCTCCGCAACCCCGCATTGGGGGAAAGGCGGTCAGCCGGCGGTTTTCGGGCGCCGCGCCCGGCGGGGCACCGGGTCAAACAGGGAAAACAGCAGCAGACCGGCGAAGAAGCCGCCCATGTGGGCCTGCCACGCCACGTCCGCATCTTCCGCGCCAGGCATGGACACCCCAACGCCGAACAGCAGGTTCACGCCCACCCAGACGCCGACGAAGGCGATGACCCGCACATCGCGGAACGCTTCCAGCAGGCTCTGAGCCGGCATGCGGTCGGAATTGCCGAGGCTGCGGCCGCTCAAGGAGGCCCCCGGCGCAAAGGCAAAGCGCACGGCGGCGGCCATGAAGCCGGAAATGGAAGCGGAAGCGCCGATCATCGGCACCATGGCATCCGTATGCGTCACCAGATGCGCGGCGGCGCCGGCGGCAGCGGTGGCGGCGAAGAAGGCCAGGAAGCGGGAGGGGCCGAAGCGCCGAGCCACCGGGGTCGCGAACGCCAGCATCCACACCAGATTGATGCCCAGGTGCATCCAATTGGCATGCAGGAAGGCGTAGGTGACGAAGGTCCACAGTTCCGCCCCCAGGCCGCCGGGCAGATGGAATTCCGCGCCGGGATCATAGCGACCGGGAATGAAGGAAAACAGCCCGAGGACTTCGAAGTCCATGTCCTCGCTGAGCACATAGGTGCGCAAGACATGGATCACGATCATCGCGAGCGACAGCCCGACGACGATGCTGGGGACGTTGAAGACCGGCTGGCGCGGGGCGGGCCGATGATGATCGGTAAGGTCAAGCACCTCCCGCACATAGGCGCACGCACGACGCCGGGCAAGCGGAAAGCCGGCACTTTCACGCGCCGCGCCGGTGAACGTGACCCTGTCGAATTGAGATCATTCGTGATGACGTAGCGGCCTTGCGGCCTCTTCCCGGCCGGGCAGCGGGGGCATTAAGGTTAAGAAAGGGTTGATGGCGCACATGTGGCGCATCTGAGGCATTATCATTTCGTTAACCGCAAGGCGAACGCTCTGTCATGCCCTTGTTTTCCGCGCGCCACCTGCTGATGATCGGCTTGCTCCTGTGGGGCACGCAGGCGGCTGCCGCAAAGCCCGTGCGTTACGCCAGCCTGCCCCCCGCCCCTGCCGAGCGGCTCGATGCCCTGAGCAATACCAGCGCCCCCATCGGCTTCGTCGAATTCTGCGGCGACCATACCAATGAATGCGTGCCCTCGGGGCCGCTGGTGGGCGAGATCGTGCTCGACGAAGCGAAGATGGCGGAGCTCAAGAAGGTCAATCGCTCGGTCAATGACAGCGTTGAGCCGGTCACCGACCTGGAGCATTACGGCGTCACCGAGCGCTGGGCCTATCCGGACGACGGCAAGGGCGACTGCGAGGACTATGTGCTGGAGAAGCGCCGGGTGCTCATGAACCTCGGCTGGCCGGCTTCCGTGCTGCTGATCACCGTGGTGCGCGACCGGGAGGGCGACGGCCATGCGGTCCTCACCGTCGTCAGCGACCGCGGCGACCTGATCCTCGACAACCAGGCCCCGGAGATCGTGCGCTGGCGCGAGACCGGCTATCGCTTTGTCAAACGCCAGTCCCAGGCCGATCCCGGCCAATGGGTCTCGCTGGGCGAAACCCGCTCGCCGCCGGTGGTCGGCGGGGGACGCTGAGGCAGCCCCGCCCGGGGGGCCTCAGTCGATGCGCTTGAGGCCAGCGGCGAACCGCTGCCAATTGTTCTGATAATGCTCGGCGGTCTTGCGCAGGCGGGCGATCATGGCCTGATCCAGGGTGCGGATGACCTTGGCCGGCGCGCCCACGATCAGCGACTGCTCCGCGAATTCCTTGCCCTCGGTCACCAGCGCATTGCTGCCCACCAGGGAATTGGCGCCGATCTTGGCACCATTGAGCAAGGTGGCACCCATCCCAACCAGGCTATTCTCCCCCACCACGCAGCCATGCAGCATCGCCATATGGCCGACGGTGACGCCCGCGCCCAGCAGAATGGGGAAGCCGGGATCGGTATGCAGGACGCAGTTTTCCTGAATGTTTGTGCCGGCACCGATGACGATGGGCTCATTGTCGCCGCGCACCACCGAGCCGAACCAGATGCTGGCCCCCTCCTCGATCTTCACCCGGCCGATGACCGTGGCATTGGGGGCGATCCAATAGCGGCCGGAGGCGGGAAGTTCAGGGGCGACGCCATCGATGGAATACAGCGGCATGCGGCAAGCTCCGAAATGCGGGTCTGACGGTGACTATACCGCCTACGCCCGCCCGACCAGACAGGCGGCCCCATATTTCGCCGACCGCATGCGCCCGCCCCGGCGCGAAGCAGCTCAACGACCCGGCCGCGGCCCTGGCTTGGCGGGGCGCGCGGCCGCTGCCGCGGCAGCCGAGCCGGTGCGCTTCACGGCCTTCGCCCGTGCTCCGGTCGAAACCGCGCTGGCCACGGCTGCTGATGTGGCGGTTGCGGCAGCAACCGCTCCCTCCTCGCCACCGGCGCTGGACACCACCCGCACCTCGAGCGCTTCGGGTGCGGCATCGTCGGCGGCGCAGATCTCCTGGATCGAGCGCCCCAGCGGCTCGACCTCGGCCCCTTCGTCCGCCTCACCCCGCGCCTTGTCCGCGAGCTTGGCATATTCGGCCCGCAGGCGGTCGAGCGTCTTCTCGTCCAGGTCCTCAAGATCCAGCAGCGCCTTGCGCGGTCCCTCGGTGCGGGCGATCAGCTCATCCAGCTTGATCTGAAGCGCTGCGGTATCGCGGTTCTGGCTGTTCTGGATCAGGAACACCATCAGGAAGGTGATGATGGTGGTGGAGGTGTTGATGATGAGCTGCCAGGTATCGTTGTAGTTGAACAGCGGCCCCGTGCAGCCCCAGATCACGATAACCGCCACCGCACCGACGAATGTCACCGGCTTGCCGGCCGCCTTGGAAACCGCCTGCGACACCCGAGTGAAGAACGGTCGCGGAGCGCGCCCGGTATTAATCTGTGGCTCTACATCACCTTGGGGCATGATGATACATCCTGGTTTCAGTTCCCCATGGAACGTCCGGCCCCGGTCAGGGTTCCTTCAAGGCAACGCTCACGTCCGAGGCTTTCATGTCCATCCAGATGATCCTGCTGCCGGTATTCGTTCAGGTGGCGCTCACGTTCGCGGTGCTGTTCGCCCTAGGGGCGATGCGCGGCCGCGCCGTCCGCGATAAGACGGTCGGGCGGGAGGCTGTCCATGACGATACGGTGTTTCCGCCTCAGGCCCGTCAGGCGGCCAACAATTTCCGCAACCAGTTCGAAGTGCCTCTGCTGTTCTATGTGCTGACCGCCTTGGCCCTGTTCACGCGCAAGGCCGACATTGTCTTCGTGGTGCTGGCCTGGGTGTTCGTGCTCTCCCGCATCGTCCATGCCTATGTGCACTGCACTTCCAACGACATCCGCGTTCGCTTTCCAGCCTATGCCGTGGGCGTCGGCGCGCTGCTGCTGATGTGGGTGCTCTACGCGGCCGCCATTCTGCTGAACGTTTGACTTCAGCTCGGCGTCAGCCATTCGGCGGCCAATGTCTCTCGCAGCGACTGTCGCAGAATGACTGCCAGTTGGCTGGCGATCATCCCGGGATCCTTTTCGGCGCGATGGAGCAGCAGCCCCAGCGCTGGAAGCACCGGCAGGCCGTGCGCCTCCGGATCCAGCATCCGCACGCCCGGAGGCAGGCCGATCTGCGTACGCACCGCCACGCCCAGCCCTGCCCCCACCGCGGCCCACAGCCCCGCCAGGCTCGGACTGACGAAGGCGAGCCGCCAGGACACGCCGTGCCGGTCCAGATGCTGGCAGGCCAGGGTGCGCAAAAGGCAAGGCGCCTCCAAGGCGGCGAGCGGCAGCGCTTCTGACCCGGACGGCCAGGACGTGAAGGAATCCTGCGGCGCCAACCAACATAGGGGCACGTCCGCGATCCGCTCGGTATAACTATGGGGCTCGCCCCCATCCCAGGCCAGAGCCAGATCGAGGCGCCCGGAGGCTACCTTCTCCACCAGTTCGCTGTTGCGCGCGATGCGGCCCTCGATGCGCACCTTGGGGTGGGCGCGGGCGAACCGGCCCAGCACCCGCGTCAGCACCACCTCGCCGAAATCCTCCTGCAGGCCAAGGCGGACCCAGCCTTCCAGTTGCGGGCCGCGCAGGGCGCTCACCGCCTCATCATTGAGATCCAGCAGCCGGCGTGCATAGGACAGTAGCGCCTCGCCGCCGTCGGTGGGGGCGAGCCCACGTCCGGCTTTCCGCACCAGGGGCAGGCCGGCCTGCTCTTCCAGCTTCTTGAGCTGAGCGCTCACGGCCGAGGTCGATCGCCCCAGGCGATCCGCAGCGCGCGCAAAGGAGCCAAGATCCATCCCGAGGACGAAACTGCGGAGGGCATCCATGTCGAGATTGGTGACTCGCACCTAATAATCCTTAAAAGCAGGACTATAAGTCCTTAATAATCTGATTTTACGGATGATCGTGAGGCCGGATAGTGCCGGTGTCAATCACCGCGCCGGAGCGCTCCCATGTCCTTCACCCGCATATTCCCACGGGCCGGCCAACCGCCCATTCCCATGGCCCCCACCACCGAACGTCGGTATTTCCGGGAGGCTGCGTGATGTCGAACGCCTTCGCCATGAACGCCGCCTGCCCCACGGAACTGACCATTCACCGCGCCGGCACCGGCGTTGCGCTTTCGCCGGCAGAGGTGGCCAGCGGCACGTTCTGGGTGGAAATGCTGCTGTCCAGCCGCGCTGATGGAGAGATGACCGCCATGCGGGCCTTTGTCGCGCCGGGCATCATCACCCACTGGCACAGCCATCCGCGTGGCCAGTTGCTGTTCGTCCTCGACGGGGTCGGGCAGCTACAGCGGCACGGCGGCGCGATCATCGAGGTGCGGGCGGGCGACAGCGTCTGGTTTGCACCCGGCGAACGCCACTGGCACGGCGCCGCCCCCACCAGCCCCTTCAGCTACATCAGCATCCAGTGCGTGAAGGAGGATACCGCTGTCCACTGGATGGAAGCCGTGGAGCAAGCCCAATGATCGCCATGCAATACAGCTTCGCGCTGCCCGCCGACTACGACATGGCGGTGATCGACCGACGCATCCGTGAGAAAGGGCCGCTTCTCGACGGCTTCCCCCATCTGGTCTTCAAGGCCTATCTTGCCGCCCGCAGGCAGGGCGGCGCGGTGCCCAGCACCGAAAACCTCTACGCGCCCTTCTATCTGTGGGACTCGCCCGAAGGGATCAACGCCTTCCTCACCAGCCCCGGCTTTGCCGCACTGGTCCGCGATTTCGGCTGGCCGGTGGTGCGCACCTGGGTGGTCTGGCAGGCGGAGCGGGCCAATGATCTCGGCGCCGCCCGTTTCGCCAGCCGCCAGATCGAGGCCATTCCCCCACATACCGATCTCGCGGCGCTGAGAACCCAAGCCTCCGATGCCGCCCGCGGCGCGCTGGCCGATGGCGCCTGCGCCGCCGTCGCGGCCTTCAATCCCACCGACTGGACCCTGGTCCACTTTCGCCTGTGGCGCACACCACCGGCCACTGTCGGAGCGGGCCAACAGTTGTACACTGTCGGTCACGTCTCCCTACCGTAGGAGCAGAGAAGCGCGTTGGTCGGGGCTGCAACCGGGACCGGCATTGACAGGCGGGGACCGCCGGACGACCACAGGCAGCAAAGGAGAGCATGCCCATGGATAATCCGGCCCGCCATGTCGTCACCGTTGCAGGAGTGAACGTCCTGTTCGCGATGGCAACCACGTTCGAATACGGGCCGCACCTGTCCGCGCGCATAACCCCCCTCATCACCGGCGTCGGTCCGGTGGAAGCCGCTGCCAGCACCGGCATCGCTTTGACCCACCTTGCCGCCCAGAAAGCTCTGCCGGATCTGGTGTTTACGCTCGGTTCGGCGGGCTCCCGCAGCCTGGAGCATGCGGGCCTCTATCAGGTGGCGAGCGTCGCCTATCGCGACATGGACGCCTCCCCGCTCGGCTTCGAAAAAGGTCGCACCCCGTTCCTGGATGCCCCGGCTATCATCCCCATAGAACCGCAGATCACGGGTCTAGCCTCAGCCTCGCTGTCGACCGGCGGCGCTATCATCTCCGGGGCGGCCTATGACGCCATCGATGCCGACATGGTGGACATGGAAACCTTTGCGGTGCTGCGTGCCGCCGCCCGCTTCAACGTGCCCACCATGGGCCTGCGCGGGATCAGCGATGGAAAATCCGAGCTTGCGCGGCTTGAGGATTGGACGGAATACCTGCACATCATCGACGAGAAGCTCGGCGCCGCCCTTGACCACTTCAGCGATCAGTTGCGCACCGGCACCCTGACCCTCCCGACCCGGAATCCCGCGTGACCCCCTCTGCTCGCCTGTCTGCCGCCATCGACATCCTTGCCGATCTCATCACCCGCCGCCGGCCGGCGGGAGATGCGATCAAGGATTGGGGCCTCGCCCATCGCTTTGCCGGGTCCGGTGACCGCGCCGCGCTGTCCGGCATCGTGTTCGACACCCTGCGCCGGCGCGCCTCCAGCGCGCATGTGATGGGCTCGGACGAGCCCCGTGCTTTGGTGCTGGGCATGCTGGCCACGGTACGCGGGCTGGATCTGGCCGCCATCGAACGGCTGTGCGACGGTGGCCGCTTCGCCCCCGCCGCCCTCACCGCCGACGAGCGCGCCCGCCTGGAAAACCCCTCGCTGGAGGGCGCGGCCCCCTGGGTGCGCGGCGACTATCCCCAGTGGCTGGACGGTGAACTGAAAGCCGTGTTCGGCGAGGAAAGGGTCGACGAAGCCCGCGCGCTGGCAGCGCGCGCCCCCCTGGACATGCGCGTCAACACACTGAAGGCAAAGCCCGAGGACGTGCTGGCGGATCTCGCACACCTGGCGCCGGAGCCCGGCCAATGGTCGCCCCTGGCACTGCGCATTCAATTGGGCGCGGACGGCAAGCAGCCGCCTTTGACCTCCGAACCCGCCTTCGCGAAGGGCGAGATCGAGGTGCAGGACGAAGGCTCGCAGATCGCCGCCATCCTCGCCGCGCCCATTCCCGGCTCGCAGGTTCTCGACCTGTGCGCCGGCGCCGGTGGCAAGACGCTGGAGCTGGCCGCTTTGATGGACAACAAGGGCCAGCTCTATGCGCACGATTCCGACGTGCGCCGGCTGAAGCCCATCCATGAGCGCCTCCAGCGCGCCGGCGTGCGCAACGTCCAGATCCGCGCCCCCCGCGGCCCCATGGATGTGCTGGCGGACCTGGAAGACCACATGGATCTGGTGCTGGTGGATGCCCCCTGCACCGGCACCGGCACCTGGCGCCGCAATCCCGACGCCAAGTGGCGGGTGCGCCCCGGCGCTTTGGCCGAGCGCACCGCCGAGCAGGCCACCATTCTGGAGCGCGCTGCCCGCTACGTGCGCCCAGGCGGCCGCCTGACCTATGTCACCTGCTCGCTGCTGGACGCCGAGAACGGCGCCCAGATCCGCGCCTTGCTGGCCAAGCGTCCGGATTTTGCGGTGATGCCGGCCACGGAAACCGTGCTGGCCCTGGGCAGCCGGGGGCTTGCCCTGCGCACGGCTGCGCTCGACCTTCCGGAAGGGCTGATGCTGACCCCGCGCCGCACCGGCACCGACGGCTTCTTCATCAGCGTGCTGAAACGGGCGGGATAGGCTTAAGCGCGCCCGCCCTTCCTCGCCACTGCGCCCGGCGCAGCGCCGTACCGCGCCGGGCGCAGATGCTCGCGCTTTGGGAATCGCCGATTTGCCTTTAAAGGAGGGCGCAAATCCTTGCCCCTCGCCCAAAGGCTGCCCGCTCATGCACGATACCGTTCTCATCATCGACTTCGGCAGCCAGGTGACCCAGCTCATCGCCCGCCGTGTCCGCGAAGAAGGCGTGTATTCCGAGGTGGTGCCATTCCAGAAGGCCGCCGAGGCCATGGCCCGCATCAAGCCCAAGGCCATCATCCTCTCCGGCGGCCCCGCCTCGGTGATTGAGGGCGAGAGCCCCCGTGCTCCGCAGCAGGTATTCGAGGCCGACGTGCCGGTTCTTGGCATCTGCTACGGCGAACAGGCCATGGCCGCGCAACTGGGTGGCGCGGTGGAGGCCGGGCACCATCGCGAGTTCGGGCGGGCGGAAATCCAGATCACTAAGCCCATTCCCCTGTTCGAGGGCGTGTGGGTGGAAGGCCAGCGCTATCTGGTATGGATGAGCCACGGCGATCGCGTCACCGCTCTACCGGAGGGCTTTGAGGTGGTGGCCACCTCGGAGAACGCGCCCTTCGCCGCCATCGCCGATGAAAGCCGCAAGTTCTACGGCGTGCAGTTCCACCCCGAAGTGGTCCACACCCCCGACGGCGCCGCCTTGCTGCGCAACTTCGTGCGCAAGGTGGCGGGGCTGACCGGCGACTGGACCATGGGCGCCTTCAAGGACGACGCCATCGCCAAGATCCGCGCCCAGGTGGGCACCGGGCGGGTGCTCTGCGGCCTCTCCGGCGGCGTGGATTCCGCCGTGGCGGCGGTGCTGATCCACGAGGCCATCGGCGACCAACTCACCTGCGTGTTCGTCGACCACGGCCTGATGCGCCTGGGCGAGGCGGAGCAGGTGGTCTCGCTGTTCCGCAACACCTACAATATCCCGCTGGTGCACGTGGATGCCGCCGAGCTGTTCCTGAAGGAACTCTCCGGCGTCAGCGATCCGGAAACCAAGCGCAAGACTATCGGCCGTCTGTTCATCGAAGTGTTTGAGGCCGAAGCCAAGAAGATCGGCGGCGCCGATTTCCTCGCCCAGGGCACGCTCTATCCTGACGTGATCGAGAGCGTGTCCTTCACCGGCGGGCCTTCGGTGACCATCAAGTCCCACCACAATGTGGGCGGCCTTCCTGAGCGCATGAACATGAAGCTGGTGGAGCCGCTGCGCGAACTGTTCAAGGACGAAG
>CALRNP020000150.1:0-14431 GCA_943369575.1 Azorhizobium sp. AG788 | reverse complement strand
AACCAGCTTGGCGACAAACCACGCCTGGGTGAGGCCGAGCAGGAAGATCAGCACTGTCCCGGCCGTGATGGCCACGATAGCGGCCGGCGTCACGACGCGGATGTAGACGGCGTGTATCAGCAGCCGGAATTCCGAGAAGCCCGCCTGGGTGCGGATTTCCTCCCGGCGCCCATAGATCTGCAGCACCAGCGGCAGGGCGAGAAGGCCGGCGCACCAGATGACCAGCGCTGCTATGTGCAGCCCTTTCACCAGCGCGATCATGCAAGCGCCAGATCACGCCAGCGGCGGTGCAGGAGGATGCCACCCAGGGCAGCCAGCGGAAGCATGCCGGGCACCCACATGAGGAGGCCCGCCAATTGCTGGTCGGCCAGTGCGTCGAGCCCGAAGGCCGGGGCCAGCGGCAGATGCTGCGTATAAAGAACTCGGGGAGCGAAGGTGAGGATGGCGCCGATCAGCCCCATCTGGCCGGCAAGGGCGAGCAGCGCGACCACGGCATTGATGCTTTCAGTCTGACGTCTTGAATGAAGGACATCCGCCCAGAACGCCCAGCCACAGCCGATGAGCGCGAGTTGGAGGGTCCAGTAGATGACCGGGTTATCCCAAGCCAGGGTGTAGGCGGCGGGCAGGTGCCACAGCCAAAGGGCGACGGAGAGGCCGATGAAGCCTGTGACGAGGCCTCCCGGCAGGGCTCGCGGCCACGCCATCGCCAGCGCCGGAGCGGCGACGAGAACAAGGATCATGTGGTGCAGGCCGCGCGCCGCAAACAGGGCGACCGTCAGCGCGCAGACGGGCGAGACGAAGGCGACAAACAGCGCGGCGCTGGCCAGCATCGCCGCAGACCGTCTCTGCCTTCCGCTGAGCGCCGCGGCCAAGAGCGGAGCAAGGCAGAGAAGTAGAGGGAGGAAGCCAAAGTTCCAGGCTGACAGAAGCGTCTCGGGAGCAGGGGCCGGGCCGCAATAGGGGATTGTCTGGTCCATGCCGAACTCCGGGCAAAGAATGGGCGTGGCAAAACGCCGGGGAGCATGAAGGCTCCACGGTCAGGCAGCGCGTTGCAGCAGAACGATCGTTCAACTCCTCAAGCTGCGGACGGGGATCTTTTCTCCTTCGGCAACGACCGGCCGCGCCTCAGGTTCCCGCAAAACATTCCCATGGGTCATGTTCTCGCAGCGGGGCGGATGAACGCCGCCCAATAGGCAAGTGCGACCATGGACCCCCCAAGCATGTTGCCGAGGGTCGCCGGCACCAGATTGCCCAGGATGGCGGACGTGGAGAGGGCGGTGTCGGTATGGCCGGTCAAAGCCTGCACCATGAAGGCATAGGGGAGCAGGTACATGTTGGCGACGGAGTGCTCCAGCCCGGCCGCCACAAAGGCCGCGATGGGCAGCATGACACCCGCAATCTTCTGGGTCGTGGTGCGGCCGGCATAGCCGAGCCAGACGGCCAGACACACGAGGATGTTTGCAACCATTCCGCTCGCCAGGGTGGGCAAGAATCCATTGCCGGTCTTTGTGGATCCCAGATCCAGCGCTGCCCGCCCCACGACCCCGTCCGCCGTTTCATGCACCCCCGCTGCCAGCACGAGCAGCGCTAGCAGCAGCGAGCCCAGAAAATTGGCGCCATAGACGATGCAAAGCGCTGTCGCCACCCGCGCCGGCGCGACGCGGCGCGCTGCCAGCGGGCCAACCATGAGCACGTTGCCGGTGAACAGTTCCGCGCCCGCGATGAGGACCAGTGCGAGGCCAACGGAAAAGGCCAGGCCCGCCAGCAGTTGCGCTACGCCGTGGGGCAGGGCATCCGACCCCGCAAGCACCACGGTCGCAAACAGGCTGCCGAGGCCGATATAGATGCCAGCCAGAATACCCAGGATCGTCATGGGGACGAGCGGCAGGGTTGCTTTCGCCTCCAGTGCCTCGAACACCTCTTCCGCCAGAGCCGATGGCTCCGCCAAGGCGAGCTTCTCGCTCATGCCGGGGACTCGGTGGCCAGCAGGCTTGGGAAGATCCGGACGGGCACGGACTTTGCCGCGGGTGTCTTGGACCCTTCCGCATACTGCCAGAGCGGGATCAGCGCATTGCATTCGGGATAATAGGATGCGCAGGTGCCGGCGGGCAGGTCATAGTCGATCACCTGAAAACCCTCCATGCTGCGGACGATGCCGTCCTCGGCTGCCGTCACCATGCGGGCGCGGCCATTCTCGGGCAGGCCGAGGCGGATGCGATCGTCAGGGTTCATCATGATGACCATGCGCGAACCGCTGATGCCGCGCAGGCGGTCTGAATAGCCATAGACGGTGGTATTGAACTGATCGTTGGAGCGCAGGGTGATGAGGCGGAGCACGTCCACGTCGGTCCCATCATCGAAGCTCGCGCACAGGCCTTTCGGAATCTGGAAATTGGCCTTGCCGTTCTCCGTCTCCCATTTCCGCTCGCGCGCCCCCACCGGGCGGGGGAAGCCGCCCGGTGTATCGAGCCGCGCGTTGAAGTCCCGAAAGTCATCGGGGAATGTCGCCTCAATGGCCTCGCGGACCAGGGCATAATCCTGAACCCAGCGATCCCACGGCACCTTCGGATTGGGCGGAAGGGTCGCCTTCGCGATTTCTGAAACGATGCGTGGCTCGGAGAGAAGGGTGTCCGCCGCTGGGGTGAACTTGCCGCGCGAGGCGTGGATGCAGGTGGTGGAATCCTCCATGGTCACGATCTGCGGCCCGGTGGCCTGGGTGTCGATTTCGGAGCGCACCAGCGTCGGCAGCAGATAGGTGGTCTTCGCTGTAATCAGGTGCGTGCGGTTGAGCTTGGTGGCGATCTGAACCGACAGGTCGAGCCCCCGCCATTTCTCTTCCATCAATTCCCGCTCGGGCACCGCGCGCACGAAATTGCCGCCAAGGCCAATGAAGGCGCGGACCTGTCCGGCGATCACGCCTTCGCAGACCTCCACGGTCGTCATCCCGTCTTCCCGGGGCGGTTCGAAGCCGAACTGCTCGGCCATCCGGTCCAGCGGGACCAGGTCGGCCTTCTCGGCGATGCCGACGGTCCGCTGCCCCTGCACGTTGGAATGACCGCGCACCGGGCAGATGCCGGCGCCGGGCTTGCCGATATGGCCGCCCATCAGCAGCAGGTTCACCAGCATCTGGACGTTGTCGATGCCGAGGCGATGCTGGGTGAGGCCCATGCCATAAATGGCGATGACGCTGCGCGCGCGGGCAAAGGTGAGCGCAGCCGCCTCCAGAGCGGCTTGCGGCAGGCCGGCCTCGCGCGTGACGTCCTCCCAGGCGGTTTCACGCACGAGGGTTTCAAAGGCGAGGAAGCCATCCGTGTGCTCGGCGATGAAGGCCATATCCAGCACCCGCTCGGCGCCGCTTGCCTGCGCCTCGTCATCCATCGCCAGCAGCGCCTTGGCCATGCCCATCATGGCGGCGATGTCGCCCCCGGATCGGACCTGGTAATATTGGGTCGCAATCTGCGTCGGGCTGTTCGTCAGCATTTGGCCGGGTCGCTGGGGGTTGACGAACTCCTCCCATCCCTTCTCCCGCAGCGGATTGAACACCACGATCGGCACGTCACGCTCGCGGGCCTCCTGGAGGCTGTGAAGCAGGCGTGGGGCGTTGGTGCCCACGTTCTGGCCGAAGGAGAAGATGCAGTCGGTCTCG
Source organism: Azorhizobium sp. AG788 (assembly GCA_943369575.1). Classification (GTDB taxonomy): domain Bacteria; phylum Pseudomonadota; class Alphaproteobacteria; order Rhizobiales; family Xanthobacteraceae; genus Azorhizobium. The sequence continues at coordinate 10,785 of CALRNP020000150.1, read as the reverse complement.
GTGAAGTCCTCCAGCAGCACGGTGCCCACCGGCGTGCCGATGCTCGGGGGCAGGGCAACAGAGGTGGTCTCGTGGCACATGTTTGAGCTGTCCGGCAGGTTGTTGGTGCCGTAGAGCCGGGCGAGAAGCTGGTACATGTAGGATGTTTCGAGCGAGGCGCGCCCGGAGGCATAGAACACCACGCCATCAGGCAAATAACTGCGCAGCTTCGTGCCAATGTCGAGGAAGGCTTCGTCCCAGCTCACTTCCACATATCTGTCGAGCTTGGCGTCATAGCGCAGAGGATGGGTGAGGCGGCCTTCCTTCTCGAGGTCATGGTCCGACCATCCGAGAAGCTCGGACACCGTGTGATCGGCGAAAAATGCCGGCGGGGTGCGGTGGCTGGTCAGGTCCCAGAAGGTGGCCTTGGCGCCGTTCTCACAAAATTCCGCAGCATGAGGTCTTGCGGGTTTGGCCCATGCGCAACTGGTGCACATATACCCACCAGTCTTGTTGTGGTCCGTGATCAGACTTGAGACAGTCGAAATCGCACCCTGGGTGGTGGAGTGTACAAGGAGAGACTTCGCCGAACCCCAGCCGCCAACGGGTTGATCGTAGGGTTCATGGTGCACGCGCTCGGTCATCTGGTTCTCCCTCTATCCTGAACGCAAATGATCCTGATACGTGGAGGTTCCTCGTGCGCTGATGACACATCGGTGAGCTGACGAATGGTGGCCGTTGAACAGGCAGGGAAGGCCCGCAGCCCGCTCCTGGGTGCGGGCGCGATGATCCACCTCTGTGCGGCCTCAAGCGCGGGCAGGGCGAGTTTCAGCCGCGAGAAAGGGCGAAGGCGTGCTTTACATATTAGAATTTTCGTATATACGTCTTTGTTAACTTAATGGAGGCGGCCATGATGAGCAATGTCGGGAGTGTGGATCGCGCGGTGCGCGCGCTGGCAGGAATTCTTTTGCTGGCGGTGCCGTTCGTGCCACCGCTCGCCGCCGCTCTGGCGGCCCTCGGGGCGGGCATCTGGGTCCTGCCGGTCGTGGGTGCGGTATTGCTTCTGACGGCGCTGTTCCGCTTCTGCCCGGCCTACGTCCTGCTAGGCATCCGCACCTGCCCGAGAAAATGAGGCGCCCATGAACACGCTCACCCCCTTCACGCCCCTGGCCTCGCTGCTGGGCGGCCTGCTCATCGGCGCCGCCGCCGTGCTGCTGATGGCGGGGCAGGGACGGATCGCCGGCATCAGCGGCATCACCTCCCGCCTGCTGCCGCCCTATGGCGCCGGCGGCCTGGGCGGCAATATGGCCTTTGTCGCAGGCCTGGTGGTGGCGCCCTTCGTCGCCCTCTGGGCAACCGGCGTGCCTGTGGCGCAGACCGTTTCGGACCATCTCGGCCTGATGGTGGTGGCCGGCGGGCTGGTGGGCTTCGGGTCAGTGTGGGGCAGCGGCTGCACCAGCGGCCATGGGGTTTGCGGCCTTGCCCGCCTCTCGCCCCGCTCCCTGGTGGCGACGGCGGTGTTCATGACGGTGGCCGGGCTGACGGTGTTCGTTATGCGCCACGGCTTGGGAGGCTGAGATGGGCGTCGTCCTTCATTTGCTGGCCGGGCTGATCTTCGGCCTCGGCCTCGTCATCTCCGGCATGGCCGATCCGGCCAAGGTGCTGAACTTCCTGGATATCGCCGGAACCTGGGATCCCAGCCTCGCCTTCGTCATGGGCGGCGCGGTGGCGATCACCGCAGCCGGCTATCGCTGGGTGCTGGGCTGGCGCAAGCCGTTGTTCGCAATGAAATTCCAGGTGCCCACCCGGCGCGACATCGATCTGCGCCTGCTGGTTGGCCCGGCGCTGTTCGGGCTTGGGTGGGGGCTGTCCGGCCTGTGTCCGGGCCCGGCTTTGACCTCCCTCGGCCTGGGGGCGCCGGGCGTTCTCGTCTTCGTACCGGCCATGCTGGCCGGCATGGCGGCCGCCCGCTGGTTGGCTCGATGGCAAGAGGAGCGCCTGGCTGACACCGTGCCGCAGAATTCTTCAACGCAGACCTGAAGGGAGGTTGCCATGTCCCCCATTCCCCATGCCGTGGATCTGACCGTGACACCCGAGGTGACGGCCTTCTTCGACGCCCCCACCAATACGGTCAGCTATGTGGTGAAGGACCCTCGGTCGCTCGCCTGCGCGGTGATCGACAGCGTCATGGACATCGACTATCCGGCCGGCCGCATCTCTTATCAGTCGGCGGATGCCATCATCGCCTTCATAACGGCCCACGGTCTCAAGCTGGAGTGGCTGATCGAAACCCATGTCCATGCCGATCATCTTTCGGCTGCGCCTTACATCCAGGGCAAGCTGGGCGGTAAGCTGGGCATCGGCGACCAGATCACTGTGGTGCAGCACACGTTCGGCAAGGTCTTCAATGAAGGCACCGAATTCCAGCGCGACGGCAGCCAGTTCGATCAGTTGTTCGCCGATGGCGACAGCTATCAGATCGGCACCATGACCGCCTTCGCCATGCACACTCCTGGCCATACCCCGGCCTGCATGACCCATGTGATCGGCAATGCCGCATTCGTGGGCGATACGCTGTTCATGCCCGATGGCGGCACGGCGCGGGCGGATTTTCCCGGCGGCGATCCCGCAGTGCTCTACCGCTCCATCCAGCGCGTGCTGGCCCTGCCGCCCGAAACTCGCCTGTTCATGTGCCACGACTACGGCCCCAACGGCCGGCAGATCCAGTGGGAGACCAGTGTCGCGGAGGAGCGCGCCCACAATATCCATGTGCGCGACGGCGTCACCGAGGCCGAGTTCGTCGCCATGCGCACCGCCCGCGACGCGACGCTGGACATGCCTCGGCTCATCATCCCGTCGATCCAGGTCAACATGCGCGCCGGCGATCTGCCGCCGCCCGACGCGGCCGGCAAGCGCTTTCTGAAGGTGCCCATCAACGGCCTTTAAGCGCCGGGCACCACGGACCCGGCGCAGTCGCCGGCCCCCAAGGAGGAAATAGAATGAACGCCAAGGGCATTAATGCGTCCCTGTCGGTGGCGGGACAGGTGCGCCCGGACGAACTCGCCGAGATCGCCGCCGCCGGGTTCCGCGCCATCATCTGCAACCGCCCAGACGGAGAGGGGGCCGACCAGCCCCTCTTCGCTGAAATCGCGGACGAGGCGCGGCGCCATGGGCTCGATGCCGTCTATCTCCCTATCGTCTCCGGCAAGGTGGGACAGGAAGACGCTGAGGCATTCGGCCAACTGATGGACCGCTTGCCCCGGCCCGTATTGGCCTTCTGCCGGACCGGGACACGCTCGACGACGCTGTGGTGCCTGGCGGAGGCGGCACGCGGGCGTGCCCCGGCGGAGATTCTCGCTACCGCCAAGGCAGCCGGCTATGACATGTCGGCTGTTGTGCGGCGGATCACCAATGGCGGGCGTACCCCGACCGATGCCATCGATGCCAGCCATGAGGTGCTGATCATCGGCGGCGGCGCCGCGGGCATTGCCGTCGCCTCGAGCCTGAAGGCGCGCAAGCCGGACCTCGACATCGCCATCATCGACCCCGCCGACGTGCATTACTACCAGCCCGGCTGGACCATGGTGGGTGGCGGCGTGTTCGGCCCCGCCACGACCGCGCGCACCATGGCCTCGCTGATCCCGTCTGGTGTGCGCTGGATCAAGGCAGCGGTCGCTGCCTTCGAGCCGGAGAACCGCACCGTCATCCTCGATGGCTGCCGGGTGGTGCGCTACGCGCGCCTGATCGTTGCACCGGGCCTCAAGCTCAATTGGGTCGGCATCGAAGGCCTGGTGGAGACCCTCGGGCGCAACGGCGTGACCTCCAACTACCGCTATGATCTGGCGCCTTACACTTGGGAGTTGGTGCAGAACCTGCGCTCCGGCCGCGCGGTCTTCACCCAGCCGCCCATGCCCATCAAATGTGCCGGTGCGCCGCAGAAGGCGCTCTATCTCTCCGCCGACCACTGGCGGCGAGCGGGGCGCCTCAAGGACATTGGGATCGAGTTCTTCTCGTCCGGCGCGGTGCTGTTCGGCGTCAAGGATTATGTGCCGGCGCTCATGGACTATATGGCGCGCTATCAGGTGGGGCTGAATTTCCAGCATACGCTGACGCGCATCGACGGGGCTTCGCGCACCGCGTGGTTCACCAAGGTGGATGCGGACGCAAGCACCTCCACCGTCGAGACTCCCTTCGACATGATCCATGTGGTGCCGCCCCAGCAGGCGCCGGACTTCGTGCGGGTCTCCCCGCTGGCGGACGCCGCCGGCTGGGTGGAAGTGAACCCCGCCACCCTGCGTCATCCCCGTTTCCCGGAGATTTACGGGCTGGGCGACGCCTGCAATGCCCCCAATGCCAAGACCGCGGCCGCGGCGCGCAAACAGGCGCCTGTGGTCGCCCACAATCTGCTCAAGGACATGGGGGCAGTCGCCGGGGCGGACGCGGTCTATGACGGGTATGGCTCGTGTCCGCTGACGGTGGAGCGCGGCAAGATCGTGCTCGCCGAATTCGGCTATGGCGGCAAGCTGCTGCCGAGCTTTCCCAAATGGTTCATCGACGGCACCCGGCCCAGTTCTATTGCCTGGCTGCTGAAGGAGCGCATCCTGCCCCCGGTTTACTGGAAGGCGATGCTCAAGGGCCGGGAATGGATGGCCAAGCCGGAGTTTACCGCGTGATCACGCTCACCGACACTTTGGCCAGCGGTTCCGGCGTGCTGGTCGGCTTCGTGCTCGGCCTGATCGGCGGCGGCGGCTCGGTGCTGGCGGTGCCGCTGCTGGTCTATCTCGTGGGCGTGCCCTCGCCGCATGTGGCCATCGGCACCAGCGCGGTGGCGGTGGCGATTAGTGCGCTCGCCAACCTCGTCGGGCATGCGCGGGCCGGCAATGTGAAATGGCCCTGCGCGATGGTCTTCGCCGCGGCCGGCGTTGTCGGGGCAGCCATCGGCTCGAGCATCGGCAAGGCCATAGACGGGCAGAAACTGCTGTTGCTGTTCGGCCTGCTCATGGTGTTCATCGCCATCACCATGATGCGGCGCAAGCCGGATGCGGACGATGCCGGCGTGCGGCTGACGTCCACCTCCGCCCCCACCTTGCTGCCGCGCCTCCTGGCCTATGGCTCCGGCGTGGGAGCGCTGTCGGGTTTCTTCGGCATTGGCGGCGGCTTCCTCGTGGTTCCGGGCCTGCTCGCCGCCACGCGCATGCCGCTGCTGTTCGCCATCGGCTCGTCCTTGGTGGCGGTGACCGCCTTTGGCGTGACCACGGCGGTCAATTACGCGCTGTCGGGCTTCATCGACTGGCGCCTCGTGGCCTTCTTCATCGGGGGCGGTATCGTCGGCGGCCTGTTTGGCGGGAGGCTCGCCGGGGTTCTGGCGCCGCGGAAGGCCTTGCTGTCCCAGGTGTTCGCGGTGATCGTCGCTGCCGTCGGCATCTATGTCATCGTCCGCGGGGCGATGGCGCTTATGGGCTAGGACCGAGCCGGAGTGAGCGGCGCGCACCAGCGCGCGGCATGATCAACATTGGCGCTCCGCTGCCCATAAGCGACGCCAAGAGCTGACATGAGGCGAGCCGTCGTCTTCAGGCCTGCTGGCGGAGGATTGGCCAGAAGGCTTCGATCGCGTCTCGAACGCGCCGAACTAAGCGCTCGCGCAGGGGGTGCGGAATTGTCGGACGTCTTGATTGTTGGACGTCTTGCGCGTCATAGCCCCATCCGCTCAGGAGTAGAGGCCCCTGGACAAACTGGGAGCGGTTCAACTCCCTTCGCCCCGCCCTTCGATGGGCGCGTGACCTACATCAGCGGCTCGGTGATGAGTTTTACCGCAGGTGCATTGGTGCTGCCCGTCGGCACAGTTTCCGGAGTCCGGCTCGGGGTGGCGGCCACCGGCTGGACGATGGTCGACGGGGGAGGCGGCGAAGCGCGGCCTGCCGCCTCGGTGCTGACAGCGGGAACCACATTCGAGGCCGGCGGGACTGGAGCCGACATGGTTGCCGCATCTGGGGTGGAGGCGGAGGGCTTCTTCGGCGCAGGGGTTTGCTTCGCGGTCTGCGTATTGGGTTTTGCCTGTCCGGGTTTCTTTGCGGCCGCTCGGGCGCGTGCCTTCGCCTGGGCCTCCGCCTGGGCCTGTCTCGCCATGGCATCGAGAATGACCGCGCCGACGATGCCACCGGCGATGCCGCCGGCAATCCAGCCCGCATCGCCGGCATGGGCGGGACGTGTGTTCCAACTGACCTGCAGCGCCATCACCGCCAGGGCCGCAATGGCAATACGAGGTCCGCGCCACGGAATCGAGAAGTTCGTCATATTCTGCCCCCATCCGAGATTTTGCAGGTCATTCGGAAAGTAAAAATAATCAAACTTACGTTCTAGTTTATGATTTTTTATAGTAATTCGTTCTAATTCGATTGAATTTATTTCAAATGTATGTTTGTTGTCTGCATTTAAAAATTATATTTACTAACGTGATGATGCGAGTTTCTCCTCGGCTGGCTTGTAGCCAAAACTGGCTGATTTTCTATACCATGAGTTTGCTTGTGGAGAGTCGATCGCTACACCGTAGCCCATTTCATAAAACAAGCCGATGAAATACATCGCCTGAGGGTCGTTTTGTTCCGCTGCTTTCTCGAACCAATACCGGGCCTTGCCGTAATCCTTGAATGACTGTCCGCTACCTTCGTAGAATAAATTGCCTAGATTAATCTGGCTCTTCACGTCCCCAGCTTCGGCGCCGAGGCGATAGTTCAGTTCGGATAATGCAAAATTCTGCACCGTCCCGCGGCCGAGTTGATAGAGGGCGCCAAGCATCCTGTAACCGTTGGCGTCGCGGAGCTCCGCCAGTCGCTGCGCTGTCTGGAAGGCTTCGCCGTAATTCTGGCGGTCGTATGCGGACCGCATCGCGGCCTGCAACTCTGTTCGCGACGGTCCTGGTGGCGTCACCGGGGGCGTGGGCGCCGGCAGCGGTGCTAAAATCGGGCGCGGGCGGCTCTGGGCGATGTCCGGTGGGCGCGGGGCTTCCTTCACCGGCGGCGAGAGAAAGCCGATGTCGAGGGGGATCAATCCCAAGAGAACGGCAGATATGGCTGTGGCGCCGGCGGTGCCCACCCCAAGTCCCCAGATGAGCGGCATGACAGCCCGCATTCGTCCGGAAGGGGCGGTGTGCATCTCCCGTGCGGGGATGACCGCCAGCGGCAGCCCGGCGCCTGCGCCGGCCGCATCCGCCCGTGCCACATGGGAGACCAGCGCCATGCTGTCGGAGTTGCCGGCGCCGATGGCCTGCATGAAGGCTCTGACGGAGTCGAACCGATCCTCCGGCGCCTTGGACAGCGCGCGCATGATCGCGGCTTCCGTTCCCTTTGACAGACCCTGGACACGGGAGAGCAGGCGCTGGGGCTTGGTGTTGATGTGGGCTTGGATCAGGTCGTAGTCGGTGCTGGCCGTGAAGGGCGGCGCTCCGGTGAGCATTTCGTAGAGCAGGATTGCCAGGCTGTAGATGTCGCTTTGCTCGCTGCCTTCCGCGCCCTTGACCTGCTCAGGGGCAATATAGGCCAGCGTTCCAACCATGCTGCCGTCGCGGGTCAGGCGCTGGCTGCCCTGGACGCGGGCGATGCCGAAATCCATGATCTTCACCCGGCCATCGTCGGTGATCATGACATTGGACGGCTTGAGGTCGCGGTGAATGACGCCCATGCGGTGCGCGTAGGACAGGCCCTCGCCGATCTGGGCGACGATGGCAAGGCTCTCTGCCAGAGACAGGCCGGTCTGGCGTCGTTGCAGCAGGCTTTCCAGCGTGCTTCCCACCACCAGTTCCATCACCATGTAAAGGTTGCCCGCCTCGGGCAGGACCGTGAACAGGGTGCAGATATTGGGGTGGTTCAGCCGCGCGAGGCTGGCCGCTTCTGCACGAAAGCGTTCAAGAAAGCCTGAATCCTTTGTCAGTTCCGGCCGCAGCGATTTGATCGCCACTTCCCGCCCGATCACCGTGTCGACGGCGATGTGTACCTGCCCGGTGCCGCCGCTGCCCAGCAGCCTCTGGATTTCAAAGTGGCCGATGCGGCTCATTCGACCACCCCATGGGTGTCGACCGTCGGCAGCGGCATTCTGCGGGTCGTGCGGGTTGAAACTTGCGTGGCGTGATCGCAAGCCGTCGCGCCGAAGACGCCCACGGAGATGTTGTCCAGGCCTCCGGCTTCCAGCGCCAGCGCCAGCAGCGCCCGACAGGCGGCCGAGGGGTCGTTCTCGGACAGGATGCGGGCAATGGCGTCATCCGCCACCATGGTGGTCAGGCCGTCGGAGCACAGCAGGAGGACGTCGCCGTCAAGCAGCGGGAGCCCCTCGCGCCAGATCAGAGGCTCGATGGTCGTCCGGGTGCCCAGGGCTTGAAGGATGATATTGCCGGTATCGCTGGCCGCCGCTTCCGCCTCGGTCAGGACGCCGTCCCGGATCAGCTTCGCGTTCAGCGAATGATCTTCGCTCAATTGGGTGAGCATGCCGCCGCGGCTGAGATAGGCGCGGCTGTCGCCGATGTGGGCCAGAAAGGCCTTATCCTCGCAAAAGGCCATGGCGGTGCATGTGGTGCCCATGCCGGCGCATTCCGGCCGGTCCTGCGCGTGGGCGAGGATCGCCATGTTCGCAGCCTCCAGCGACCGGCGCAGGCGCTGCGGGATGGGCGCGTCCGAGGCGAAGAAACTCTGGCGAATCACCGCCGTCGCCAGCGCGCTGGCCACATTACCTGCCGCATGCCCGCCCATGCCATCGGCCACGATGGCGATGGAGTCGGCCCCCTGAAACGAGGAGATATAGGCGACGCTATCCTCATTCTCGCTGCGGACCCGTCCGGTATCCGTGATCAGGGCGGGATTTATGGCCAAGGGCGAAGTCATCGAGCGATCAATTCCACGCCGGTGCTCAGTTTGACGCCTGGGGTTGAAGTAGGGCGCGGGCATAGCTGATGGGAACAGCGCCGGAGACCGACGCATTTCCCGCGCTGAAGCCCGAAGTGAATACGCCGATCACCTTGCCATTGGCATCGAAGACGGGGCCGCCGCTGCTCCCCGAGCCGGCGGTGTTGATGTTCATTTGGAACAGCACGCCTTTACCGGAGAACGTGGACAGTCCATCCTCCTGCCGGTTGACGGCACCGACCGAGGAGACGATGCCTTCGTTCACCGTCGGCATGGGAACATCTTCCAAGTGCCGCCGCACGCCACTGGGATCGGCCGTGGTGAAGGCGACGCTGAATTCACGCGAGACCGCGGGATATCCCAGCACTGTCACCTTCTCGCCAATGCGCAGGTTGTCCGATGAGGCGAGGTCCACGCGGGCCAATGCAGTCGGCGCGTCGATCTTGATCAGCGCCACGTCGGCATCGGTCGAGGCACGTACCAAAGTGGCGTTGATGCTCAGCCGCGTGCCGGGAAAGCGCGCCTCCAGGCTCTCATTCCGGCCCACCAGGGTGCGCGGACCAGAGGTGCCGGCAATTGGGGTCGCTGACCGGGAATCGAAAATGATGCCGCTGTCGGGAATCCAGCCGCGCAGGGTTGCTGTGTCGTTGGAGCTGCTGCCCAGATCGAGATAGGACACGTTATTTCGCCGCCCGGCATCGCTGCGATATTCGAACACCATTCCCGTGCCGGAACGGTTGCCATCGTAGCGGCTCATCCACCCAGCCGCCATGTGGCGGGCAGTAATCAGGAAGCCCTGATCGCTGACGACGAATGCGGATCCCGTGGAACTGGACGAGATGCTGGCGTTGGTGCGTTTTTCATCGTCCAGCGTCAGCCATCGCACCAGACTGCCGTTCGGCATACGCACATAAGCCGGGTAAACTTGGCCGTTTTGGCGGATCGTCTTCTGGTAGACCGGCTGCCCCGTGTCCTTGTCGAACACGCGCCATTGCACGAACAATTTGGCCGTGGCATTGCCGAAGTGCGAGGCGATCTGGTCTGGCGACTGACCCATCTGGGCGATGGCGTCGCTCTTCATACGCTCCTGCGACGTAGCCAATTCCGTATAGGCGCGGGTTTGCCGCCAATAGAGGGCTCCGCTCACGATCACCACCAGCGCCGCAACGGCGGCCGTAACGGTGATCCAGATGCGATTGGTGCTGCCGCGTTCGACGGCCAGCATGCGCTGGACCGTCTCCTTGCCCACTCCGATCTTCGGCGGTGGGACATCCTGGAGTGAGGATGTCTGTGGCATCACGCCGATATCTTTGGTGTCCAGGAGCCGCGTTGCCGCTGCGTCCACCAGACTGATCACCCGGGTGCGGCCGGCGAGATTGGCGGGCCGCGGATCAAGATCGAAGATGAACTTGGGGCCGCTGCGTCCAAGCTCGACCACATCGTCCGGCAATAGGTCGGAACTGCCTTTGATCGGCGATCCGTTGACGATCACGCCGTTACTGCTGTTTAGGTCGAAGATTTTGAATTGCGAGCTATCTAAACTGCCGCGGCGGATGGCGGCATGATTGCGGCTGACCACATCATCGCGATTAGGATTGTATGCTATCATACTTCCTTCGTCGCGGCCGATGGTGACTTCGGTCAGTCCGGAAAGCGGAATCTCTTGGATCTGATTAGCCTTAGATCCCGCGACATGTCGTATGACAATGCGCTCCCCTGCCACCGACATTCGCGCATCCCCCCCCCCGCGGAAACCGTTAATTTGATACCGTTGCCGTCGTCGATGCGTCAATGATAAAAGTCAATTAAGCGTGAAACAGCGGGTGCACTGCGGCAGATAAGGCTGCAATCCCAATTACACGTTTAAGATGTGGTTAAGTTGGATTTGCAATGATTAACGGCGAAGAATCCGCTC
>CALRNP020000149.1:0-14596 GCA_943369575.1 Azorhizobium sp. AG788 | reverse complement strand
CTGGCAGCTGCGCTGCGTCCTCACCCTGGTGGTGGCGAGTGCCTGCGTCGGCTTGGCGGTGGCGGCATGAAGCGCATCGCCATCATCGGCGCCGGCATCGGCGGCCTGACCCTTGCCCACGCTCTGCGCACGCGGGCGGCGGTGACGGTGTTCGAGAAGGCCCGCGGCGTGGGCGGACGCATGGCGACCCGGCGCGAGCGGCCGTTCGCCTTCGACCATGGGGCCGGCAGCTTCACCGTGCGCACGCCGGCCTTCGCGGCCTGGCTGGCGGCGCTGCAGACGGCGGGCGTCGTCGCCGAATGGTCCGGCACCGTCGTCACGCTGGCAGGCGGGCGCGTGCTCGGCCCGCGCGTGGAGCATGAGCGTCGCTATGTCGGCGTGCCGGGCATGAATGCGCTAGCGGCGCATCTGGCGCAGGGGCTGGATGTGCGCACCGGCATTGATGTCGCGCCGCTGGCGGGCACCGCGCCTTTTGCCCTGGCAAGCGTGACCGGCGAGGCGCTCGGCACCTTCGATCTCGTGGTCTCCACCGCGCCCACCCATCAGACGGAGCTGCTGTTCCGCGCCGCCGCCGACGGGGCGGTGCTGCCCACGGCCCGCATGAAGCCGCGCCACGCGCTGATGGTGGCTTGGGACAGGCCGTGGAACGCGCCCTGGATCGCGGCGCGCGTCCAAGACGGGCCGCTGCGCTGGATCGCCATCGACAGCACCAAGCCGGGCCGGGCGTCCGAGGTCACGGCTTTGGTGGCCCATACCAGAAGCCCGTGGTCGCGGGAGCATGACGGCACTCCGGCAGAAGAACTGGCGCCGATTCTGCTCGCCCATCTGCGTGCGGCGCTGCCGGTGGAGATCGGCGGGCCCATGGTGGTGAAGGCCCATCGCTGGCGCTCCGCTCTGGTCAAAGGCGGCGCCCGGCCCGGCCCCTGGCTGGCCCCAAGCGGCACCTTGGCCGCCACCGGCGATTGGGCGGCGACGAGCCGGGTGGAAGAGGTATGCCTGGCAGCGCTGGATCTGGCGGCGCGCATCGGCGGGGCAAGGTCATGAGCGCGGTCACGGTCTGGTATGATTCCCAATGCCCGCTCTGCCGGCGCGAGATCGCGCTGATGCGCCGCCTCGATCGCGGCGGGCGGATCAACTTTGTCGATCTGGATGGCGCGGCGGCCTGCCCCGTGGACCGCAGTGCCATGCTGGCGCGCCTCCATGCCAGCGAGGACGGCGTGCTGCTCTCCGGCGCCGCCGCCTTCGCCGCCATGTGGCGGCAGATCCCGCTGTTGCGCCCGCTGGGCCTTGCCGCGCGCCGGCCGTGGGTGCTGGCGGCGCTGGAGCGGATGTATGTGAGCTTCCTGCGCATCCGCCCACGCCTGCAGGTGTTCATGCGCCGCATCGAACAGGCCTGAGGAAGCCGCCCATCCCATGCCGAAGATGCGCAAGCCGTCCGATCTGCCGCAGAAGACCTGCCCGGTCTGCGCCCTGCCCTTCATCTGGCGCAAGAAGTGGGCGCGCGATTGGGAGCGGGTGATCTATTGCTCGGAGCGCTGCCGCACCCAAGGCGGGGCACAGCTCCTGGAGGTCGCCCGGCCATGACCGGCCAGCTGCGCTTCATTCTCGGCGACCAGTTGACACGCACCCTGACGTCTCTGGCGGACATCGATCCGGCCCGCGATGTCGTGCTGATGGTCGAGGTGGCGGAGGAGGCGCGCTATGTGCCCCACCATCAGCAGAAGATCGCCTTTCTGCTCTCCGCCATGCGCCATTTCGCCGAGACGCTGCGGGTGGAGGGCATCCGCGTGGATTATGTCCGGCTGGACGATCCCGCCAACACCCACAGCTTCTCCACCGAGCTGGCGCGGGCCTTCGCCCGTCACCGGCCGGCCTCGGTCATCGTCACCGCGCCCGGCGAGTGGCGGGTGTGGGAGATGATGCGCGGCTGGGGCGATGCGCTGGAGGTTCCGGTGGTGATCCGGGACGACGACCGCTTCTTCTGCACGCCGTCGGAGTTCGCGGCGTTGGCGCGGGCGCGCAAGACCGGGCGGATGGAGTATTTCTATCGCGAGATGCGCCGCCGCACCGGCCTTCTCATGGATGGGGACGCGCCCGAGGGCGGGCAATGGAATTTCGACAGCGACAACCGCAAGGCGCTGCCGCGCGGCATGGCCTTTCCGCCCCGCCGCCGCTTTCCGCCGGATGCGGTCACGCGCGAAGTGCTGGAGCTGGTGGCCGACCGCTTCGCTGACCACTTCGGCGATCTGGAGCCGTTTGGTTGGGCGGTGACCCGTCCCGATGCGCTGGCGGCGCTGGAGCATTTCATCGCCGATTGCCTGCCCAGCTTCGGCGATTATCAGGACGCCATGAAGGCGCAGGACGTCATGAACGAGGATGCGGATTTCCTGTTCCACGGCCTCATCTCGCCTTACCTGAACTGTGGCCTGCTCACCGCCCGCGAGGTCTGCGCCCGCGCCGAGGCGGCCTATAAGGCCGGAGCGGCGCCGCTGAACGCGGTGGAGGGCTTAATTCGCCAGATCCTCGGCTGGCGGGAATTCGTGCGCGGCATCTATTGGACGCAGATGCCCGCCTATGCCGAAACCAACCATCTCAAGGCCGGCCGCGATCTGCCGGCGATGTATTGGAGCGGGCGCACCGACATGCGCTGCATGGCGCAGTGCATCGGCACCACCCGCCGCCATGGGTATGCCCATCACATCCAGCGCCTGATGGTCACCGGCAATTTCGCGCTGCTGGCCGGTGTGGCGCCGGCGCAGATCGAGGCCTGGTATCTGGCGGTCTATGTGGATGCCTTCGAGTGGGTGGAACTGCCCAATGTGCATGGCATGGTGATGCATGCCGATGGCGGCCGCCTGGGCTCCAAGCCCTATGCCGCCTCCGGCGCCTATATCCAGCGCATGTCCGACTATTGCGGCGGGTGCCGCTTCGATCCCAAGCAGAAGCTGGGGCCGAAGGCCTGCCCGTTCAATTATCTCTATTGGAACTTCATGATCGAGAACGCGGCGGTGCTGGCGCGCAACCCGCGCATGGTCATGCCCTATCGCCTCCTCGCCAAGATGCCGGACGAGCAGCGGGCGGAGATCGTGCGCTCCGCGACCACCTTCCTCGCCCAGCTTGATGCGTAAGCGCTCAACACGGGAAGGGGGCGGCCGGCCCTGCCCTCTCCTCACCCACCGCCCCGCTGGCGCCAGACGAAGACGGTCGCCGCAAGGCTCATGCCCGCAAGGGCGAACCAGGTGAGCGCATAGACCAGATGGTTGTTGGCAAAGCGGATCACGGTCAGTCCCCCGACCGGAAGCGCGGACGCGTCGGCGCTGCGTTCGGCATCGACGAAATAGGTCGGCATGCCCTCCAGCCCGCGTGCGGCGGCAATGGCGGCGACGTCCCGTGAAAACCAGCGGTTCTGGGCCGGGTCATTGGTGCGCAGGAAGCCGCCGCCGGGCTCGCTCAGCCGCAGCAGGCCCACAAGACGGGTCGGGCCGTCGATGCGGGTGGCGCGGCGGGTGTCAGGGGCGCGATTCTCTGGCGGCACGAAGCCCCGGTTGACCAGGATGGGGAAACCGGCGTCGGTCACGAACGGCGTCAGCACCCAGAAGCCGCCGCCGCGCTCGGTCACCGCCTGCACCAGGGTTTCCCGGTCATTGAGGAAGTGGCCGCTCAGCTCGACGCGGCGATATTCCATCTCGCCGGCGCTGGCGGCAAAGGCGGCGGCGGTCGGCGGTGCCACCGGGTCCGCATGGATGCGGGCGTCCACCAGGGCGATGAGGTCCAGCTTCCAGAACAGGCGCTGCACCTGCCAGACACCGAGACACGAAAACAGCACGATGCCCAGAAGGCAGAGCGCCAGCAGCCAGCGGCGCTTGGGGGACGCGGGCGCGGGCTCCGGCGGTGCCGGAGCCACGGCCGCCCCAAGCGGCGGCGTCACGGCATCTGTCTCATGTCCTGCATGCTGGGCATCATGTTGGTGTTCATGTGGTACATCACCCACAGCGAGCCTGCGAGGGTGATCACCACCAGGATCAGGGTGAAGCCCAGCGCCAGCATGGTCCAGCCGCCTTCCGAGCGGAAATTCATGTGCAGGAAGAAGACCATGTGCACGACGATCTGCACCACCGCGAAGCCCATGATGGCGAACGCGGTGGCGGTGGCATTGCCCAGCGCCCCGGTCATCACCAGCCAGAACGGAATGCCGGTGAGGATGACCGACAGCACGAACCCGATCATATAGCTGCGCAGCGAGCCGTGGGGCGCGGCGTCGTGGCTGTCGTGGTGGCCCTGGGGTGCCAACGTCTCGTGCGCGCTCATCGCACCATTCCCATCAGATAGACAAAGGTGAAGACGCCGATCCAGATCACGTCGAGGAAATGCCAGAACATGCTCAGGCACATCAGCCGGCGCTTGTTGGCGGTGATGAGGCCGCGCCGCGCCACCTGCACCATCAGCGTGGTCAGCCAGATCAGGCCGAAGGTGACGTGCAGGCCGTGGGTGCCAACCAGGGTGAAGAAGGCCGAGAGGAAGGCGCTGCGCTGCGGCGTGGCGCCTTCGTGGATCAAATGGTGGAACTCGTAAAGCTCGATGCCCAGGAAGGCGAGGCCGAACAGGCCGGTGATGGCGAGCCATACCAGGGTGATGGCCACCCGGTCCTTCTCCATGGTCAGCATGGCAAAGCCATAGGTGATGGAGGAGAACAGCAGCATGGCGGTGTTGAGCGCCACCAGCTTCAGGTCGAACAATTCGTGCGGGCCGGGGCCGGCGGCATAGCTGCCACCGAGCACGCCGTAGACCGCGAACAGGGCCGCGAAGATGAGGCAATCGCTCATCAGATAGATCCAGAAGCCCAGCGAGGTGCTGTGGCCTTCCGGATGCGGGTGCTCGTCCACTTCGTAGAAGACGGGCGCCGCGTCGGTGTGGGAGGCGGAGGCGCTCATGACGTCAACTGCTGCGCTCATGGCTTCACCTGGGCGAGCATGGCGGTGCGCGCATCCTCGGTGCTGGAGACTTCGGCGGCGGGAATGTCGAAGTCGCGGTTATAGTTGAAGGTGTGGGCGATGGCGGTGCCGAGCAGGCCGATCAGGCCCAGCCCCGCCAGCCACCAGATGTACCAGATCAGCGCGAAGCCGATGAGGAAGCTGAAGCCCGCCAGCACCACGCCGGTGCCGGTGTTGCGCGGCATGTGGATCGGCTTGAAGCCCGACAGCGGCCGCACATAGCCGCGCTGCTTCATGTCCCAGAAGGCATCGAGATCATGCACCACCGGCGTGAAGGCGAAGTTGTAGGCCGGCGGCGGCGAGGAGGTGGCCCATTCCAGGGTCCGCGCATTCCACGGATCGCCGGTGAGGTCGCGCAGCTTGTCGCGGCGCAGGATGCTCACCCCGATCTGGACCAGGAACGAGCCGATGCCCAAAGCGATGAGGAAGGCGCCGAATGCGGCGATGGCGAACCAGATCTGGAGGGAGCTGTCATCGAACACCCGCAGGCGGCGGGTCACGCCCATCAGGCCGAGCACATAGAGCGGCATGAAGGCGAAGAAGAATCCCACCACCCAGAACCAGAACGACATCTTGCCCCAGAACGGATCCAGCCGGAAGCCGAACGCCTTGGGCCACCAGAAGGCGATGCCCGCGAACATGCCGAACAGCACGCCGCCGATGATGACGTTGTGGAAGTGGGCGATCAGGAACAGCGAGTTGTGCAGGATGAAGTCCGCCGGCGGCACCGCCAGCAGCACGCCGGTCATGCCGCCGATCACGAAGATCAGCATGAAGGCGACCGTGTACATCATCGGCAGTTCGAACCGGATGCGCCCCCGGTACATGGTGAACAGCCAGTTGAAGATCTTGGCGCCCGTCGGGATCGAGATGATCATCGTCGTGATGCCGAAGAAGGAATTCACGCTGGCGCCGGAGCCCATGGTGAAGAAGTGATGCAGCCACACCAGATAGGACAGGATGGTGATCACCACCGTGGCGTAGACCATGGAAGTGTAGCCGAACAGGCGCTTGCCGGCGAAGGTGGAAGTCACCTCCGAGAAGATGCCGAAGGCCGGCAGGATGAGGATGTAGACCTCCGGATGGCCCCAGATCCAGATCAGGTTCACGTACATCATCGGGTTGCCGCCGAAGTCGTTCGTGAAGAAGTTGGTGCCGATGTAGCGGTCGGCCGCCAGCAGGGCCAGCACCGCGGTCAGGATCGGGAAGGCGGCGACGATCAGCACGTTGGTGCACAGAGCGGTCCAGGTGAAGATCGGCATCCGCATCATGGTCATGCCAGGCGCGCGCATCTTCACGATGGTGCAGATGAGGTTCACCCCGGATAGGAGTGTGCCCACGCCGGCGATCTGCAAGGCCCAGATGTAATAGTCCACGCCCACATAGGGGCTGTAGCCGATGCCGGACAAAGGCGGATAGGCCAGCCAGCCGGTCTGGGCGAACTCGCCGACGAACAGCGAGGTCATCACCAGCACCGCGCCGGACACCGTCATCCAGAACGAGAAGTTGTTGAGGAACGGGAAGGAGACGTCGCGGGCGCCGATCTGCAGCGGCACCACGAAATTCATCAGGCCGGTCACCATGGGCATGGCGACGAAGAAGATCATGATCACGCCATGGGCGGTGAAGACCTGGTCATAATGGTGCGCGGGCAGATAGCCCTCGCTGCCGCCGAACGCCATCACCTGCTGGATGCGCATCATGATGGCGTCGGCGAAGCCGCGCAGCAGCATGATGACGCCGAGCACCATGTACATGATGCCGATTTTCTTGTGGTCGACGCTGGTGAACCATTCGCGCCACAGATAGCCCCACAGGCGGAAATAGGTCAGCGCGCCCAGGACGGCAGCGCCGCCCAGCGCCACCACGGCGAAGGTCGCGACGAGAATCGGCTCATGGTACGGGATCGCTTCAAGCGTGAAGCGCCCGAACAGGAAGTTCGGTTCGATGATCGGTGACGCGTTCATGGGGGCCGTCAGGAGTTTGAGGGCCGGCGCGGACCCGCGGGGATCACGCTGGGCGGCAGGCTAATGGGAGTGAGGAACGACTGCGGCTGTCCCGCCAAGGGCACAGGCAGGCCGGCGCCGCGCACCGCGAAGGATGCGCGCGTTCCCGGCGCCAGGGCGGAGGCTGTCGAGGCCGCGGCCAGATCCTCCGGCGCGCAGATGCCGACCACATAGCCGGCGGCGCCGCCGAACACGGTGCCGCGGCGGGCGTATTTGTCATAGGTCAGCGGCAGCGTGTTGGACACGCTCTCGATGCCGAGGCCGCCCTTGGCGTCGATGGCCATCATCTCGCTGGTGCACATCTTGCCGGTCTCGACGCACAGATTGAGGATGGCATCGAACAGCGCCGGATCGACGCTGGAGAAGCGGCGCATGGGCACGTTCTGGGTGGGCTTCTCCAGCTCCAGATAGCCGGCGCGGGTGAGGCCTTCGCTGCTGGCCTTGGCTTCGGCCACCCAGCTGTCGAACCCTTCGCCGTTCAGGGCGCGGAAGCGGAAGGACATGCCGGAGAAGCCGGCGCCGCTGTAGTTCGAGGAGAAGCCGCGGCTCTCCACAGGGCTGTTGGCCACGGCGTAAAGCTCGGTGCGCATGCCCGGCATGGCGTAGATCATGCCGGCGAGCGTGGGTACATAGAAGGCATTCATCACCGAGGAGGAGGTGATGCGGAAATGGATCGGCCGGCCGACCGGCGCGGCCAGGTCATTGACCGTGGCGATGCCCTGCTCGGGGTAGATGAACAGCCACTTCCAATCCAGCGCCACCACCTCGACCTCGAACGGCTTGGTGCCTTCCGGCACCGCTTTGCCGGCGGCGAGGCGATCCAGCGGGCGGTAGGGATCCAGCAGATGGGTGCCCATCCAGGTCAGCGCGCCCAGGCAGATGACGATCAGCAGCGGCGCCGACCAGATCACCAGCTCCATCTGGGTAGAGTGGCTCCATTCGGGCTCGTAGCGCGCCTCGGTGTTGGAGGCCCGGTACTTCCACGCGAAGAACACCGTGAGGCCCATCACCGGAATGA
This sequence comes from Azorhizobium sp. AG788, assembly GCA_943369575.1. Classification (GTDB taxonomy): domain Bacteria; phylum Pseudomonadota; class Alphaproteobacteria; order Rhizobiales; family Xanthobacteraceae; genus Azorhizobium. The sequence continues at coordinate 6,581 of CALRNP020000149.1, read as the reverse complement.
TGATGAGCAGCATCAGCAGCGTCGAGATGACCAGCAGGTCACGCTGTTGCAGTGCGACATCCCCGGCCGGATCGAGCACGAGAAAGTTGCAGCCGCCGAGAGTGGCGACCAAAGGGAGCAGTGCGAGGAGATGAAGGCGCCGCAAGGGAATGTACACCCATAACAACCTGATTATTGCGGCGGCAACGTGCGCTGCAGCAATTCCAATATCAAGTCGTATCACCACGTCGAAGTGTCGCATCCCGACACCTCGTTCCGAATGATAAGCGTAATTCGCAGTTATAGCAGGTTGCGCGCCTTGAAAAATGCGTCCAAATCCGAGCTATATCTATTCCAGAGTGGTTCGATCCATGGCGGCACCCGTGACAAGTCTTGAACAGAACGCCCCAAACATCCACGGTCGTCACGAAGACGTGAATCCGGGCGAAATTGCTGTCGGGGTCGTCATCGGTCGCGCGTCCGAGTTTTTCGACTTCTTCGTCTACGCGATCGCATCAGTCGTTGTATTCCCGAAGCTGGTGTTCCCCTTCGTGGACCCGCTGCGGGGCACGCTCTATTCGTTCGCCATCTTCGCCTTGGCCTTTATCGCCCGCCCGTTCGGCACCACGCTGTTCATGAGCATCGACCGCCACCATGGCCGCGGCGCCAAGCTCACGGCGGCGCTGTTCCTGCTGGGCACCTCCACGGTGGCCATCGCCTTCCTGCCGACCTATGACCGGATCGGCGCGGCGGTGATCTGGCTGCTGGCCATTTGCCGCATCGGCCAGGGCCTGGCGTGGGGCGGCACCTGGGATGGCCTGGCGCCGCTGCTGGCGATCTCCGCTCCCGAGGGACGCCGCGGCTGGTACGCCATGCTGCCGCAACTGGGTGCGCCCATCGGCCTCATCATCGCCAGCGCGCTGTTCGCCTTCTTCCTCGGCAATCTGTCGGCGGCGGATTTCTTCGACTGGGGCTGGCGTTATCCGTTCTTCGTCGCCTTCGCCATCAATGTGGTGGCGCTGTTCGCCCGCCTGCGCATGGCGGTGACCCCGCAATATCGCCGGCTGTTCGAGAGCGGCGCGCTGGAGCCGCAGCGGGTCATCGAGACCGTGCGCATGGAAGGCAAGGGCATCCTGGCCGGCGCCTTCGCGCCGCTGGCCACCTTCGCGCTGTTCCACATGGTGACGGTGTTTCCGCTGTCCTGGGTGTTCCTGTTCACCGACGAGCGGCCGACGCGCTTCCTGCTGATTGAGGCGCTGGCGGCGTTCTTTGGGCTGGCGGCGGTGATCGTGTCGGGCACCCTCGCCGACCGGATCGGGCGGCGCACCCTGCTCGGGGGCTCGGCCGCCGCCATTGCGGTGTTCAGCGGCTTTGCCCCGCAGTTGCTGGCTGGCGGCGTGGTGGGCGAGACCGCTTTCATGGTGCTGGCCTTCACCCTGCTGGGCCTTTCGTTCGGCCAGTCGTCGGGGGTGGTGGCCTCCAATTTCGCGCCGAAATATCGCTATACCGCCTCGGCGCTGACCAACGATCTCGCCTGGCTGTTCGGCGCCGGCTTCGCGCCGCTGGCGGCGCTGCTGCTGTCGAGCCATTTCGGCCTGGTGGCTTCGGGCGCCTACCTGCTCTCGGGCGCGATCTGCACCCTGCTGGCGCTGCGCTTCAACCGCCGCCTCGCCATGGCCACCGCCGGCTGAGGCTGGCCCGGGCCGCCCCTGCCTGGCAGACAAGACATGAGCCGCCACAGGGATCCCCCTGTGGCGGCTCATCGTTTTTAAGGGAAGCTGAGGGCCGTCAGCGAAAGGCCCGTCCCCTGGCGCCGATGCCCGGCATCGAAGCCGGGGGCGTTGTCGTGATCAGAACGGAACCGCCAGGCGGGCGCTGGCCTGCTGGGCGGTGTAGGTGTCGCCCACATCCACCTTGTACTCTGCCCGCAACTCCACGCCGTTGAGGGTGTAGAGCTGGGCCCCGAAGCTGAGGTTGAGCAGCGCGCTGGGGATGGTGAGATCCGCCGTGTAGCTGGCGTTGCCGAAGCCGCTGTCGGCGATCTGCACGCCCACCTGCATGGTGTCCTTGGCGAACACCGTGGCGCCGATGGTGGCGTAGGGGCGCAGCCACATCCGCTCATTCACCGCCATCCGGCCGCCGATTTCCACATTGGGGCTGAAGGCCGCATTCCACTGCTGAGCGGATGCGAACGCCATGTCCACCAGGCTGCTGCCGCCTTCGGTGTGGCCCGGCATGTTGGTGTAGAGCACGTCCACGTCCGCATAGGGCTTCATGTACCAGCCGTCGAAGGCGAATTCGTAGCTGCCGCGCAAGCGCGCGCCGGCGGTCCACACATTGGCGGATCCCGACGAGAAGCTGACGCCGTCGCCGATGCTCAGCGTGCGCTTGGTGTCGTAATTGCCGTAGCCGAAGTTGCCGGTCACCGCGAACAGCCACGGCCCCATCTGCCGCTTCAGCGCCAGTGAAGCATCGAACGCATTGCCCTGCGAAGTGGAGAAGCCGTCGGTGCTCGAAAGCGTGGACTGGGTGAAGCCGGCGGTGGCGCCGAGGAACCAGCCGGCAGTCAGCTCGCGCTGCGCCCCGACGCGGTAGGTAATGGAATCCTGGGTATAGCCGCCGGTATCGGCCGAGCCGGCCTGGCGGACCCAGTCGCCATAGAGCCGCGCCCAGGCGCAACTCGTCTCCTCCATCATCACGCCGCTGCCCTCGAACACCGGGCAGCTCAAGGCCGCATGCAGCGAGGTGCGGGTGTTGAGCGTTTGGCTCGCCGCGACGCTGAGGGTTTCCTCCGGCGCCAGGCTGTCGATGCCTTCCCAATAGTCCTCATAAGAGGAGGAGCGGGCAAAGGCGCCGAAGATGGCGGCGCCATCCTGCGTGATCGCATCCGGCTTGCCGATGTTGCTGTTGAAAGCGGTCTGGAGATAGCTCTGCACCGCCTTCTCGGTGGTTGAGGCGGTGATGTCGGGCGGGGTGTAGAAATTCGCCTGCGGCGTCACCTGCAGGCCGCTGCGGCCCAGGCTGGCATTCCAGGTGAAGGGGGCAAAGACATTGCCGCTGCCGGTGGCGCTGCCGGATTGGTAACCGCCGCTGAAGGTCGCCACCGTGAAGGTTTCCGGCAGCAGGCCGCCGATCACGTTGGTCACCACGGTGGTCTGCACGTTGGCGTTGCCGAAGACCTTCAGCATGTCGCTGCGCGCTTGGCCTGCGGCGGGGGTCGAGGTCAGGTCCGCCAGCAACTGGCCGTTCAGATGGGTGGTGCCGGCCCACAGCGTGGCGGTGCCGATGGTGCCGACACCCGCAATGTCGAACGCGCCCGTATTGGTGAAGATGCCGCCGCCGAGACTCACGGAACCGGCGCTGGTGCTGCGATAAGTGCCGTTGTTCTGGAACAGGCTGACCTTCGGGCCGCTCGCATTGGTGAAACTGATGTCGCCCACCAGCGTGCCGGTGTTGGTTACGCTTGTATAAGCGGCGGAGCTGACGATGGCCTTGCCGGACATGGCTTCCACCAGCGCGCCGCTATTGAGCGTGATGGTGCCGCTGGTGCCGCCATCGATGCGGATGGCCCCGCCGTCGCCACCGCCGCCCAGCAGATAGCCGCCGAAGGTGATGGACGTGGTGCCGCTCCGCTTGGACAGGTCGATGGAGCCGTCGGTCTTCTGCATGCCGGTCTGGCTGTAGATGCCATAGGAGCTAAGCCCGGTGGTGGTCACGTTGCCGGTGATGTCGATGATGACATCGCCGCCCTTGCCGCTGGCCCGCGTGCGGGTGACCGCGGTGGCGGAGGGAATGAGCGCGCTGGCGGTGCCGGCTTCGGTGACATTGGTATAGCTGCCGCCGCCGCCGCCGATGCTCTGGGCAAAGATGCCGTGGGCGGCGTCGCCGGCGGTGGCGATGCTCAGGGTCTTGCTCGTCGATAGCGTCTTGATGGTGATGGCACCACCATCGCCGCTGGCGACCTCGTTCCGCACCAGGCCGGTGGTGAGGGGGAGACCATTGAGCTGAGCGACCTGGAATACGCCGACACCGGCATAGCCGCCGCCGCCGCCGATGGACTGGGCGAAAACGCCGTGCGAACCGTCACCGCCGGTCATGATGCTGGCGGAGCCGTCGAGCTGGATATTGATCGCGCCGCCATTGCCGGCGACGCCACCCTTGCCGCCGAGCGCGGCCGTCACCGTGTTGGTGCCATTGGCGCTGCTGTCCGCGCCAATGCCGCCGCCGCCACCGATGGATTGCGCGAAGATGCCGAAGGCGGCAAGGCCCCCCGTCTCCACCGTGCCGGAATGGGTGACAGTGACGGCGCCACCATTGCCGCCACCGCTGCCGGAGCCGCCGACCCCGAGCGTGACGCTCGGCGAGGGCACCAAATTGGCGGATGTGTCGCCGAAGCTGGCGGCGTTCGCGATCCCCAAGGCCGCGGCGAGGGCCTTGATGGCGTCCAGCGCCTCCTTCTCCTCGGTATTGCTCGACAGCACGCCGCTGTCATAGGGATCGACGCGGCCGACGAAGACCACGCCGCCGCCGCCGCCCACGCTCTGGGCCACGATGGCGTGGGCTTGCTTGCCCGAGGTGGTGACGGTGCCGCTGTTGGCGACGGTCACGGTGCCGCCGGTGCCGCTCTGGGAGGAACTGCCGCCGAGCCCGGCATTGACCGACAGGCTGATGGTGTTGGCACTGGCCGCCGCGCCGCCCACGCCGCCGCCGCCACCGACACTCTGCGCCAGCAGGCCGAAGGCGCTGGCGCCTTGGGTGCTGACCGTTCCGGTATTGGTGATGGTCACGGCGCCGCCCTGCCCCGCCACGCCGCCGGTGCCGCCCACCGTGAGGTTGACGTTCAGCTTGTTGGTGCCGGTGGAGGAGCCGGCACCGCCGAGGCCGCCGCCGCCACCCAGGGATTGCGCCACGATGGCATAGCTATTGTCGCCCTCGGTGGCGATGGTGCCGGCATTGGTCACCGTCACCACGCCGCCGGACCCGCCCGCGCCGCCGAGGCCGCCGGCGGTCATGTTCAGATCCAGCGCGGGCAGGCTGGCGCTCCCCTCCAGCTCTGTCTTGTAGGCTTGTTTGACCTGATACTTGAACTCGTCCAGCGCCTTGCCGACCAGCAGGGTCACGCCGGCTTCGCCCAGCGCGGCATAGAAGCTCTTGTTCTTGTCGCCGAAGGCCTTGAGTGCCTTGATGACGTTGCCCGCAGTGGCGATCTGCTTCTGGATCGGGCCTTTTTTGTCGAGAAATTCGTAGTCTTCAAGCGCCTTCTTTTCGGTGTCGCCCAGAAAGAAGGACGCTATCTTGTTCAGCTTCACCAATTCATCGGCGGTCTGAAGGATCATTTTTTCAACGGCCGGCTGCGATTTGATGGCGCTTTTTTCGGAGCCCTTGAGGGTTCCGCCGGTGCCGCCGCCGCCACCGACGCTCTGCGCCAGAATGCCAAGCGATCCGGCGCTGGTGGTGGTGATGCTCGCGCCCTTGGCGTTGGTGACCGTGACGCCGCCGCCGGCGCCGCCATCGCCGCCCCAGCCGCCGATGTTGACTTTGCCGGTGAGCGTGCCGCTGCCGCTGGAGATATAGCCGCCGCCATTGCCGCCGCCGCCGCCGATGGACTGGGCGAAGATGCCTCGGGAATTGACGCCCGATGTCAGAATGCCGGCGGTGTTGGTCACCTCCACCAGCCCACCAGAGCCGCCTTTGCCGCCCCGGCCGCCGATGTCGTAATTGAGCGAGAAGGAGTCGGCCACCGGCAGGGCGCCGTTCACCACGGTGTTGAGCTTGTCGTTCCACGACAGGCCGACGGCGGCGGCGGCGCTGCCGGAACTGCCGTCGCCGCCACCGCCGCCGATGCTCATGGCGGTGATGGCGTTGGAATAGGAGCCGGAGGTCTCCAGGTTGCCGGAATTGGTGACGCTGACCTTCTGGCCGTTGCCCCCGCCGCCCCCGGCGCCGCCGATGCCCATTGAGCCGCCGATATTGGCGTAGAGGCTGATCATGTCGGACGCCGAGGATGCAGATCCCGCATCGCCGCCCCCGCCGCCCACGCTCATGGCCTGAATGCCGGCCGAGCTGCCGCCGCGCGTGGTGATGGCCATCAGATTATCGACCGTGACCGCGCCGCCGGACCCACCGTCGCCGCCGGTGCCGCCGAGGCTGAAGGTCACGGACACCGCCGGCAGCGTCGGCGGCGCCACGGCGAGCGCATAGGCGCTGGCGCTGCCGGCATTGCCGCCGCCGCCGCCGATGCTCTTGGCCTGGAGGCCCACCGATTGCAGGCCGGTGGTGGTGATATTGGAGGTGTTGGTGACCGAGACGGTGCCGCCGTTGCCGCCCTTGCCGCCGTTGCCGCCCACCGCCACCGAGATCGCGCCGACGACCCCGATGGAGGTGGCCGAGGCCTGGCCGCCGACGCCGCCGCTGCCGCCCACACTGAGGGCGACGATGCCGCCGGCGCCCTTGCCGAAGGTGGTGATGCTGGGCACGGTGAAGGGGTTATAGGCGGCGTCCACCACCGTCCCCACCCCCGCGATGGTGACGCTGCCGCCATTGCCGCCGCCGCCGCCGTCACCGCCGAGCGCTACGCTGGCGAACAGGCTGACGGAATTGGC
>CALRNP020000148.1:0-14625 GCA_943369575.1 Azorhizobium sp. AG788 | reverse complement strand
CATAGCGCAGGAAATCCTGCCGCATGGAAGCGCCGGCATCGCGGATCACCGAGATCAGATCACCCATCATCAGCAGGAACTGGCTCATGGACATCACGTCCAGCATGGCCGGATGCACCGTCACCAGCAGCCCGGTGGAGGCGTAGATCGCTCCAAGCGTCAGGAAGCCGAGGGACGGCGGGGTGTCGAGAATGACCACATCATAGTCGTCCTCCACATCCGCCAAGGCGAGGCGCAGGCGCTCGAAGAAAATACTCTCCTGGTCGCTCTGGCGGCGGGAGAGAAAGCGGGGCGTCTCGTGCTCATACTCCATGACCTCGATATTGCCGGGGATGAGGTCGATGCCGGTGAAATAGGTCGGCCGGATGATGTCGGCGATCGGCCGGCGATGCTCGTCATAGCGCAGGGCGGCGTAAATGGTCTCGTTCTGCTGCACGTCCAGTTCCGGCTGGGCGCCGAACATGGCCGAGAGCGAGGCTTGCGGATCGAGATCAATCGCCAACACCCGATAGCCCTGCAACGCCAGATAATGGGCGAGATGGGCGCTGGTGGTGGTCTTGGCGCTGCCGCCTTTGAAATTGGCCACAGCGAGAATCTGCAGATGCTCGCCCGGCCGCCGGCGCGGCAGGAAGCGCAGCGCCTCGGCCGGACGCTGGGCCGCGAACAGCTCGCGCAATTCGTTGATCTGCGCCAGCGTATAGGCGCGATGATTGTTTTCCAGGCGGGCCGGCACCGGGCCCTTGCCTTCGTTCGACATCAGCTTGAGCGTCGATTCGGGAATCGAGGTCAGCTTGGAGACTTCATGGGTCATGAAGTTCCTGAGGCTTTTCTGAGCGTCAGGCGGATACATCTGCTGGCGGCGGGCCTGCAGATGGTCCGAGAGCAGACCGGCATGGCGAACAATCTTGTCCGCCGGGTCTTCGCCCTGCACTGTGGTCACGGCCTGCGCAGCCATTGTCGATTCTGTTCCTCTTTGTCGGCGAGCATGCGTTTTGGCGCCCTCTGCCCGACAAAGATAGGACACGATTCTGAAGAGACGTCCAGAGCTTTAAGATTAACAACTACTTAACGCATCGGCCCTTGCACCCGCCGCGCGCCCGGGCGCCGGCTGTTTCCCGCCGTCAGTTCAAGGCTTTGGCATTGCAGCAGCAACGCATACGGCTGGCATCACCGGGCATGCGGACAACGTGGTGACGTGCTCAACTCGCACCGTCTCAGTCCTCGCAGAAGCACAGCCGCGTGTCAGATGTAGTCGACGAAGGCCGCCAGCGGGTCCTGTCGCAGATCACGCATCTGGTCGAGCGTATAGGTGTCCAGCACCGTGCCCATGGCATCGCGCACCTTCACCATCAGCCGGCGCACCTCGCAGGCGGAGAGGTTGCAATCCTCGCACGGCACAAAGGCATTGCGGCTGGCGCAGGGCAGGGGGGCCAGTGGGCCGTCGATGGCGCGGATCAGGTCGCCGACAATAATCTCCTCCGGCGGCCGAGCCAGTTTGTAGCCGCCGGTCTTTCCTTTCTTGGAGGTGAGGAAGCCGGCATTGCGCAATTCGCCCAGGATCACGTCCAGGAACTTCTTGGGGATCTGGTTGGCTTCCGCGATTTCGGCGACCTGATTGGTCTCGCCAGGCGCCAGGCGCGCCAGATGCACCACCGCCTTCAGGCCATACTTGCCTTTTTTTGTCAGCATCTCAGCCCCTCTGCCGGGGATATGGGCGAAGGAGTGCGGCGGGTCAATAACTCTTGGCGCCCGCCGCCTCCCTGCGGCACCCGGCCGGCTGGCCGGAACAGGGGAGGGGCACGTCACGCAAGGACCAAAGCGAGCCAAGACGAAGCCGCAAACGCGCGAAGGCGGGCCCGCATGCTACGGACCCGCTCCGACGCGCCCAACGGAGAGCGGCTAGAAATTGACCGTGAGCGCTCCCTTGAAAGCATTGTCCTGGAGACCGGCCGCGAACTGGCCGCTATAACTCGCGGACAGCACCGCATTGGCGTTCAGGCGATAATCCAGCCCGGCGCCGATGAGCGCGCTGTCGCGGGCGAAGGGCACGCCACTCACTCCGAACGGCTGCGAGCCGCTGGCGAACGCCATGGTGGCGTTCGAGGCCACGTCGCCGAAGGCGTGCAGCCAGGCAAGGCTCAGGCTGGGACTCACCGTCAGCCCCGGCACCAGGGTGATGGGGGCACCCACGCGCAGGCCCAGGCTGGAGAACACCGTGTCCATGCCGCCGGTGGAGACCGCGAGGGCGGAACTCGAGCCGGTCTCCGTCAGGCTGCCGCTGGAGAGATGGACATAGGCCAGACCGGCGAACGGCTCCAGAGCGACGCCGTTGAAGCGGAAGGTGTAGCCCGCTTCGCCGAACAACTGGGTGGTGCCGGTATCATAGCCGGACGTGTTCATGCCGCTGTAGCCGCTAAAGGCGACGGAGCGGGTCATGGACAAGTCATGCCATGTATAGGTGAGGCCGGCCTTGAGGCCGAGGTCGCCATAGCGGCCGCCCGCATAGAGGCCGATGTCGTAATTGTCGATGGTGCCGGAAGAGGAGCGGGCATCCACGTCCAGCGTGGTGCGGCTGTAGCCGCCCACAAGACCGACCCGCCAGTTGTCGCCCAGCGCCACGTCCGCACCGCCGAACACGCCGGCGATGTCACTGCTCACGGTGGCGGCATTGCCATTGCTCCAGGCATTGCCCCAGGCGCCGAAGCCCTGCATCCAAAGCGTCGGCGTCAGACCGGGCGCCAGCGCCGCCGTGGCCGGCCCGGTGCCGGAGACCGACGACGCGAAGGCCTGGCCGAGCCGGGCACCGACCGCGTCCCGCAGATAGAGCGACTGCTGCAGCATGACCGTGCTTGCGGAGGCATAGGCCTCGCCCGAGAGGGCATCGAAGGCGGCCGGCGCCGTGCCCACGGCGAGGTTGGCGAGGGCGTAATAGACCGGATTGCCCCAGCCGAGCCCATCGGCGGCGCCGGCGGCCGCCCGCTGGTTGGCGGTCAATGCCTGGCTGGCGAAGCTGATGTCGTTGCGGCGCAGCGTGAGATAGACGTCGTTGGCGTCATAGCTCAGCAGTGGCGTCAGGAAGGCGAGGTTGGAGGTGACGCTGGCGAAGGTGCCGCTGACGCCGCCGCTCGCTTGCAGAATGGTCAGGGTACTGATCGGACCATAGCCGCCCGTCGTGGCATTCACCGCCACGGTGCCGCCGAGAATGGTGGCGGTGCCGGTGGCGGTGATGAGGTCGTGATCGCCGGTGGGCGTCACGTCCACGGCATAGACGGAGCCGGCCTGGAAAGTGACGTTACCCGCGACCGAGAGCGTGCCCGGCGAATAGCCCGGCGCCGCGGTGCCGCCGGATCCCACCGTCAGGCCTGAAATGGTGCCGGTGCCGGAAATGCTGCCGCCGCTGCCGACGGTATAGCTCGAGTTGGACACCGACCCGCTGGCGAGGACAAAGCTGGAATCGTCAACGGTGATGGCGCCGTTATAGCCGCTGGCGCCGGTGAAATTGACCGTGGATCCGCCGGTGATGATCACGGCGCCGGAGCCGGTGATGGTGCCGGGGAAATTGTAGGTTCCTGAGCGGTTGAAGACCAGAGTGGCGTTGTTCACCACATCGCCTTGAATGGCGCCGGTTGTGCCGCCATTGCCGATCTGCAGTATGCCTTGCGAGATCAGGGTGCCGCCGGTGTAGGTGTTGTCGCCGATGAGGATCAGCGTGCCGGCGCCGGTTTTGGTGAGCGAGCCGCTGCCGGAGATCACGCCCGAATAGGTGCCGGTGGTGGTCTGATTGAACACCAGGGCCGCGTTGTCGACGATGTTGCCGGTGAGGCTGGTGGTATTGCCCACCAGCGTTCCCGCCGCCACGGTCGTGCCGCCGCTGTAGGTGTTGGCCCCGGTCAGGGTCAGGGTACCCGTGCCGGCCTGGGTGAGCGACCCGGTGCCGGAGATGCTACCCGCATAGGTCACCGCATCTGAGCGGTTGAACACCAGGGCGCTGTTGTCCGTGATGTTGCCGGCGATGGTGCCAGATGTGCCGCCATTGCCGATCTGCAGCGTACCGGCGGAAATGGTGGTGCCGCCGGTATAGGTGTTGGCCGCAGTCAGGATCAGGGTGCCGAGATCGGACTTGTTGACGCCGCCGGTGCCGGTGAGCGCGCTGGCGATGGTCGCCACTGTGCTCAATCCGGCGGAGGTGCCGTCGCCCACCCGGATGGTCGCCTGGGCCGTGCCGGAGAGCGCGAGGTCGCCGCCCGTGACCACATAGCCGCTGGTGACGAACTGCATGCCGGTGGTGGAGACGGCGCCGGCGCTGGTATCCACCGTCACGGTCCCGGCCGCGCCCTGGAACACGGCGAAGCCGCTGTTCCAGGCTTGCGGGACGGTGCCGCCGGAATTGGTCCAGTTGGTCTGCGGGGCTGCGGTCCAGGTGCCGGTGCCGCCGACCACGGTGCCGGTGGCGGTGATGGTGCTGCCGTTCCAGAATAGGATGGTCTGGCCGGGGTCGGACACCAGCAGATTGACCTGCCCGACCACGGCGGTCTGCACATTGCCGACAAGGCCGCTCACACTGGAGACGTCGAGGCCGTTGTCGGTAAGCGCGCCGCCATAAGTGAAGATGCGATAGACGCCGGAACCGAAGCCGCTGTCCGCGGTCACGTTCAAGGTACCGTCCAGCGTGAGGTCGCCGAGCACAGTGAACGCCGCGCTGGCACTCGGCGCGCCGAGGGTGACATTGACGTTGGACGCCGACGCGAGGGTGAGCGTCCCCATGGTGAAGGGCGACGTCTGGCTGCCCGCCAGTGTGCCGCCGTTCACGCGCACATTGCCGGCGATGGTTCCGCTGCCGGACAAGGTGGCGCCGCTCGCCAATGTGACATTGCCCGCAATGCTGCCGGCCACCACGAGACCGCCCGCCGAGACCGTGGTTATGCCACCATAGGTGTTGACGCCGGTGAGCGTGAGCGCTCCCGTGCCGCTCTTGATAAGCGAGCCGCTGCCGGAAATGACCCCGGCGAAGGTCACCGCGTCCGAGCGATTGAAGACGAGATAGCCGTTATCGACGACATCTCCCGTCAGCGTGCCGGAGGTGCCGCCATCGCCGATCTGGAGCCGACCGGAGGAGATGGTCGTCCCGCCGCTATAGCTGTTGGTGCCGGTCAGCGTCAGGGTCTGGCCGCCTGTCGTGGTCACCGAGCCGGTGCCGGTGATGGCGCCGGCGTAAGTCCCCGCAGCGGCCTGATCGAATGTCAGCGCCGCATTGTTGAGAATATTGCCGCTGAGGCTGCTGGTGCTGCCGACCAGCGTTCCGGCGGTGATGGTGGTGCCGCCGGTGTAAGTGTTCGAGCCGGAGAGCGTCAGCGTCCCCGCGCCGATCTTGGTCAGCGAGCCGCTGCCGGAAATGGCGCCGGCGTAAGTGCCCGCCGAAGCCTGATCAAAGGTCAGTGCGGCGTTGTTGAGGATGTTGCCGGTCAGGCTGGTGGTGCTGCCCACCAGCGTGCCGGCGCTGATGGTGGTGCCGCCGGTGTAGGTGTTGGCGCCCGTGAGGATCAAAGTGCCGAGATCAGTCTTGTTGATGCCGCCGGTTCCGGTCAACGCGCTGGCGATGGTCGCCACCGTGCTGGCGCCGCCGGAGGTTCCATCGCCCACCCGGATGGTCGCCTGGGCCGTGCCGGAGAGCGTGAGGTCGCCGCCGGTGACCACATAGCCGCTGGTGACGAACTGCATGCCCGTGGTGGAGACGGCCCCGGCGCCGGTGTCGACGGTCACAGTGCCGGCCGTGCCCTGGAAGACGGCAAAGCTGCTGTTCCACGCCTGCGGGACCATGCCGCTGGAATCGGTCCAGTTGGTCTGCGCGCCAGCGGTCCAGGTGCCGGTACCGCCCACGACCGTGCCGGTGGCGGTGATGGTGCTGCCGTTCCAGAACAGGATGGTCTGGCCGGGGTCGGACACCAGCAAATTGACCTGCCCGGCCACGGCGGTCTGCACATTGCCTGTAAGCCCACTCACGCCGGAGACGTTGAGGCCGTTATCGGTGAGCACGCCGCCATAGGTGAAGATGCGATAGACGCCGGTGCCGAAGCCCGTGCTCGTGGTCACGTTCAAGGTGCCGTCGAGTGTGAGGTTGCCGAGCACGGTAAAGGCCTGGCTGGCGCTGGGGGCGCCGAGCGTGACGTTGACGTTGGCCGTGGAGGAGAGGGAAAGGGCCCCCATGGAGAGGGGTGCGCTCTGGCTCCCCACCACCGTGCCGCCGTTCACCGTCACCACTCCGGCGATGCTGCCGCTGCCGGACAAGGTCGCGCCGCTGGCCACGCTGACGTCGCCGGCAAGACTGCCCGCCACATCAATGCCACCTGCTGCGACCGTGGTGCCGCCGCTATATGTGTTCGCGCCGGTCAGGTTCAGCGTGCCGACGCCGGTCTTGGTCAACGACCCGCTGCCGGAAATGACGCTGGCGAAAGTGCCCGCGACTGCCTGGTCGAATGTCAGCGCCGCATTGTTGAGAATAGCGCCGGTAAGGCTGATCGTGCTGCCCACCAGCGTGCCGGCACTGATCGTGGTGCCGCCGGTATAGGAGTTGGCGCCGGTCAGGGTCAGCGTGCCGGCCCCGACCTTGGTCAATGAGCCGCTGCCGGAAATAGCGCCCGCATAAGTGCCCGCCGAAGCCTGATCGAATGTCAGCGCCGCATTGTTCACGATGTTGCCGCTGAGGCTGCTGGTGCTGCCCACCAACGTGCCGGCGCTGATCGTCGTGCCTCCGGTATAGGTGTTGGCGCCGGTCAGCGTCAGTGTGCCGGCACCAACCTTGGTCAATGAGCCGCTGCCGGATACGATGCCCGCATAAGTGCCCGCCGAAGCCTGATCGAATGTCAGCGCCGCATTGTTCACGATGTTGCCGCTGAGGCTGCTGGTGCTGCCCACCAGCGTGCCGGCACTGATCGTCGTGCCGCCGGTATAGGAGTTGGCCCCGGTCAGGGTCAGCGTGCCCGTTCCGCTTTTGACCACGGCACCGGCCCCGGAAATGACGCCCGAATAAGTGAGAGCATCCGAGCGGCTGAAGCCGAGCGTGCCGCCGCTGGCGACGGCGACATTGCCAGCAAGGCTGCCGGAGGTGCCGCCACTGCCGATTTGCAGGGTGCCGCCGGAAATGGTGGTGGCGCCGGTATAGGTGTTGGTGCCGGTCAGAATGGACGTGCCATTGAGGACGATCAGTTGTCCGGTGCCGGTGATGTTGGCGGCAATGCCGTAATTGGTGGCGGTGTGATTGAGCACGAGCCGGCTGTCGCCGTCACCAAGGACAATCTCGGTGGCATTGATCGTTCCGGCCGCGGCCGCAGCTTGCCCGGCGGCGGCGCCGACATTGAGGGTACCGACCGCACCGGCCAGATAGCCGATCTTCACCGCGGCGGCGCTGATCTGCGCCCCATCGGACAGGGTCAGCGTGCCGGTGCCTTCGCTGCCCACATAGAGGTTGCTGGTCATCTGGATCTGCGAGCCGCTGCCGCTCAGCGTCACCGTGCCCGTGGACCCGACCTCATTGCCGATATAGAGCCGATAGCCGGTGACGTTGCCACCATCGGTGACCGTAAGGGTGCCGCTGCCCAGCCGGCCCACATTCATGTAGCCGGAGTAGGTCACAGAATTGACGAAGGCGGACCATTTCGAGCCGCTGCCGGAGATGGTCATGGTTCCCGACGACCCGGCCAGATCGCCCAGCGTGCCCTGCATGCCGCTGATCTGGCCGCCGCTGCTCAAGGCGACGGTGGCGTTGGTGCCGCTGCTGTAACCGGCGATGAACACGCCGGAGAGGTTCATGGCCGACGCCGCGCCGGTCACCGTGAGACTGGAGGTGGAGCCGGTCAGCGTGGAGACGTAGCCATCCACGGCGGACACTATGGCGCCGGCCTCGACCGAGAGGGTGCCGTTGCCGCCATTGCCCACATAGATGTTGCCGGTGCTGGTCCAGGTGCTACCGGCCCCGGAGACCGTGACCTGTCCAACGCCGCCGGCATTGGTGCCGATGGTGGCGTGGCTGCTGGTCAACGTCCCGCCCGCATTGACGTTGAGCGTCGCCTGCGTGGTGTTGCCGATGGTCATCGTTGACACGCCGAGCGTGCCCGTGACTACCAGGGTTCCGGTGTCGATGGCCGCCGTGCCGCTCAAGCTGCTGCCGGTGCCGGAGAGGGTCCAGGTGCCCGTTCCGGACTTGGTCAGATTGGCGAAGCCCTGATAGGTGCCGGCCGCGCCCACAGTTCCGGCCAGCGTGCCGGTGGCAGAGCCGGTGAGCTCCAGTGTGTTGCTGCTGCTGGTGTTGGTGACCTTGCCCACCAGCGATGCAGTATCCGCCAGCACCAGCAGGTTGGTACCGGAGCCCATGGCGATGGCGGTGTCGGCAGCGGAATTCGCGGCGATCCGGCCGCTCACCGTAACGGTGCTGTTGCCGTTTCCGGTCTGCACGGCGGTGGTGCCGGTGGTGGTGATGGTGCCGGTGTTGTCCAGGCGATTGGTGGTACCGGCCAGCGAGATGCCGAGGCCGGTGGCGCTCACGATGCCGCTGTTGGTCAGGCTGACCGCGCTGTTGCCGCTGACCAGGCTGACGCCAGCGCCGCTGGTGGCGGTAATGGTGCCGGTGTTGGTGACGGACACGGTGCCGATGGTGGCATTGGCCGAGACGCCGCTGGTGCCGGTTACGCGGCCGGCATTGCTGAGCGTGATGGTGCCATTGGCGGTGGTCGCCGTGATGCCGGTATCGGACCCAGCGATGACCCGGCCGGTGGCGGTATTGGTGATGCTCACATTGCCAGTGGCTTCAGCGGCAATGCCCTGGTTGGTGGTCGAAGCGCCGAGGCTGGTATCGCGCTGCGCCTCGATATAACCGCTATTCGTCACCGTGACATTGCCGGCGTCGGTCATGGCATGGACGCCGATGTAATTGCGTGCCAGCACCGAGCCGGAATTGTCGATGGACGCGTCGCCCGACTGCGACCAGGCGACGAGACCTTGCAGAGTGGTGGAGGTTACGGTCCCGGAATTCTGCAGGGTGGCCGTGCCGAGATAATCGATGACACGGATGCCGGCGAGATAGGCATTCACCAAGCCGCTATTGTTCACCGAGACGGTGACGGGCGTGGTCCCGCCGGTGGGGCTGCCGTCCGCATAGATGCCGCGATCGTCGGTGGAGGTGACGGTGCCGGTGTTGGTGATGCTCACCGCGCCGGCATTGCTGGTGGCGGAGATGCCAGGGGAGCCGGTGGAGGTGATCGTGGCGCCGGTGGTGACCGTAATATCGCCGCCGACCTGATTGCGGATCCACAGCCCGCCGGATCCGCCGGTGTTCTGGAGCGTCACGTCCGACCCGAGGTTCACCGTGATGGTGGCGGGAAACGACTGCGACGAGACATTGACGGCGCCGTTACCGGGCGCGGTGACCGATGTGTTGCTGACGGTCAGCAGCATGGTCAGCGGGCCGGAGGCCGTGGAGGGCGAGACGGAATAATTGATCCATCCGCTGGGGATGGTCATGTCCGCGACCGTGAGACTACTGCTGCCGCTGGCGTTGGGCTGGATGTTCACCCCGCCGCTGTCGCACTGATAGATGATCAGTGAGCCGGAGGTGGAGCAAGCGGCCTCCGCGCGCTGCGGTAAAAGCACGGTGCCGGCAAGAGCCAGGCTGAGAGCCGTCAGCGATACGCCGAGCCGCAATTCCGCGCGCAAGCAGCCACGTTCTCCGCGCGCGCGGAGCAAAAGCATATTCGGCAATGGACCGTCCCCCCACCACCGCGGCCATCTCCCGGCCATGCGCTGCAAAAGCCTGAACGCCTCGCAGAACCGCCGAGTTTGATCGCGATTATGACGTTAGGAGAACATGAGGTGAGCCCACTGCGTCAATGGGCGAAGCGCATTTTGCCGCCTCAAGAGACTCATGTGACCTCAATGCAACAGAGAAACCGTGGTTGCCGAGCTCATCTTGTTGCAGTGCATCATTGCGGCAGTGCCATTTTATTGAAGCATCGGCAATATTACGAAAGATTTTGAAAGATCGAAGCACCAGAGAGTTTACTCCGCTGGCATCTCGATCTGCGCCAGGCGGGTTCGCAGGCGTGGCACGGACCAATCCAGGAAGCACCTAACCTTCAGCGGCAGCAAATCGTCTTCCGGATAGACGAGGCTGACCGGCAGCGGTTCCGGCGCGAAGTCCGGCAGGAGAAGCTGCAATTGGCCGGACCGGACCTCTTCCTCCACCTGATAGGAGAGCACGCGGATGATGCCGAAGCCGGCCAGCGCCGCCTGGATGGCGGCGGCAGTGGTGTTGACGGCCAGCTTTGGCCGCGGTTCCACCGTGAAGGCCGCGCTGTCGCGCCGATAGCGCCATTCCGGCGCGACGGCGAAGCCCTGAAAGCTGATGCCGTCATGCCGGGCCAGATCCTGCGGCCGGCGCGGCACGCCGTTGCGGGCGAGATAGGCCGGGCTGGCGCAGATCACCCGCCGCACGCTGCCGACGCGGGTGGCGATCAAGGTGCTGTCGGCCAAGTGACCGATGCGCAGGGCCACATCCACATGCTCGTCCGCCAGGCTGATCTGCCGGTCCGCCAGCATCAGCCGCAAGCTGATCTCCGGCTGCTCGGCCAGGAAGCCCAGCGTGATGGGCAGCAGATGACGTTCGCCGAAGGCGATCGGCGCGGTGACATGCAATGCCCCCCGTGGCGCACGGAACTCACCGGCCGCTTCCCGCTCGGCCTCCTCCAATTGCCCGAGAATCCGCCGCGAGGCGGCGACGAAGGCCCGCCCGGCGTCGGTCAGCACAAGGCCGCGGCGGCCGCGCACCAGAAGCCGCGTGCCCAGATGCTGTTCAAGATCGCTCACCTTGCGGCTGACGGTGGCGAGCGCGGCGCGCAATTGCCGCGCGCCGGCGGACAGGCTGCCCGCCTCAACCACTGCCAGCAGCACCGACATGGTCTCGAACCGATCCATGCGTCTCTTCCATAATATGAGAGGAAGGCTTCCAATATCACATAATACCCACGTCCGGATGGATGACTTAACCTCTGGCCCAGATCGGAGCGGCGGCCACCACGCCCAGCCCGCGCCGCGTCAGCGATCAGACGGAGCAAACCATGTCCCAACTGTCTCGTCGTGCCTTTACCGGCGCCCTGTCCCTTGGCGCCCTCGGGGGTGGCCTTGCCCCGCTGCTGACGCCGGCCCGCAGCGTGGCGGCCCCGGTGGCGGCTGTCCAGGTGACGCCGCTGGCCCAGATCAAGGTCGGGCGCTTCACCGTGACCGCGCTCACCGATGGCTATGCCGACATGCCCTACACCTATTTCCCCGGCCGCACCGCCGCCCAGGTGGAGCAGGCGGCGACGGCCCAGTTCGTAGCGCGGCCGAGCGGTGTGCGCTTCCTGTTCAATCAATATCTGATCGAGGATGGCAGCCGCAAAATCCTGCTGGATACCGGGGCGGCCGGCTCCATCGGCCAGACCGGCGCGCTGCCGCAGGCCCTGGCTGCGGTCGGCCTGCGCCGGGACCAGATCGACGCCGTCATCATCACCCACATGCACCAGGACCATATGGGCGGGCTGGTGGCCGGCGGGCAGAACACCTATCCCAATGCCGAGGTCTATATCGACCGGCGCGACGTCACCCACTGGACCGATCCGGCCAAGCGCAACGGCGCCCCGGATTATCTCCAGCCCAGTTTCCGGATGGCGGGCGAGGTGGTGCGGCTCTATCCGCGCCTGCAGGCGATCGACGGCCCGCGCGAGATCGTGCCCGGCATTTCCATCGTCGATCTCACCGGCCACACGCCCGGCCATATCGGCGTGCGGATCGCCGATGCCGGGGCGAGCCTCATCATGGTGTCGGACATGGTGTTTCCGGTGGTGCATCCTGCCGCCACCGATGTCGCTTTCCTGTTCGAGCAGGACCGCGCGGCCGCCCAGGCCATGCGGGACCGCTTTTTTCCGCTGGCCGCCTCCGAAGGCGCGCTGATCGCGGCCACGCACATGCCGTTCCCGGGGCTGGGACGCATCGTCTCCGACCGAGGCCAGTTGCGCTGGCAAGTGGCCGACTGGGCGCTTCAGACTTGAAAGGCGGCGGTCGCTGGGCTGGCCGCCGCAAACAGGGGCAAACATCATGCGCAACGCCTATCTGGACATCGCATCGACCCCGTCGGTGCTGGCCGCGCGGGAGCACTATATCGGCCCGGGGCACGGCGCGCGGGCGCCCGCGCCGGACGAGGCTGTCCGCAACCAGCGGCTGGGCCCATCCGAGCAGGGCTTCATCGCCGCGCGCGACGGCTTCTATCTGGCCAGCGTCTCGGAGAGCGGCTGGCCCTATGTGCAGTTCCGCGGCGGGCCGGCCGGCTTTCTGCGCGTCATGGATGAGCGCACGCTGGGCTTTGCCGACTTCCGTGGCAACCGCCAATACATCACCACCGGCAACGTCCAGGCCAATGACCGCGTCTCGCTGTTTCTGATGGACTATGCCCATCAGCAGCGGCTGAAGATCTTCGGCCATATGCGGATCATCGATGCCGCTGACGATCCGGCGCTCAGCGAGAGCTTGGCCGTACCCGGCTATGCGGGACGCATCGAGCGCCTCGTGCGGGTAGACGTGGAGGCGTTCGACTGGAATTGCCCGCAGCACATCACGCCCCGCTTCTCCGAGGCCGAACTGGCAACGATGCTGGCGCCGGTGCGGGAGGAAATGGCGGCCCTGCGGCGCGAGAATGAACGCCTGCGGCGGGAGATCCACGGCGCTGGGCGCGACAGCCGTAGCTCCGCGACAGATGGCGGCACCGGCGCCTGAGATTGTACTGAGACCACGCAAGCAGGTAGAAAAAGGCGATCGCTGCCCCGGCGATCGCCGCACGCGTTTCTGGATGCGCGCATGTTCGTGCCGCCCTTGTCAGCGGTCAGTAATCAGCGGTCATTAAGCAGACTGGCCTTTGGCTTCAGCTCTGCCTTAGGGCCGAAGCCGCATTATCACACATCCGCTCAATAGCGTTGCCGCCACCATTCGCCGCTCGCGCAGCCGTGCAGGCACGGCACGGTCGTGCGCGTGCGTGCGTGCGTAAGCACGGCGTTTCTAATGCAGGCGAATTTGCGGCGACCCTCTTGATCACCGGCTTTATAGTGTTAAAACCCGATCACGATGGACTCTATTCCATATACTGGTTCATTACGCAAGCTTCTGCCAAGCTTTGCGGTGTCGCTGTGAAAGAAAATGAAATTTTTCTCGCCGGTGGTAATTACAGCGATTGCTGCACCTTACGAAACTGATCGTTGGCCGCCCCTCTTTTTCGATCGCGTGTTGGCTCCGGAGCGTGACCGGACCGCACGGCAGTTGAGACTGTGCCCCCATGCATAAGCCCTTCGCCCCGACGTCCCGCGGTCGCCTTCTCTGCGGCATCAGCGCGCTGTCCCTGATCGCCGCTGGACTGGCTCCGACCCTGGCGCATGCAGATGAGGCCGTTTCGAAGCGCGTGATCGTCGGGGCCAAGGGCCGCAACGCGACGGCCAACCTCATCTTTTCCAACATCCCGTCCACTCCGGGCGGTGCCGCTGGCGACATCCTCATCACCAACATCTATGCGGCGGCGAACGGGCCACGCATCGGCCCGGCGGTCGAGCTGGGTTCGGTCGGCGGCGCCGGTGGTGATGGGGCGGCGACCCTCTATGCGTCAGAATCCGGCTCGGCCGGCGGCGCCGGCGGCACCGTCACCGTGGACCAGAACGGTGCCCTGGCGGGGACGGGACATCAGTCGACGCCATCATCGCTCCTCCTGGTCTATTCCACGGGCGGCGATGGCGGCTTCGGGCAAAAGGGATCGGGGGCGGGCGGGGCGGCCGGCGCCGTCACGCTGAATGTGAACGCGGCGATCGCGACAAAGGGCGACAATTACGCAGCCATGAACGTGGCATCGACCGGCGGCAATGCCGGCGGCGGCGGCAATACCCAGGGTCGGGCGGCGAACGTGCCCGGTGCCGCCGGCGGCACGGTCAAGGTTACGATCAGCAGCGGCGCTCAGGTCTCCACCAACGGCGCCGGCGCGCCGGCCGTGATCGTGGCCTCCACCGGCGGCCATGGCTCCATCCGCGGCAGCGGCACCGCCTATAGCGATCCCTACGTTTCCGCCGGCGGCGACGGCGGAACGGTGAATTTCGACAATCGCGGCACCATTTCCACCCTTGGCGACGCCTCGCCCGCCGTCATGGTGCAGAGCGTGGGCGGGCGGGGCGGCGACCAGCCGAATGCCGGTGGTCAGCCCGGCGGCACGGCCGGCAAGGGCGGCGCCGTCATCGCCAACCAGTGGAACCTCATCACCACCAGCGGCGCCTATAGCGTCGGCCTGCTTGCCCAGTCGGTGGGCGGCAGCGGTGGCTCGGGCGGTGGCGGCATCTTCGGCGGCGGTGATGGCGGCGCCGCGGCGGCCGGTGGCGCGGCCACGGTCAAGAATTACGGCACCATCGCCACCACCGGCCTCAGCGCTTCGGCCATCGTCGTCCAGAGCGTGGGCGGCGGCAATGCCGCCAATGCCTTCCAGCTGAAGGCGATCACCCCCGGCAGCGCCACCGGCGGCGGTGGCAGCGGCGGCAACAGCTTCTTCGGCAGCGGCGGCACTGGGGGCACCGGCGG
>CALRNP020000147.1:0-14673 GCA_943369575.1 Azorhizobium sp. AG788 | reverse complement strand
GGGGGCCACGGCCTTTTTCAGGGGTCAAATAAGTTGCGTCTATCAAAAATACAACCTTGAGGTATCCTCTTCTGTGGGTGCAATCGGCACTCTACGGGGAGGGGATCATGACGGGATTTCGAGACCATGTGCCGCTGCCGCCCTTGGGCAGCGTCAATATCGGCCTAAGCGCCTGCCGGCAGCGGACCATGCTGGCGCGGTTCGGCGCGCCCGGCGCGCTCACCTCCCATTGCAGCGATCCAATCGGCCCCTTCGCCAGCCGGGTGCGGCTGCGCGCCAGTGTCGGGCCGTTCAAGGTCAGCGGCCTGGACTATGCGGTGGAATCCCTGCGGCAAGCGCTGGAGGCGGCGCAGCTGAACGATCCGGACCTGGTCAGCGAGCTGAAGAACGACGGCATGCTGTGCGTGCGCGCCCGCCGGCATAATCCCGGCGTTTATTCCAACCACAGCTGGGGCACCGCCATCGATCTGTTCTTCGGCGAGAATGATATTGAGCAGGGAACGCCGCTGGTTCAGCGCGGCATCCTCAAGCTGGTGCCCTATCTCAATGCCCAGGGCTGGTATTGGGGCGGCGGCTTCTCCGACGAGAGCGTCGACAGCATGCATTTCGAGCTGGCGGACGAGACCATCCTGCGCCTGCCGGACCAGCCCCTGTTCGCCGCCGCCCTGCCGCTGGCCGGCCTGGCGCCGCCGCTGGTGCCGGGCGGGCCGGAGCCGGTGCAGATCGGACTGGTGGCGGAAGAATGGAACTACAAGACCGGCATCCTGGAGGCGCAGGCCGCCGTGCGGCAATGGCCCGACACCCGTGCCAGCTTCTTCATGGCCAAGCTGGCGGTGGATGCGGACGGCGCGCCGCGCGCCTACCATCCCGATGATGAAGGATCGTTCGATTATCTCGCCAATCTGTCCGTGAGCGACCGGCACGGCATCCAGGGCGAGGACGCGGTGGGCCCGGCGCCCGGCTTCGTCGTGTCTGCCACCAGCCTGCACAAGCCCCATGGCAATCCCAAGGATGCCAGCACCTATGTGGATGCCAGCACCATTCCTTACATCGTGCTGCCGCGGGCGACCTATCCGAAGCTGGACGGAATGGCCCCGCCGCTGGGCTGCGTCGCGCTGGTGGTGGACACCAAGAGCTGGATCTCCACCGGGGCGATCTTCGCCGATGTGGGGCGGACGGTGGGGGAGGGCTCCATCGCGCTGGCGACCCGGCTGGGGCTCAATCCCTTCAGCCGACGCCATCCGCCCAAGGTGATCGGCTTCGACGACAAGCGCTTCTTCTATCTGGTGTTTCCCGATGTGACGGTGGCCTATCCCTGGGCACCGGCGGACATTCAGGCGGCGGCGGAAGCCGCGTTTGCGGCCTGGGGCGGGCAGGCGACCCTGGCGCGGCTGTTCCCGGAGGCCCCGGCCCTGCGGGCGCCGGTGACCGAGGCGCCATTGGTGAGCGTGTGATCAGGTAAGGGATCGGCCGCCGGAGTATCCGGCGGCCGATCGTTGTCGTGTCAGGTGGCGTCAGGCGGCGTCGAGATCGCGCACGAAGGCTTCCACCACCTTGCCCAGGTCCACCGCCTGCCCCGACAGGCTCTGCGACAATGACAGAAGCTGCTGGGAGGCAGCCCCGGTGATCTGCGCCGAGCGGTCGACGCTGCCGATATTCTCCGTCACATGCTGGGTGCCGCTGGCGGCGCGCTGGCAGTTCACGGCAATCTCGCCGGTGGCTGCGCCCTGCTGTTCCACCGCGCTGGCGATGGAGGAGGAAATCGACTTCATGTTGCTGACCATGCGCACAATTTCACCCATGGAGGTGACGGTGCCGTTGGTGGCGTGCTGGATCTCGCTGATCTTCTCGGAAATGTCGGTGGTGGCCTGAGCGGTCTGTGCCGCCAGCGCCTTCACCTCGGAGGCCACCACCGCGAAGCCGCGGCCGGCATCGCCGGCGCGGGCCGCCTCGATGGTGGCATTCAGCGCCAGCAGGTTGGTCTGGTCTGCAATGCCCTTGATCAGGCTGAGCACATCGCCGATGGCGGTGGCGGCCTGGCTGAGGTCGGAGATGCGCAAATTGGAGGATTCCGCCTCCTTGAACGCCACGTCGGCCACATCGGCGGAGTGGCTGACCTGCTGCGTGATCTCGCGCACCGAAGCCGCCAGTTCCTCGGAAGAGGCCGCCACCGTCTGCACGTTGGTCGCCGCCGTCTCGGCCGCATGCGCCACCGATTGCGCCTGGCGGGCGGTCTCGTCGGCGGTGGAGGAGAGGTTGCGGGCGGAGGCGGCCACCTCGCCCGAGGACCGGGCAAAGCCCGAGGCCAGGTCCTGCATGCGGGCGATGAAGTCCTTGGCCAGGCTCTGGCGGCGGGCGATCAGCCGATGCTCGCCGTCTTCCCGCGCCGCTTGCGCCTCGCGGATCGCCTGGGCGTCCTGCAAGGCCCCGCGCAGGGTTTCGACCGAATTGGCCATGGCGCCCACCTCGTCGCCCCGCTCCAGATGCGGCACGGTGATGTCGGTCTGGCCCTTGGCCAGGCTGCCGACCGCGCCGGAGATGTCCCGCACCGGATTGGCGATGGTCCGCGACAGCACGAGGGAGAACAGCGCGCTCAAGGCGACGATGATCACCGACACCAGCATCATCATCGTATTGGAAAAATTGACTTCTTTATAGACGATCGCGGTCATGCTTTCATCGAGATCGCGGACGTATTTCTGGATCTTGGCGCTGGCTTCCGCATAGACGACCGCATCCTGATCCACAATCTTGAGCGCCGCTGCCATCTCCGGATCCTTGGACGACAACCCCTTGGCGCGCAGGTCGTTCATCTTCACGGAATCGTTGCGGAAGGTGACGAGGGTGTTCATGTAGTCGTCCAGCAGCCGGGCGCCCTCCGGCGGCAGGCCAGCGGCGCGAACGCGGTCATAGACACCCTTGAGCTTCTCGAAGGCATCGTCGCGGCGGGTGATATAGGTCTGGTCGCCGGTGCCGAGATAGCCCAGCGACATCACCCGCACCTGGCGGATCCACAGCAGCGTGTCCTTCAAGCCGAGTTCCGCGGCGCCGATCATGTCCGACTTCCGCATGGCGGCCTCGATTTCGCGGCTCGCGACCATCGCTCCGGTCAGGTTGCCCAGCATCAAAACCACGAGAATGCCAAAACAGGTGAAGAGTTTGCTGCGGATTTTCATGCGGTTGATCATGGGCCATGCCTTCAGATGAATATCCGCAGCTATCGGGCGCCAGGCTTTCGTGAAACTTGCGTCTTTGGTTGCGATGCAGCATTTTCAAGCAAGGATTTGACGGTCGTGGCACGTCCCTTTGCTACGCCTGCCACAGGGGCGGCGCGCATCCTTCCTTTCGCAAGGTTGAGAGGCGTGCCCCTCTCAATCGAGCCGGGGCGGGCGATCTGCAGAGCTGAGGACGGCGGTGCGATCCGGTCAGCGCGACCTGAAACGCCAGATCTGGGCACCGTGTGCCAGCCGTCGCACCAGCCGCCGCGCGTCCGCCACCACGCGGGCCGGACCGGCGGATGGGCGCGGCGCGCCCAAAGTGTGCGCCGACGTGAGCTGGGGCTGGTTCTGTTCGAACGCCATGGCCGCATAGAAGGCCTTATAGCGGGCGAGGAAGATATCCTGCAGCGCCGGGTCCATGGTCAGATAGCGCCGTGGCACGCCCATATTGAACTGGCCGATCATGCCGCTGGCGGCAAACGGCGCCATCACCCGCTGCGGGTCGACGCTGACGCCGAGGTGGTCGGCCACAGCCGCGATCACCGCTGCGGTGTCGAAGCAGATCTGGTTGTAGGTGAAGACCTTGACCGTCTTCACCTGCGCCCAGCGCTGGAACACGGCAAGCTGGGCATCAATGGACGGCAAGGTCTCAAGCACGGTGTGCAGTTCGGAGAAAGCCTCCTCTCCGTCACGGCGCGCCCGCCGGCCGTGGTCCACCATGGACAGGGCGATTTCGCGCGGGTCGCGAATGCTGGCGCTGGCCAGGATCTCGCCGGCGGCGATGCGTGCCGCCACGCCTGGGTCGAGGTCGCCATGGGTCTTGAGCACCACGGGCCGTCCGCGTGCCGCGGCCGCCACCTGGTCTAGCAGGTCGGGTGTGATGGTGTCATAGTAGTTCGACAGGTCCAGGACACCGTGGGACGGTGAGCGGCTGAAGCCGAGGCCGGACGCAGAAAATATCTCTTCAGTCAGTTGGTAGAGGTAGGTGCTGGCCGACTTCGTCACGCCATAACAAATATAGATCATCGGCTGTCCCTGCCGAGTCGAAAAGTCCACCACCCCCTCTTCTTCCTTAGGGAGAGGGGGGTGTCAAGCGATGCCGACCCTGGGCAGGAACAGCGGGGCTGGAGCGCCGTCGCTTGAGGGGTGGTCCGCGGGCGGCCTTGACACCTCCCGCGCCGCTCCTAAGTTGTGCCGCTGCATGCCCCGGCCGGGCCAAGGGTGACGATGATCTATATTTCCTATGGCGTGACCAAGTCGGCTAGCACGTTTCTCTACCAGATGACCGAGGAAATACTCAGCCTGTCCGGCAAGGGCTTCGTGCGCATACAGCCGAAGGGGGTGCGGAAGCTCGAGAATTACTATGACGTGATCACCGGCCCGTTCCTGGATCGCGTCGCAGGCACTGTGGGCAATCGCAATGTTGTTCTGAAGACCCATGGCGCCCTGCGGCCGGAGGTGGCTGCGCGCATTGCCGCCGGCGAGGTCCTGGCCAGCGCCAGCATCCGGGATCCCCGCGAGATTGCGCTGTCGATGATCGACACCGGCGTGCGCGCCCGCGCCGTGGGGCTGCGGCCGTTCGCGGAGATCCACACCGCGCAGGACACCTTCCTGTCCATCGACAACCAGATGGACTATTTCCAGGCCTGGGCCGCCGTGCCGGGGGTCGAAGTCTTCACCTACAACCAGATCTGCTTTGATGCCGCCGCCACCGTGGCCCGCGTGGCGCAGCAACTGGGCGTGCGCGTGGATCCGCAGCGGGTGCTGGCGCCCTTTTCCAGCAAGGGCATGATCGGCCAGTTCAATGTCGGCAAGGCGCAGCGCTATCAGGAGATGGACGCCGCGACGCAGGCGCTGTTCCTGGAGCGCTATGCGGCGCTCTATGCCCGCATCGACGTCAATGGCCTGCCGGCCCAGGCGGAGCCTGCGGCGGGCGGCGCGCGTCCGCGCGGCTTTTTGGTGCATCGGTTGGACAATGCCCGTCGGTTCCTGCGCCGCCTGCACACCGCCCGTGGCATCTTCATCGTCGAGCCGGACTGATACCAATGCGCGATGAACCTGCCTCATCGCGCATTGGTCAAGCCCGCGCGGCGCTTGAGCGTTTCAAGGTGCGGATGCGTCAGCATCCTCGCACCTTGGTATGAGGTCGGCTTGGCGCTCCCGCCCGCAGGCGGACCGTGCTAAAGATTGCCCGGGAAAAGTGGAACCCGGTTTTCCGGAAAAGGCAAACGCCTACTAAGACTTTAGCGTCTGTCCGGGTTCAATCTGAACCGGACAGACGCTAAAGCCGGCGTGGGGCAGATAAAGGACCAGACATGGCCGACGGTAATTCCCAGATCTCCCGCTTTCTCGGCGGATCGCCGGTCTCGGTGCTGCTGCGCCTGGTGCTGCTCTCGGTGGTGGTGGGGGTGATCCTGGCCGCTTTGGGGCTGGATCCGTCCAACCTGCTGGGCTCGCTGCGCCGGTTCGTGGAATCCATCTTCTCGCTCGGCTTCGACACCGTGGAGCGGCTGTGGCGCTATTTCCTGCTGGGGGCGGTGATCGTGATCCCGCTGTGGCTGGTGCTGCGCCTGCTGCGCATGGGGCGCTGACCGGCCCATGACAGCACCGATCCCGGGCCACCCCTTGGCGGTGACCCACAAGAGCGTGCTGGCCATCGCCGCACCCATGACGCTCTCGCACATGACCACGCCTTTGCTGGGGCTGGTGGCCACAGCGGTCATCGGCCGGCTGGGGGATGCGGCGGCGCTGGGCGGGGTGGCGCTGGGCGCGGTGGTGTTCGATTTCCTGTTCTGGGGCTTCGGCTTCCTGCGCATGGGCACCGTGGGCCTCGCCGCCCAGGCCATCGGCCGGCGCGACAAAGTGGAAGAGCGCGCGGTGCTGGTGCGCTCGGTGCTGATGGCCCTGGCCTGCGGCCTGGCGCTGCTGGTGCTGCAAAAGCCCATCGGCTGGCTGGTGCATGAACTGGCCGGCGCCAGCCCGGCGGTGGATGGCGCGCTCAGTGCCTATTACGGCGTGCGCATCTGGGCCGCGCCCATGAGTCTGGCCAATTACGCCCTTCTGGGCTGGCTCACCGGCATCGGCCGCACCGGCCATGCCTTGGCGCTGCAGGCGGGCATCAACGGCCTGAACATCGCCCTCTGCGTCCTGTTCGTGCTGGGCTGGGACTTGGGGGTGGTGGGCGCCGCGCAGGCCACCGTCTGGGCGGAGACCGCCGGCACGCTGGCGGGGGCGATGATGTGCGCCCGGCTTTTGGGCTTCCGGCTCGATCTGCCCCGCGCGATCATCCTCGATCGCGCCCGGCTGATGGAAACCCTGGCGCTCAATCGCGACATCATGATCCGCACCGCGGCGGTGCTGGGGGCATTCAGCTTCTTCGCCGCCCAGGGGGCGCGGGCGGGCGACACCGTTCTGGCGGCCAATGCGCTGCTCAACACCATGGTGCTGCTGTCGGTCTATTTCCTCGACGGCTTCGCCACCGCCGCCGAGCAATTGTGCGGCGCCGCCGCCGGCGCCCGCGACCGCGCCGCCTTCGCCACCGCGCTGCGGCTGGTGCTGATCTGGGGTTATGGCTTCGCGGTGCTGGCGGTGGGCTTCTTCCTGCTGGCGGGGCCGGGCGTGCTCGGGGCCATGAGCACCAATCCCGCCGTGGTGGCGGAGGCGGTGGCCTATCTGCCGTTCGCCGCGGTGCTGCCGCTGGCGGGGGTGGCCGCTTATGCCTTCGACGGCATCTATGTGGGGGCGCTGTGGTCGCGCGACATGCGCAACCTGATGATCGCCGCTCTAGCGATCTATCTGGGCACCTGGGCGGCGCTGCGGCCGTTCGGCAATGCCGGGCTGTGGACCGCGCTGCTGGTGTTCCTGCTGGCGCGGGGCGTGTTGCAGGCGGTGCGCATGCCGGCGCTGGTGCGCCGCACGTTTCGGCCCGCTTGATACCAAGCGGCGATGAGTTTGACTCATTGCCGCTTGGTCAAGCCCGCGCGGCGCCTGAGCGTTTCAAGGTGCGGATGCGTCAGCATCCCTGCACCTTGGTATGAGGCTCAATCCAGCGGAAAGGCGTGGCTGCCGTCGGCGTTCAGCGGCAGCGGCTTGACCCAGAGCGCCGCGGACACCGGCAGAGGCCCGTAGAGATGGGGAAACAGCGCCCCGCCGCGGGAGGGCTCCCATTTCAGATGCGCCAGGGAGGCGGCTTCCACCGCCACCAGCAGCAGGTCATCCTGGCCGGCGAAATGCTTGGCGGCGGTCTCGCGCACCTGCTCCACGGCGGAAAAGTGGATATAGCCGTCGGCCACATCCACCGGGGCGCCCTCGAAGGTGCCGGCGGCTTGCGCGGCCTCCCACAGGGGCCGGGGGCAGATCTTGTAGATGATGCAAGGCGAAGCGGTCATGAGGCCCGGTTTAGAGCAAGGCGCGAAAACGGCAAACCGCTTTTCGCCGCCCGGCGCGGCGGCAGCCGGGTGGGGCAGGCGGAAGAGACATGATTCCTGGACAAAGCCCCGCATCCGCCATATTTTCCTAGCCGTTTCGCATAAAAAGCAGGCAGACATGCTCACGCACGGCCAGATCTGGACGGCCATCGACCGCTTGGCCGCCGCCCATGGGCTCTCCGCCTCGGGCCTGGCCAAGCGCGCGGGGCTGGATGCCACCGCCTTCAACCGCTCCAAGCGGGTGACGCCGGACGGCCACACCCGCTGGCCCTCCACCGAAAGCATCGCCAAGATCCTCGCCGCCACCGGCTCGGGCGTGGAAGATTTCATGGGGTTCTTGGGCGCCGAAGGCGCCGCCCGCGCCCATGGCGGCTTCGCCGAGGAGGCGCCACCGCCGCGCGCCCGCGCCATTCCCCACATTGGTCTGGCGCAAGCGGGCAAGGGCGGCTTCTTCGACGATGCCGGCTTCCCGGTGGGCGGCGGCTGGGACGAGATCCTGTTCCCGGAGGTGGAGGACGAGCATGCCTATGCGCTGGAGATTTCCGGCGACAGCATGCGCCCGGTCTACCGCCCGGGCGACATCGTGGTGGTCTCCCCCGCCGCCTCGCTGCGCAAGGGCGACCGGGTGATCGTGAAGACCCGTGAGGGCGAAGTCCTGGCGAAAGAGCTGGTCCGCCGCACCACCCGCGCGGTGGAATTACGGTCCCTGAACCCGGAGTATGACGACCGCTCGCTCAGCGCGGCCGAGGTGCTGTGGATCGCAAGGATCATCTGGGCGAGCCAGTGAGGGGGCTAAGGGGTGCAATAGAAATTAATAACGTTTTATCTAGTTTTTTGATCTGTCTACCTGCGCCTCATGTCAATCATGCCGCACTTACAAGTTTAATCAGATAGTTTTCATTGGCGCTGGGCTCAATGATGCTTGCATGATGTGCCAGAACGCCGAGATAGCTGCCAAGTTCTTCGGTGCTTTGAACCATTACAAATCGACGTGGGGCAGATTTGAGTCTGGAAATATCATCCATCTTTGTCGCGACAGTGGTTATTG
This sequence comes from Azorhizobium sp. AG788, assembly GCA_943369575.1. Lineage (GTDB taxonomy): Bacteria > Pseudomonadota > Alphaproteobacteria > Rhizobiales > Xanthobacteraceae > Azorhizobium. The sequence goes on along the minus strand of CALRNP020000147.1, from coordinate 5,980 downwards.
AGATAGGAGATTTTGTAGCCACATCAAACACCACTCGCCCTTTTGCCGATTGAACTGTCGCTGCAACAGTCCAATCGTGGCCGGAGTCGCCGGAAAGTGTTTCGTCTCTTTTGACCCTCTCCGCTCCGAACACCGCTTCCAGCTTTTCGACGAGAATACGTGCTATTCCCACGCTCGCCTTTTCGCTGGTCCTAACGAGCGCGGTTGTGACTGCCTCAAGTGAGCAGGACGCAATCGTTGAGATCGCACCGGGGAGGCGCTCCAAGTCAACTTGGACGGCGAAAAAAGCGTGCTCATCGAAGCCGACCCCTGACCGCTCGGCAACGATGCGCGCCACGCGCGAAAAGCCACGATCAATGCCCATCAGTTCGGCCTCCTGAAATCCGAGGCCAAAATCAGTGACAAAAAATTTGGTCTGATTTTCCGTCCGCTGCTCACTTACACGGACAACCACCTTCGCACCGCTCGGATAGAGCACGGGAAGGGTGATGTAAGTCCCCTCAGAGTGACGCACACCGGAAGTGAGGCGGCGCATCGCCGCTTCAATTTCGAGGCTCACGTTTCGCTCATCGTTTATGGAATTCATCATCTCTACACCAGCGCCCTTCGCTGCCATAGCTGCGGAGCGGTGATCCAATCTACGGGGCCGATTCTAAACTCTTTCGCCACCAGCACAACGATTTCAGCGAAAGAGGGCTCCGGGAAAATTGGGACCGAAATTGGAAGGGCGCCTTTTTTGACCTGGGAGGGAGAGTGTTCCCAGTTCAAGTCGAAAGAATGATTATGGCTCCCCGTCTGGTCGAGAAAACGCAGCTCAGCCGGGCCGACGCCCTTGTTGTTATGTGGGGTGATGGGGAGCCATTCTATCCGGGCGAGAGGTCCACCCTTGGCGCCGCGAATTGTTGGCAAATATTCAATTTGAAAGGTCAGGGACTCATCCGGACGGCAAGCTAGCGCAGTCGCTCGGAATTTTAGGCCCTCCATCACTACCCCTTCGATCTTCAAAGGGGCGGTTGCAAACAACCAACCTCGGTCGCGATGCTTCCAGACAGGCCGCGATGCGAATAATTTTTCGGCTGCCATAATTTCTGGAAGGTCCATTACCCACCGCGTTCAATTGCTCGGCGAGCTTAGACCGGAAGTCCCAAAAGCTGCTACCTACAAGGGTGGCGAGCACGGAAAATTATCTCAACAAGGTTGTTCCGTATGAAGAATATGACAGGCTGCTTATAGCCGTCGATATTCTGCTCATAGGTGGACGTCCTCCCCTCCCTTACCCCAGCAGCCGCTCCAACGTCTCCAGACGATCCGCCTCCTTCGGCGGCTTGTCCCACCGAAGCCGGGCCACGCGGGGAAAGCGCATCGCCACCCCCGACTTGTGCCGCGGTGAGCGCGCCAATCCCTCGAAGGCGATCTCCAGAACCAGGCCCTCGTCCGGCTCGTGCAGCACTTCGCGCACCGGGCCGAAGCGGTTGATGGTGGCGCGGCGCACGAATTTGTCGATCTCCAAAAGCTCCGCATCGGTGAAGCCGAAATAGGCCTTGCCCACCGGCACCAGCACGTCGCCCTCCGGCCCCGCCGTCCACACCCCGAAGGTGTAGTCGGAATAAAACGACGAGCGCTTGCCGTGGCCGCGCTGGGCATACATCAGCACCGCATCCACGGTGTGGGGATCGCGCTTCCATTTCCACCACGGCCCGGTGGGCCGGCCGGGCAGATAAAAGCTGTCCCAGCGCTTCAGCATCACCCCTTCCACCGCCGCCGCATCCTCGCCCGCGCCGGCTGAGGCGGGATCGGCACGGGCGGCGGTGAGCGCCGCCCAGGTCTCGAACGGCACCAGGGGCGAGAGGTCCAGCCGGGCCTGGGGCGAAGGGGAGAGCGTCGCCGTCAGCGCCGCCAGCCGGGCGCGGCGTTCGGAGAAAGGCAGGGGGCGCAGATCTTCGCCGCCCAAGACCAGCAGATCATAGGCGCGGATGTGGGCGGGAAACTCCGCCAGCATCTTGGCCGTCACGGTTTTGCGGTTGAGCCGTTGCTGCAGCACGTTGAAGGACTGCACCCGCCCCTCCCGCAGCACCAGCAATTCCCCATCGAGCGCGCCATCGAAGGGCAGCGCCTGCGCCAGATCGGGAAAGGCGGGGGAGATGTCCTCGCCGGTGCGGCTATAGAGGCGGGTCACCCGCACCCCGTCCGGCCCCGTCCCGGCCACCGCCTGCACGCGGATGCCATCCCATTTCCATTCGGCGGCGAACTCGGCGGCGGGCAAGGTGGCGAGCGCCGCCTCGTCCAAAGCATGGGCCAGCATCACTGGGCGGAACGGAGCGGGGTCGCGGGTTTCAGGCCGGGGGCCGCGGCCCTCCACCCAGGCGAACAACTCGCGATAGGGCAGCTTGAGGCCGGGCCAGACCAGCTCCACCTCGTCCGGGGGAATGTCGCCGAGGCTCGCCACCGCCGTCTTGGCAAGGCGGGCGGAGGCGCCCACCCGCAGCGAGCCGGTGATGAGCTTCAACAGCGCCCAGCGGCCGGTATCGTCCAGGCCATCGAGCCACAGCGCCAGCTGGGCGGGCAGGTCGCGCTTGGGCAGCGTCTCCAGCCCTTCGACGATCTCGGACAGGAAGGGCGGATGGTTGGCGGCCGGGGCGTCCGCCGGCACCGGCCACATGAGGGCGACGGTCTCGGACAGGTCGCCCACATAGTCATAGGAGAGGGCGAACAGCACCGGATCGGTGCGCGCCATGATCAGCTCCCGCACCAGGCCGGGCTTGGCATTGGTGAAGGAGAGCTTGCCCGTGAGCGCTGCCAGCGCCACCCCGCGCTCCGGGTCCGGCGTGGTGCGGAAATACTCTGCCATCAGCCGGATCTTGGCATTGCGGCGCGGCTCATAGGAGAGGCGGTCGAGAAGGGCGGCGAAGCGGTTCATGCCTCGCCCTCCGGCGTGGCGGCGGCGGCGCCCTTGCCTACCGGCCGGCCGGGCCGGCGGCGGGAGCGGGTGGCCGGGGCAGCCTCGGGGGCGGGGGCTTCGGTAGGGGGGCTCTCAGGGGTGGGGTCGGCCTCTGGAGCGAGGGGCTCCGATCCGGACCCGGGCGTCTCGGCGGGCTCCGGCTCGGGCCCCTCGTCCTCTTCTGCATAGCCGACCATGTGCAGCGGACGGGCGTTCAGGCGGCGCGTCTGCGCCCAATGGACCAAGGCGTCTTCCGTTCCGTGTGTCACCCACAGTTCGTGACATTGCGTGTGTGTCACGGCGGCGGTCAGTCCGTCCCAGTCCGCATGGTCGGAAACCACCAATGGCAACTCGATGCCGCGCTGCCGGGCCCGCGCGCGCACCCGCATCCAGCCCGATGCGAACACGGTGTTGCAATCGGTGAACTTACGGGTCCAAACGTCGGTTAACGCGGATGGCGGGGCGATCACCATCGCCCCCACCAGTTCCGCTTTGGGCGCCCCTGTCACCGGGCGCAGATCGCCCAGCGCGATGCCGCGGCTCTGGTAATAAGCGCTGATCCCCGTAAGAGCGCCGTGGATATAGATCGGGGCGTCGTATCCACCCGCCCGCAGCAGCGCCATCATCCGCTGTGCCTTGCCGAGTGAATAGGCGCCAACCACATGCGAACGCTCAGGAAACAGACGCGCCGAGGCGATCAGCTTGACGGTCTCGGCGGTGGCATCCGGGTGCCGGAACACCGGCAGGCCGAAGGTGGCCTCCGAGATGAACACATGGCACCGCACCGGCTCGAACGGTGTGCAGGTGGGATCGAAGGCGTCCTTATAGTCGCCGGACGCCACGATGGTGAGCCCCCGCCAGCTCAAGGCAAACTGCGCCGATCCCAGCACATGCCCGGCCGGATAGGCGGTGACGGAGACGCCATCGATATCAAGAGTCTCATGATAATCAATGACTTGCGTCTCACCGGCAAAGCCAGCCCCATAGCGCAGCGCCATGATGTCGAGGGTCTCGCGGGTGGCCAGCACCTTGCCATGGCCCCGCCGGGCATGGTCGGAATGGCCATGGGTGATCAGCGCCCGCGGCACGGAGCGCACCGGGTCGATGAAGAAATCCCCCACCGGGCAATAGAGCCCCTGGGGGGCGGGGCAAAGAAGGTCTTCCGGCCGCATCATAGAGCGCTATATGGGGGCGAACCCCTTGTCCTGCGAGGCCCCGTGGCGCCCCTTCCTCCCATCCAGGCCTTCCGTGCCACCTCCGGCGATCCCGCTCTCGACCGCCGCCTCGATTGGGCCCGCGCCGACCTGGAAGCCGGTGATGCGCAGGCTGCCGCCGAGTTGCTGACCGACACGGTGAAGGAGGCGCCGGCCTTTGCGGCGGCTTGGTTTCTGCTGGGTGAGGCGCGGGGTGCGGCGGGCGATTCCCAGGGGGCAGCGGAGGCGTTCGGCGCGGTTTTGCGGCTCGATCCGGCCGACGCCTGGGGCGCCGGGGTGCGGCTGGCGCAGATGGGGGCGAGTGCCGCGACGGGCGCCATGTCGCTGGACTATGTCCGCACCCTGTTCGACCAATATGCCCCGCGCTTCGATCAGGCGCTGCGGGAGAATCTGGCCTATCGCGGGCCGGAGATTCTGGCTGACGCTGTGGTTCAATCTTGCGGTAAATTAGGACGTAGAGCCCAGTTTTCGCGTGGGTTGGATCTGGGCTGCGGCACCGGCCTTGCGGCTCAGCTGTTCAAGCCCTTGGTACAAGTACTTGATGGGGTTGATATTTCTCCCGCCATGGTGGAACGGGCGCGGGCGCTGGGGCTTTATGAGGCCCTCCATGTGGGCGACATGGCGGCAACGCTGGGGGAGGCGGCGCCCGGCAGTCTGGATCTGATCCTGGCGGCGGACGCCTTATGCTATGTGGCTGATCTGGAACCGATTTTCAGCGCCGCCCGCCAGGTGCTGACTCCCGATGGGCTGTTCGCCTTCACCGTGGAAACCCACCCCGGGGACGGCCTGCTGCTGCGCGAGACGCTGCGCTATGCCCATGGCGAAGCGCTGGTGCGACAGGTGGCGGACGGCGCCGGACTGGCGGTGCACCTGCTCGAACCACGCTTCACCCGCACCGAGAAGGGCGTGCCCGTCCCTGGTCTGGTGGGCGTGCTGGTGCGGGCCTGACGCAGTTTAAGGCCCTGATATCAGGCGATTTTCAGCGAGAAGGGCTCGCCCTCGAACGCATCCGCGCCACGGCCGATGGCGGCGATGGCGGCGATCATCCGCCCCTCGCGCCTTAAGGCGGCGTCCGCCAGAGCGACGAGGCGGGCGTTGGGGGTGGCGCTGGGCGAGGCCGCCCGCAGCCGCCGCGCCAATTCCGCCTCGTCCTGCTCCGGCAGCAAAGCGCATAAGGCGGTGTAGGCCCCCGCGGTGGAGCGGGAAATGCCGGCATAGCAATGGATCACCAGCGGCGCCTCGCGCGGCCAAGTCCTGACGAACTCAAGGAAATCGGTCATGTGGCCCGAGCCGGGGGCGACCAGGCCCTCCACTTCGTCGACAATGTCGTTCATGCCGAGGAAGAGGTGGTTGGTGGGGTCCACATTGCTGGGTCGCGTGACGGCGGTGCCGCCATTGATGAGGGTGATGACATGGCGGGCGCCGGTGCGCTCCACGGTCTCATGCAGCCGGGAGAGGGAGCAGACGTAGATCATCGGGCAAGCTCCTCAAACCGCGCGAGAAAACGGGTCTTGGCCTCGTCCGCGCGCCAAGGTGTGAGATAGGCTTTCTCCACTTCCGCGTCGAGCCGGATCGGCCGTCCGAAATATTTCTGCGCCTCCGCCGCCGAAAACCCCGCTAGCCGAGTGGCCTCCAGAAAGGCCGAGGAGCGATCCGCCGCCTTCACCACTTTCAGCAAGGCGTCCGGCCAGCGGGCCGGCAGGCCGAAGCGCAGGCTGATGGCGGTGAGAAGGCGCGCTTCCACCGCTTTGTAATCGCCGCCGATCATGGCCTTGAACGGCGAGATCATGTCGCCGATCACATATTCCGGGGCATCGTGCAGCAGCAC
>CALRNP020000146.1:0-14725 GCA_943369575.1 Azorhizobium sp. AG788 | reverse complement strand
CACCGAGCCGACTCCCCCGCCCCCGCCGCCGCCGCCGCAATGGACCAGCCCCATCCCTGCCGCGAGCCTGGTGGGCCGCTATGGCCTCGCCGCCTATCATCGCCCCGAGGACGCCGGCCGCACCGAGGCCCAGGCCAAGGCGCAATGCTCGAACCCCTACATCATCACCGCCGGCCCCAATGGCGGTGTGCTGATGTATCTGGCCGACGACAACAAGCTGACCGAGATGGTCTCCAAGGCCGTTCCCGGCAATCCCACCTTCATCGGTCCGGCCGAGGATCCGGCGGGCGGCGATCGCGATCGCCAGGTGCTGCGCTTCGACGGCCATGTGCTGGTGCTGAAATGGGTCGATCCCGAGATCGCCAAGCGCTACGGCACCATGGTCTATGTGCGCTGCGGCAGCTGATTAAGCGGCGCGAGCCGTTTCTGCGTTGATGACGGGCCCTGCGAGGGCCCGTTTTCACGTGCGGTCCATGGCCGGTGGTGCCGGAAGCCGGTGTTGGCGAAGGCCCGCGCCGGTCTTGTCCGTGGGGCGGTTCGTGCTACAGGCACGCAACCGATTTCTGCGCCCAGCGCTCCGGCTTGCGGACCCTGACCCATGGACCTTTCCCACGCCTCCTATGATCCGCTGACCCCGGTACCGGCTGACCGGCGGGCCTTCGCACCGCGCGACGCCTTCGCCTTGTGGTTCAGCCTCGGCATCGGCCTGCTGGTGCTGCAGGCGGGGGCGCTGCTGGTGCCGGCGCTGAGCCTGGGCGAGGCCTTTGCCGCCATCCTGGTGGGCTCGCTGCTCGGCGCGGTGCTGCTGGCGGCGGTGGGCGTGGTGGGGGCCGATACCGGACTTGCCTCCATGGCCATGCTGCGGCCCAGCCTCGGCCTGCGCGGCGCCTCGATCCCGACGCTGCTCAATGTGGTGCAACTGGTGGGCTGGGGATCGTTCGAGATCATCGTCATGGCCGAGGCTGCCGATGCGCTGGCCACCTCGGCCCTGGGGGTGACGTTGCCCTATGCCTGGACCATTCTATTTGGCGCATTGGCGACGGCCATTGCGGTGGCTGGGCCGGTGTCGTTCGTGCGGCGCTTCCTGCGGGCTTGGGGGCTCTACCTCATCCTCGCTGCGGCCGGATGGCTGACCTGGCGGCTGCTCGCCAATTACGACATGGCAGCGCTCGCCGCCAAGCCGGGTGCTGGTGGCATGAGCTTCGGTGGCGCCGTGGATCTGGTGGCGGCCATGCCGCTGTCCTGGCTGCCGCTGATTGCCGATTACACCCGCTTCGGCCGCGCGCCCGGCGGCATGTTCCGCGGCAGTGCGCTGGGCTATCTGATCGCCAACATCTGGTTCTATGGCCTGGGCGCGGCCTACGCCTTGGCCACCAATGGCGAGGGGACGCTGGTGGTGGCGCTGGCGACGGCCGGTGGCGGTTTGGCACTGCTGCTCATCCTGCTGGATGAAACCGACAATGCCTTCGCCGACATCCATTCCGCGGCGGTGTCCAGCGCCACCGTGGCGCGGCTGCCGGTTCAGCGTCTGGCCCTGGGCTTCGGCGTCCTGTGCACGCTGATCGCGCTGCTGGTGCCCATGGCCCAGTTCCAGGACTTCCTGCTGCTGATTGGCTCGGTCTTCGCGCCATTATTCGGTGTGGTGTTGGCCGATCATTTCATCATTCGCCGCCGCATCATCCAACTGGACCAGATCGACCGCACCGGCGGCGCCTATTGGTTTGCGGGCGGCTGGCGGATTGCGGGCCTCGTAGCCTGGGGGCTTGGCATCGCGACGTTCCATGGCGTCAACGCGCTGCTGCCGAACCTCGGCGCCACCTTGCCGGCGCTGCTCGTGGGCGCGCTGGCCTTCATCGCCATCAGCAAGCTACGCCACTGAGCGGCGGGCCGGGGCGCGAGTCGTGCGCCGGAGGTTCGTCCCGCCGGCGCAGCAGCCAACCAGGATCAATCCGGCAGGACCGGCCGCCCCGCGGCGTCGAGCGGCCAGAATGGGTTGTGCGCCACTTCCCAGATGTGCCCGTCCGGATCCGCGAAATAGCCGCTGAAGCCACCCCAGAAGGCGCGCTGCGGGCTCTTGAGGATGCGCGCACCCGCCGCCTCCGCCTGGGAGATGACGCGCGCCACGGCCGCTTCGTCCGCGACGTTGAAGGCCAAGGCGGTGCCTGAGAAAGCCGGCTTGAACGGCTCAGCTCCCCCTGCAACTGGCGCCGGGTGATCCATGGCTATCTCCGGTGCGCCGACCGTGCCCATGCCGGCATCCGCCGCCAGCGCCTCGCGGCCGAACAGAGACAGCACCACGCCGCCTGCGTCGAAGAACGCTACGGCATCGCTGCCCTGATCCCGCCGGGGCAGGCCCATGGCCGTGTAGAAAGCGATGGCTCTCGAAAGGTCCGCGACGCCCAGCGTCACCAGGTGCAGGCCGAATGTTGGTGTCATCGCCTGCTCATGCAAAGAGGGACAATTGTTCCCCGGCCTGGGCCGGGCGGCGGAAATGGGCGGTGGTCAGCTTGACGCTACGGCCGGTGAGCCCCAGGCGGCGGGCAGCGATCTCGAAGCGACGGCCGATGGTCCAGGCATAAGGTCCGTCACCTTTGCCACGCTTGCCGAAGCTGGAATCATAATCCTTGCCGCCGTGCATCTCGCGGATCAGCGACATGACGTGCCGCGCCTTGTCGGGAAAGTGCGCCACCAACCATTCCTTGAACAGATCTGAGATTTCCAGAGGCAGCCGCAGCGTCACATAGCCCGCCTCGCTCGCCCCCATGAATTTCGCTGAATCGAGAATGCGCTCCACTTCCATGTCGTTCAGCGCCGGAATGAGCGGCGCTGTCAGGACGGCGGTGGGAATGCCGGCATCGGCTAGCCGGCGAATGGTTTCCAGGCGCCGGTGCGGGGCGGCGGCGCGGGGCTCCATCACCCGGGCGAGATGCGGATCCAGCGTGGTGAGCGAGATTGCCACCTTCGCCAGGCCGCGCTCGGCCATGGGGCCGAGAATGTCGATGTCCCGCGCCACCAGGGCCGACTTGGTGACGATGCCCACGGGATGGCCAAAGTCGCTCAGCACCTGGAGAATGCGCCGTGTCACCTCATAGCGCCGCTCGATGGGCTGGTAGGGATCGGTGTTGGTGCCCATGGCGATGGTGCGCGGCTGATAGCGCGGCTGCGCCAGTTCGCGCGCCAGCAACTCGGGTGCATCGGGCTTCACGAACAGCTTGGTCTCGAAATCTAGCCCGGCGGACAGCCCCTGGTAGGCGTGGCTCGGCCGGGCGAAGCAATAGACGCATCCGTGCTCGCAGCCGCGATAGGCATTGATGGAGCGATCAAAGCCGATATCGGGCGATTGGTTGCGGGTAATGACCGTGCGGGCGTGTTCTTCGGTGACCTCGGTACGAAAAGGCGGCAAATCATCCAAACTTTGCCAACCGTCATCGAACAGAATGCGGGCGGCCGGTTCATAGCGGCCGGCGGCGTTGGAGATGGCGCCGCGCCCGCGCCGGCTCTCGGCGGCAACCTGGGTTCCGGCTTCGCCGGCATCGGCATCCTGCGCCGCCGCCGGCGGGGCAACGGGGGGCGCAGCCCGCTCCGCCTTGAGGCGGCCAAGAACGCGCTCCCCCTTTGATTGTGCTTTTTTGTCAGTGGCTTGTCTGAGTTTGCGCCGCACGGGAGCGCGTGGCTCAGTGGGCGTCGCAGTGGGCGCCATGGGCGTCGGCGCCGTGTCGTCCGGCAGAAAGTGCAGGTCGGTGTCGCGATGCAGGTCCATGGCGAAACCCTACGCTCAGAATAGGAACAAAGCAAGAACAAGAAAGTAGCGCGTGCCCCGAATTCCGCCTTGATTGCGCCGGTTTCTGGTATATTGTCCACCACCACGAAGTTGCCATAGAAGCCCTTCTCAGCTAAAGGGCCAAGGCCACCAAACGCCAGGGGGAAATAAGATGTCCGAGCATGGCGCGATTGAATACGCGACCGCTGACGGCAACGATTATGCCGAGCACCAGCGCACCTACGAGTTGTTCACTGGCCTGACCAAATGGGGCACAGTGGCCCTGGCCGTGCTCATGGTCCTGATGTGGACTTTCCTCCTCTGAGCGTTGCTCGGAACTCGTAGAGGTTTCAGATGAAAATTGCTGTTCCCGCCGAGTTTGATCTCGGCGAGCCGCGGGTCGCTGCGACCCCGGATACGGTCAAGCGCCTGGTGGCGCTGGGTGCCGAGCTTGCCGTCCAGTCCGGTGCCGGCCTGCGCTCAGGTATTCTTGACGCAGACTATCAGGCCGCCGGTGCCACCATCGCCTCGAGCGCGGCGGAAGCCGCCATTGGCGCCGATGTGGTGCTCAAGGTGCGCCGCCCCACTGCGGAAGAGATGCTCACCTATAAGCGCGGCGCGCTGGTGATCGGCATTCTCGATCCCTATGGCAATGAGGACGCACTGCGCCAGATGGCCGATGCGGGTCTCGCCGGCTTCGCCATGGAGCTGATGCCGCGCATCACCCGTGCCCAGGTGATGGACGTGCTGTCCTCCCAGGCCAATCTGGCCGGCTACCGCGCCGTGATCGATGCGGCGGCCGAATTCGGCCGCGCGCTGCCGATGATGATGACCGCCGCCGGCACCGTTCCTGCCGCCCGCATCTTCGTCATGGGTGCCGGTGTCGCCGGCCTCCAGGCCATCGCCACCGCTCGCCGCCTCGGCGGCGTGGTGACCGCCACCGACGTGCGTCCTGCCTCCAAGGAGCAGGTGGAATCCCTCGGCGCCAAGTTCGTCGCCGTGGAAGACGATGAGTTCAAGCAGGCCGAGACCTCGGGCGGTTATGCCAAGCCCATGTCGGCCGAATACCAAGCCAAGCAGGCGGCCCTGGTGGCGGAACACATCAAGAAGCAGGACATCGTCATCACCACCGCTCTGATCCCCGGCCGGCCTGCGCCGCGCCTGATCTCGGCGGCCATGGTGGCCTCCATGAAGCCCGGTTCGGTGCTGGTGGATCTGGCGGTGGAACGCGGCGGCAATGTCGAGGGCGCGGTGGCCGGTCAGGTCACCGACGTGAACGGCGTGAAGATCGTCGGCTATCTCAACGTGGCCGGCCGCATCGCTGCGTCCGCCTCGCAGCTCTATGCCAAGAACCTCTATGCCTTCCTGGAAACCCTGGTCGACAAGAAGGAAAAGGCGCTGGCCGTGAAGTGGGACGACGAGCTGGTGAAGGCCACCTTGCTCACCCGCGATGGCGCCGTGGTTCATCCGAACTTCGCCCCCAAGAATGAGGGAGCCGCCTCGTGAACCCGATCACTGCACAAGCCGCCGCTGACGCCGCTGTCCAGGCCCGCGCCGCCGCCGAAGTGGCGCGCCAAGCCGCCGAAGCCGCACAGCTTTATGCCGACCAGGCGGCCACCGCCCTTGGCGCCGCCGCCCATGCGGCTACCGGCGGGGCCATCGACCCGTTCGTGTTCCGCCTCGCGATCTTCGTGCTGGCGGTGTTCGTCGGCTATTATGTGGTGTGGCAGGTCACGCCCGCGCTCCACACGCCGCTCATGTCGGTCACCAACGCCATTTCGTCGGTGATCGTGGTGGGTGCGCTTCTGGCGGTGGGCGTGTCCACCGTGGGCGATCCCGGCCATACGCTGTGGGCGCGAGGCTTCGGCTTCATCGCGCTCATCTTCGCCTCGGTGAACATCTTCGGCGGGTTCCTGGTGACCAGTCGAATGCTCGCCATGTATCAGAAGAAGAAGTGAGGGCGCACCGATGAATGCCAATCTGGCCGCCCTGCTTTATCTGGTCGCAGGTATTCTGTTCATCCTGGCGCTGCGGGGGCTCTCCCACCCCACCACGTCCCGCCAGGGCAATATGTTCGGCATGGTCGGTATGGCGATTGCCGTGCTCACCACGCTGGCGCTGTCGCCGCCCGCCAACATTGTCGGCTGGGTGTTGGTGATCGCCGGCATCGCCATCGGTGGTGGCGTCGGCGCGGTGGTCGCCCGCCGCATCGCCATGACCCAGATGCCGCAGCTGGTGGCCGCATTCCACTCGCTGGTGGGTCTTGCCGCCGTGCTGGTGGCCGCTGCCGCGCTCTATGCCCCGGTGGCCTTCGGCATCGGTGACGTGGGCCACATCCACCGCGCCTCGCTGGTGGAAATGACCCTGGGTGTCGCCATCGGCGCCATCACCTTCACCGGCTCGATCATCGCCTTCGCCAAGCTCAACGGCAACATGTCGGGCAAGCCGATCATGCTGCCGGGCCGGCACTTCATCAATGGCGGCCTCGCGCTGCTGCTGCTGGTGCTGATCATCGCCTTCGTGATGACCGGCTCGATCCCGCTGTTCTGGATCATCACCATCCTGTCCCTGGTTCTGGGCGGGCTGCTGATCGTCCCCATCGGCGGCGCCGACATGCCGGTGGTGGTGTCCATGCTCAACTCCTATTCGGGTTGGGCGGCGGCCGGCATCGGCTTCACGCTGGGCAACACCGCGCTGATCATCACCGGCGCGCTGGTGGGCTCCTCGGGCGCGATCCTGTCCTACATCATGTGTAAGGGCATGAACCGCTCCTTCATCTCGGTGATCCTGGGCGGCTTCGGCGGCGAAGTGGCCGGCGGTGCTGCAGGCGCGGCGGAAACCCGTCCCGTCAAGCAGGGCTCGGCGGACGATGCCGCCTACATCATGAAGAACGCCCAGAAGGTCATCATCGTGCCGGGCTACGGCATGGCGGTGGCTCAGGCCCAGCACGCGCTGCGTGAAATGGCCGACAAGCTGAAGGAAGAGGGCGTCGAGGTGAAGTACGCCATCCATCCGGTGGCGGGCCGCATGCCGGGGCACATGAACGTGCTGCTGGCGGAAGCCCAGGTGCCGTACGACGAAGTGTTCGAACTGGAGGACATCAACTCTGAGTTCGCGCAGGCCGACGTGGCGTTCGTCATCGGCGCCAACGACGTCACCAACCCGGCGGCGAAGACCGACCCGACCTCTGCCATCTACGGCATGCCGATCCTGGACGTTGAAAAGGCCAAGACCGTGCTGTTCATCAAGCGCGGCATGGGCTCCGGCTATGCCGGCGTGGAGAACGAGCTGTTCTTCCGCGACAACACCATGATGCTGTTCGGCGACGCCAAGAAGGTCACCGAGGAAATCGTCAAGAACCTCTGAGCGATCTGCCGTCTGGCAGAACGCCGCGAAAATGGAGGCCCCGGCATCGCGCCGGGGCCTTTTTTGTTGCTCGGCCGTCCGTTGCGCGGCGCGCAGCGCGCCCATGGCCGGTCACCTTAGGTGAAAGGAAGCCGGGGCCGTCTGCGGTTTCGGGCTATTCAATGGGAGGCGACTTGCGGAAAGATGGCATCCCGTAGGGGCGTCAGGCCGTCCAATCCTGAGGCAACAGGCCCTCCTGCACCAAAGCCAGCTTCCTCTGCCGCGACGCCCGCTTGAGGTGATATTCCACCCGCTGGGCGATGGTGCGCGAGGGCAGTTCACAGCTCCACAGCAGGGCCTTTACGCCGCCGTGGCCGCGCACATAGCGCGAGCCCTTGGGGGTGGCGTGATCGCGCATGCGGCGGGTGACATCAATGGCCACGCCGCAATAGAGCGTGCCGTCGCCGCATTCGAGAATATAGGCACTCCAAGGCACCACAGATCTGGGCGCGCGGGCAGCGCATATCGGGGCGGCATCGGCCGCCCCGCTTTCCGGTTCCGTAAGGCCAGCCGGATCGTTCACACGCCTTCCATCTGCTCCAGCTCGGTGATCATGCCGTCGATCAGATTGAGGCCGGTCTGCCAGAAGGCCGGATCGCGGGCATCGAGGCCGAACGGCGCCAGCAATTCGGCATGGTGCTTGGTGCCGCCGGCGGAGAGCATCTCCAGATAGCGCTCGGCAAACCCGTCGGCGGCCTTCTCATAGACGCCGTAGAGCGAGTTCACGAGGCAGTCGCCGAAGGCATACGCGTAGACGTAGAACGGCGTATGGATGAAGTGCGGGATGTAGGTCCAGAAGGTCTCATATCCGGCGCTGAGATGAATGGACGGTCCCAGGCTCTCGGCCTGCACCTCCATCCAGATGGTGCCGATGCGCTCTGCGGTCAGTTCGCCCTGGCGGCGCTCGGTGTGGACGCGGCGCTCGAAGGTGTAGAAGGCGGTCTGGCGGACCACGGTGTTGATCATGTCCTCCACCTTCTGGGCGAGCATGATCTTGCGGGCTTGCGGGGTTTCCGCCGCCGCCAGCAGCCGGCGGAAGGTGAGCATCTCGCCGAACACCGAGGCGGTCTCAGCCAGGGTCAGCGGGGTCGAGGCCATCAGCGCGCCCTGCTGGGCAGCCAGCACCTGGTGGACGCCATGGCCCAGTTCGTGGGCCAGCGTCATCACGTCCCGCGGCTTGCCCTGGTAGTTCAGCAGCACATAGGGGTGGGCGGACGGCACCGTGGGATGGGCGAAGGCGCCGGGTGACTTGCCAGGGCGCACCGGCGCATCGATCCAATTATGGTCGAAGAACTGCTTGGCGATGTCCGACATGCGCGGCGAGAAGGTGGTGTAGGCGCCCAGCACCGTGTCGCGCGCCTCATCCCAGCCGATGTCGCGGGTGGCGACCTTGGGCAAGGGCGCATTGCGATCCCAGAACTCCAGTCTGTCCTTGCCGAACCAGCGGGCCTTCAGGGCGTAATAGCGGTGCGACAGGCGCGGATAGGCGCCCTGGATCGCGGCGACCATGGCGTCGACCACTTCGCGCTCGACGCGGTTGGCCAGATGACGGCTATCGGCCACATCCTCAAAGCCGCGCCAACGGTCGGAGATTTCCTTGTCCTTGGCCAGCGTGTTGGTCACCAGGCTGAACAGGCGCAGATTTTCCTGGAAGGTGGCGGCCAGCGCCAGACCGGCGCTCTTGCGCACGGCTTCGTTCGGATCCTGCATCAGGTTCAAGGTCGGCTCGATGGCCAGATCCTTGCCGTCCACATTGAACCGCAAAGACGACATGGTCTCGTCGAACAAACGGCCCCAGGCACCGCGGGACGGGCTGGATTTCTCGTGGAATAGCTGCTCCACCCGATCTTCCAGCTGATAGGGCTTGTCCTTGCGCAGATCTTCCACCCAGGGGCGATAGTGCGCGAAGGCGGGCGCCGAGAAGGCGGCCTCCACCAGCGCGTCGTCCAGGCGGTTCAGCTCCAGCGTGAAGAACAGCAGGTGTGTGGACGAATCCGTCAGCTTTTCCTGAATGTCGCTAAAGAACTTGGCCCGCGCCGGGTCGGCGGTGTCGCCCGCATAGACCAAGCTGCCGTAGGAGGCGACGCGGCCCATCAGGTCGTCGATGGCCTCATAGCGCGCCAAAGCCTCGCCCAGGGCCGCGCCGGCGGCGGGACCGGCGGCGAGCGCTGCCAGCTTGCCCTTGTAGTCGGCCTCGAAGGCTTTGGAGAGCACGTCGGCATGTTCCAGGTCCGCAGCGAGCTGCGGCGAGTCCATGCTGGCGTAGAGATCGGTGAGGTTCCACTCGGGCAAAGGCGAGGGGGCGGCGGAGGCGGTCGCAGCTTCCGGGGTCAGAGACGAAACGGGACCGAACATGGAGCCTCCAGGCGCGTCGAGAACGACTGTGCCGGTCATACCGCGCATCGCCCTGTTGCTTCAACGGTGACCCGTAGCCTTTTGATCTGCGGGGCCGGGCGCAATGCCGCGCGGCAGATTGGATCGCGGGAGGAGGGCATGCGGTTGGTTTCGTTAACCTCGCCCGGCGAAGCTTGTGGGAATCGTGCGTGACCGGATTCCCATGACAGCCCGTATCCTCCTGGTAGAAGACGATAATTTGGAACGCGCCCGGCTCGAATCGGCGCTCACCCATCTCGGGTTCGCCGTGACCGCCTGCGGC
Source organism: Azorhizobium sp. AG788 (assembly GCA_943369575.1). Taxonomy (GTDB): domain Bacteria; phylum Pseudomonadota; class Alphaproteobacteria; order Rhizobiales; family Xanthobacteraceae; genus Azorhizobium. Next base: position 4,904 of record CALRNP020000146.1, on the reverse strand, counting down.
GACGGCGATGCGGCGTTGGAGCGTCTTGCCGCCGAACCGTTCGACCTGATGCTTCTGGACCTGGTGCTGCCGGGATTGGACGGCATGGGTGTCCTGGGTGTGCTGCGGGCGCGTGGGTGTCCGGTGCCGGTGGTGGCCGCCGTCACCCATGCCGGGCTCGATGGCGCCGCTTCGGCGCTGCGGGCGGGCGCGCGGGACTTCGTGGTGAAGCCGGCCGGCACGCTGCGCCTGAAGGTGGCGATCACGAATGCGTTGGCGCTTGCCGCCGCCGAGCGCACCCCTCCGGTGCCTTTGGCGACCGCGCCCGTGCGCGAGCCCTATCTGCGCCTTGCCCATGACGCCGATGCCCTGCAGCGTGCGGATGTGGATGAAACTGAGGTTGTTCAAGGTCTTGCGGACGTCATTCCCCTGGTCGACGCTGGCGGTCACGCTCGTCCACTGGAGCAATTGGAGGCGGAAGTGATTCGCGCCGCGATTGCGCTGTATGGGGGGCGCATGACGGAGGTGGCGCGGCGGCTCGGCATCGGCCGTTCCACCCTTTACCGAAAGCTTACGGCTTTAGGATTGCCTGTAACCGAACGATTTACCCCTCTGGCTGTTGCGGCCGAGTGACAGACGGCGGAAAACCATCCGTCGCGAGGGCTTGTGAATTGAACATCGTGCGGGGGCGCGCGACCACCTAGGAAAGAGTTGCAGCGATGGAGCGTCCCTTGGAGCGTCCTCTTCCCAGGCCGTCGGCCGGTCGTATGTTTGCCGGGCTGATGGTCGGGGCCGTTCTGGCGGGCGGTGCCTTGTCGGTTCCGAGCTTTGTCGCTCCGGCACAGGCTGCTGACAGCAGCGCTCCCGACGCGCTTTCGCCGTCCAGCGGCAGCACGGCCGCTGCTGCCGCGTCCGAGCCGGCCCATCCTGCGACCCCGCCGGCCACCCCCCATCTGCCGTGGCCGCCGAGCCACGTGGAGGTGGTGCCGACGCCGGCACCTGCACCCACCGATCACGCCGCGGCGACGCACACGGCGCCCGACACCACTCCGAAGGCGGCGGAAGCTAAGCCGGAAGCGCCCAAACAGGCGTCCGCGCCGGCCGCGGAACCGCCGCCGCCCGCCGTGGCCTCCGCGCCGGCACAGACCCCTCTGCCTGCCTCCGGCGCTGCCGAGACGCCCGCCGCCCCGGCGGTCACTCAGGCCGCTCTGAGCCCGCTGGCGGAGCAGGTGCGCCAGTTGCTGGCGTTGCCGGCCCTGGAAGGTCTCGGCATCACCAAGCGCGAGCAGGAGGCCATCCAGGCCTTCTATGCCGCCCGCCAGGACGAGCCGGTGTTCGTGAACGATCACGGCCTGACCGCGGTCGGTCGCGGCGTCGAGGCCCGTTTTGCCGCCGCCGGCGACGACGGGTTGGAACCCGCCGACTACGTGCGATCCAAGCTGACCGCCAGCGCCGATCTTCCCGCTCTGGCGCGGGCCGAGATCCGGCTGGCGGCCTCGGCGCTGCTCTATGCCCGCCATGCCCAGGCCGGTCGGTTCGACCCCACCCGGATCTCGCCGCAGATCACCCCTCTGCGCACCTTTCCCGAGCCCAATGCGGTGCTGACCGGCCTGGCAGCGGCGCCGGATGCCTCCAAGGCGCTGGCCGCCTACAATCCGACCCATCCTGGCTATTGGGCATTGAAGGGCAAGCTGGCGAGTGCGCAGGCGCGCACCAGCGGCCCGGTGCCGGTACATGTTCCCGCCGGTCCCACCCTGCGGCCGGGCGATGTGGATGCCCGCGTCCCCGCGTTGCGGGCGCGGCTGGGCCTCAAGTCGGCGGTGGCCGGCGATCGGCTGTATGACCAGACCCTTGCCGCGGCTGTGATGTCCTATCAGAGCTCTGCGGGGCTGAATGCCGACGGCGTGGTCGGCGCCGCGACGTTGGACAGCCTCAACAAGGTGGAGAGCGCCGCCGATCGGCGCTCTGACATCATCGCCAACATGGAGCGCTGGCGCTGGCTGCCACGAGATCTGGGCAGCACCTATGTGATGGTCAACATTCCCGAATATGTGGTGCGGGTGGTGCAGGCCGGCTCTACGATCCATCAGACGCGGGTGGTGGTGGGCAAGCGGGAGAACCAGACCCCGCTGCTGACCCACGACATGGAATATGTCGTGCTGAACCCCTATTGGAACATTCCGCCGTCCATCGCCCGCAAGGAAATGCTGCCCAACTTGCAGCGCGACCCCTATTTCCTCGCCCGCCAGGGCATGGAAGTGGTGCGCAACGGGCGGGTGGTGGATCCCGGCACCGTCAATTGGGCGCAGGGCACCTCCGGCTATTCGTTCCGCCAGCCGCCAGGCGAACGCAACGCGCTGGGCCGCATCAAGTTCATGTTCCCCAACGACCATTCGGTCTATCTGCACGACACCCCGTCGAAGGCGCTGTTCGCCAACGATCGCCGTGCCTATAGCCACGGCTGCGTGCGGGTGCAGGATCCGCTGAAGTTCGCCGAGGTGATCTTCAACATCGGCATGCCGGGTCAGAACTGGACCGACGAAAAGATCGGCAAGATGCTGGGTGGCGCCGAGCGCTATCTGAACCTCAAGCAGCGCATTCCGGTCCACATGGTCTATTTCACCACCTTCGTGGATGAGAGCGGCCGGCTGGTGTCCCGTGACGACATTTACGGCACCAATGCCCAGGTCAAGGAACTGCTGCACCTCGATTCCGAGCAGAAGCTGGCCACCCGCGCGGCGCCCGTTCCCCGCTGATCGCAAGACCTACGGGCCCACAATCCCCCGGGCCTACAATCCCGGGGGCCGCACAACGGTGGTTGGCTGCCTCGAGAGCGCCATCTTCTCCCGTCGGGCCAAGGCTGCTGAACGGTGATGGTTAAGATTTACCTGTGAATTCCGGGCGCTAGAGCTTGCGTGTATCTTGCATGACACGGGGAACTGGCACGATTTTGCCATAGTGGGTCGATACTCACGGCACCGTGACCAGGGAGTGATGGGCGTCAACGCGCCCTTAACCCAACCAGACAAGACTCCGTCGAGTTTCGCACCGCGCGTACGCGCGCGGCCTGGATAGATCTGAGCCCCGGGTTCCGACCTTTGCCCATTGATAACGCACTCTTCGCGCCCCTCCGCAGCCGCCTTCACGCCTGGAGCGCATCCGGCACAGGCGCTGTGACGCTGAAGGTCGGTCGATACGTGGCAGTGGCGGTTTCGCTGGTGGTGGGTGGATCGACCGCGCTGCAGAATGCGGTCGCCAATGGCGACACCCGCAGCCTGTCCTTCACCAATGCCCATACCGGGGAGAGCGGCACCTTCACCTTTAAGAAGGACGGTCGCTACGATCCCGAGGTCCTCACCAAGCTCAACTGGATCCTGCGCGACTGGCGCAAGGATGAACCGACCGAGATGGACCCCCATCTGTTCGACGTGATCTGGGAAGTCTATCGCGACGTCGACGCCTCCGCGCCCATCACCATCCTGTGCGGCTATCGTTCGCCCCAGACCAATGCCATGCTCCGCTCGCGCAGCAAGGCCGTGGCCGAGACCAGCCAGCACATGCGTGGCAAGGCCATGGATTTCTACATTCCCGGCGTTCAGCTTTCGGCCTTGCGGGCCGCCGGCCTGCGGCTCCAGCGCGGCGGCGTCGGCTTCTATCCGTCCTCGAATTTCGTTCACATGGACACTGGCGGCGTGCGCATGTGGCCGCGCATGAGCCATGACGAACTGGCCCGCCTGTTCCCCGATGGGAAGACGGTGCTGGTCCCCAGCGACGGCAAGCCGCTGTCGGGCTATCACGAGGCGTTGGCGGAACTGGAAGCCAGAGGCGGCGCCGCTCCCGCGGAAGTGGCCCAGGTGGACGGCCTGAAGGGCATCAAGAAATTCTTCGCCTCGCTGTTCAGCAAGCAACTGCCGGAAGAGAGCGACGCGGGTGAGGAAGAGGCCGTGCGCCCGAGCCGCACCCCGCGTCCGACCCAGGTGGCTTCGGCCGCTCCGGCCAAGCCCGCCCCGCCGCCGGTGGCGCCGGTGGCGCAGGTGTCGCAGCCGGTGGTGACGGCGGTGGCCGCCCGGCCGCTGCCGCCGGCCCGCCCGGCGGAACTTGCCGCGGCGACGATGATGACGGCCCAGGCGGTGAATGCGCCATTGGCGCCGCTACCCCTGAAGCGCCCGCTGGCGCCGACCCAGGTGGCGAGCCTGCAGATGCCGGGTAGCGTCCCGCTGCCGGCGGTCATCACCCGCGGCACCAGCGATGAGGCGGCAGCGCCGGCAAGCACGCTGCTGGGCTATGCCTCCACTGGCGACATCGTGGGCTCGCTCCCCGCCAATGCGGCGGTCGCGGCCGCGCCGCAGCCGAAGATGCGCACCGCAGCCCGTACGGCGGATATCCCCTTCGGCCGCTTGTTCCGGGCGCCGGGACTGACGGGGGAAGCCTATCTGAAGATGCCGGAAACCCGCGTCTTCACCACCTTCATCACCGCACCGCGTCAGGTGGTCGCCACCGGCTTCGGCTCCGATCCCACTGGCGGGCTCGCCACCGGCCACTTCAGTGGCGAGGCGGTGGTGTCGCTGCCCACTTATGTGTTCCAGGCGCAGCCGGTGCGCCTGAGCCAGCGGATCGACTAATCTCCCACCCGGCGCACGTGGTCGCGCTCTCCCCAGTGAGGAGGGCGGTGATCCTGCCGATGGTGGGAGAGGGGACGTCCTCGCGCAGCGCTGCTGACGGGCTGAGCCCGTTGCTCGCCCGGCCCAGGGCCTCACAGACGGCAACCGTGAACCGCCAACAGAGCCCCCTCCCGCGTGCGGGAGAGAGGGCGCCACAAATGATTGGACGGTGCCGCCGGCGCCGGGCCGGCGGGATCGCTCACACCAGGCCGAGGGCCTGCATGTAGAGTTCGAGGATGGCTTCCTGCTCCTGGCGCTCCTGGG
>CALRNP020000145.1:0-14736 GCA_943369575.1 Azorhizobium sp. AG788 | reverse complement strand
CGATCCATCCCGCCCCTTGCTGCCGCAGATGATCGTGCTGGAAGGGACCTTCCTGGTGCTCGCAGGGGCCAATGCCAGCGCCTATGCGGCGATGGCCTCCGGCTCCCGCGGACTGATCCGCTCGGCGCGGGTGCATCGGGCGATCAACCGCACCGGCGGCGGGCTGCTGGTGGGCGCGGGCCTCATCGCCGCAGGCTGGAAGCGTGCAGGGTAGGCCCTACTCCAGCCCCTCGATATGGCCGATGAACGGCAATTGGCGAAAGGCGTGGGCGACGTCCATGCCGTAGCCGACCACAAACAGGTCCGGGCAGGCGAAGCCCATAGCGGACAGCCCCTCGTTCGCCGCGCGCGTTCCCCGCTTCTCCAGCAGCCCCCATCCGTACGTGCCGGGCGCTGTCAGCAGAGAGCCTGCTGGCGGGCGCGATTCGGCCTCACTGGCGACCCACGGCCTGACAGGGGATACACCAGCATCGGCCGCCCCTGACGGTGGGTCCCTCAGGGGCCGTCCTCTGGAACACCGAGAAGCGGTCCAAAGCCGGCCCAGCGGCCGTAAGCGTCGGCCCTCTGGAGCAAGGACCGATAGTCGCCAAAGTCAAAATCAGTGCCGAGATACGGTGCCATCTCGTCTTCGCTCACGGCGACCTCGACGCGGCCCGTGCCGTTCCGTTCGCCCCGGTCTTCTCGCAGGCTCTTGCGCGCGTCGAGCTCTGATCTCCAGATATCGACACGCGACCGGCGATCAAACACCTCCACCCTCACGCTTCTGAGTCGGCCGCGGGTGTCGTGGTCCTCCCAGAAGTGCGCCTTAACCTTCCGGTCGGGGGTGGTGAGTTCGAGGTCGATGTGGAGCGCGAAAAGATATGCCGGGTCCTGATTCTGGTACGGGGACTTGGGCTGTCGCCCGCGATAATGAACGACGAGCGTCCGGTCCTCGGCCGGATGCACGGTCAGCCGATAGTCCTGTCGGGCCACGTGCCGCCGCGCCGCTTCCTCTTGCGGCAGCGGCACCAGCAGCGTGGCGCGCCCGCGTCGCTCCAGCCGCTCTTCCGAAAACCGCAGATCGCCGATGCCGTCCGGCTCGTCGGCAAACAATCCGTCCGGCGGCGTCGGCCAGGGAACAGGTGGGAAAGGCGCGTCATCGCATTGCGCCGCCCGGCTCGCCTTCGGCACCTCGACCGGAAACGGCGCCGCCTCCCACACGCTCTGAAGCTTCAAGGCGGCCACCATCTTGGCTTCCCGCTCGTGCTGCTCTGCGCACACTTCGCCGATGTCGCGGTCCAGTTCGGCGCGCATCTCCTTAACGTAATTGGGCGGGGCGTCTCCCTTTGAGCGTTCCCGCTCCAGGCTCTCGATATAGGCCGCGGCCCGCTCCGGCTCGCCGGCAAGGAGGAAGACCCGCACCGGCGCCTTGATCTGGGCCAGGTTCCTGAGCTCCTCCGGCCGGCTAATCATCTCCTGCCCAAGGACCGAGAGGCTGGTGATCTGGCTGACCGAACTGAAAACATGCTCCTCCAGCAGGTCCATCAGGAGCGGCGGGAAATGATCCTCCCAGACATCCCAGCATCCCCGCAGCCGCTCCTCTTCGACAATGTCATGGTTCGGATTGAAGAGCGGCACCCGCAAGCGGTGGATGTAAAGGGAATGGCGGTCCGAGGCGTTAAAAAAGGCGCCGCGCAGGATATGGCGGACCGGCCGGACGACGAGTGAGCGGTCCACCAAAGCCAGTTCCGGCCGCATCTTCAGCAGCGGCTTCAGATAGTGCCGGATATCGGCCGGCCGCGTTCCGCGGGTGCGGCCGCGCGCCTTCTCCGCCTCAATACTCTCGGCCACCGCCTCCAGGTTCTTTCGGGCCACAGCGACGGCGCCGTCGGCATCCAACAAAGCGTCTTCCGCCTCGTCGAACACCGCAGCATTCAGCAGGCGCGCCAAGGCGGCGGCGACGCAGAGGCCGGCGAGCATTTGATCTTCGTCCCCGCCCCAGCGCAGCGAGGCGGTACGGTCGAAGGCCGGATCGATGTCGCCGGCGAACTGCGCCAGCAATTCCGCATCGTCAAACACGTCGAACTCGACGCCGGTCTCCGCGCGCCGCAGCTTCATGGGCATGAAGCCGTGATGTCCCTCCAGCGCCCCCCGCCCCGAGACGGAGAAGGGAAAACCCAGCTCGCGCAGAGCGGCATTCACCGCCGCCTTCGCGGGCAAGGGCCCGCGAAACATCACATGGCTTTCCATCGACATCGGCCGCCCCCCAGCGGAGGCTCGCGGGTCACGAGCCCATGGACGGTCAGCCTAGAACAAAGCAGGAACTTGGCAACAAGATTCCGCTACGTCACATTGCAGCGCATGCAATGAAAACCGACGTCCGGCGGGGCGGTGCCGGACAGCAGTCGCGCGCCCTACTCCAGCCCCTCGATATGGCCGATGAACGGCAGCTGGCGGAAGGCGTGGGCGACGTCCATGCCGTAGCCCACCACGAACAGGTCCGGGCAGGTGAAGCCCACATAGTCCGGATCCACATTCACCGCCCGCTTGCCCGGCTTTTCCAGCAGCACGCACACCAGCACCCGCCGGGCGCCGCGCGCCATCAGCAGGTCCTTGGCAAAGGCCAGGGTGCGGCCGGATTCCAGAATGTCGTCCACCAGCAGCACATCGCGGCCGCGCACGTCGCTTTCCACATCCCGCAGAATGTTCACCTGGCCGGAAGAGACCGTCGCCTCGCGATAGCTGGAGAGGTGGACGAACTCCATTTCCGGCGCCATGCCCGAGGCGTGCATCGCCCGCAGCAGGTCTGCCGCGAAGATGAACGAGCCCTTCAGAACCGCGACCACCAGAAGCTGTTCCAGCCCGGCGGCGGCGATTTCACTGGCCAATTCGCGATTGCGGGCGGCAATGCGGTTCTCATCGAACAGAACTTTAACGGGTGGCAAGGACATGGTTCCTCCGTGATGTCCGAGCATGACGTGCGAAGCCTCCAGCGTCCAGCGCCGGGGGTGGCCTCCCCCTCCATCGGGGATGCCATCGAGAAGCCGGGGGCTGTTCTCCCCCTTGATTCACCGTGCCGGTGACGCATCCGCTTGATTCAAGCCGATGCGTTCCGGCTCTATGGTGGCGCGCAACGGCATGCCCGATTCGGGGAAGGTGAAGAACGTGGTCCGGTTCGAGAATGTGGGCCTGAGGTATGGCATGGGGCCGGAGGTGCTGAAGGATGTGACCTTCGGCATCGAGCCGAACTCGTTCCAATTTCTCACCGGCCCCTCCGGCGCCGGCAAGACCACCTTGATGCGCCTGCTGTTCCTCTCCATGAAGCCGACCCGCGGCCTCATCACCATGTTCGGCCGCGACGTGTCCTCGCTGGATCCCGACGAGGTGGCGGTGATCCGCCGCCGCATCGGCATCGTGTTCCAGGATTTCCGCCTGCTGGACCACTTCACCACCTATGAGAATGTGGCGCTGCCGCTGCGGGTGCTGGGCAAGGAAGAGACCAGCTATCGCGCCGAGGTGACCGAGTTGCTGCACTGGGTGGGCCTGGGCGACCGCATGCATGTGATGCCGCCGGTGCTGTCCGGCGGCGAGAAGCAGCGCGCGGCCATCGCCCGCGCTCTGATCGGCCGGCCGGAATTCCTGCTGGCGGACGAACCCACCGGCAATGTGGACCCCACCCTCGCCCGCCGCCTGCTGCGGCTGTTCGTGGAGCTGAACCGCTCCGGCACCTCGGTGCTGCTGGCTACCCACGACATCGCGCTGATGGACCAGTTCGACGCCCGCCGCCTCGTGATCGCCGATGGACGCCTCTATGTCTACGACTGAACCGGGCCTGCCCCCCGCCGCCGCTCCGGCAGCGCCCCCCAAGGCCGCCAAGGCCAAGCCGAAGGCACCCGCCAAACCAAAGGCGGCGCCGATCACCCCGATCGTTCCCGGCGCCACCGTGGCCGGACGGGCGCTGGTGGCGGTGGTCGCGATCATGACCTTCCTGGCGGCACTGACCATCGGTTCGGTGATGGCGGTGCGCACCACCGCCGGCGCCTGGCGCAGCGACGTGACGCGCGAGGTCACCATCCAGATCCGCGCCGGCGACAAAGCGGTGACCGACGGGCAGGTGCGCACAGCCGTGGATCTGGCCCGCCAGACCCCCGGCATCGCCGAGGCCCATGTGCTGACGGATGAGGAAACCAGCCGCCTCCTGGAGCCCTGGCTCGGGGCGGGGCTGGATTATTCTGATTTGCCGGTGCCGCGCATCGTGGTGCTGCGGCTCGACGGCACCACGCCGCCGGATCTGGCCAAGCTGCGCCGCACCTTGACCGACCGCATCCCAACCGCCGCTCTGGATGATCACCGCACCTGGTCGCGCCGCCTCGGCGCCATGGCGGAAGGGGTCATGCTCACCGGCTTTGCCCTGCTGGGGCTGGTGGGGGCGGCGACCGTGCTCTCCGTGGTGTTCGCCACCCGCGCCGCCGTCGCCACCAACCGCGCCATCGTCGAGGTGCTGCATTTCGTCGGCGCCCGCGACGGTTTCATCGCCGCGCAGTTCCAGCGCCATTTCCTCAAGATCGGCACCCAGGGCGGACTGCTGGGAGGACTGGCGGCGGCAGGGCTGTTTGGTGTCCTGATCAGCCTGCCGCGCTTCGGCTTCGAGACCGACCCGGAGAACCCCACCATCCTCAGCTGGCTCGATCCCGGCTGGATGGGTTTCGGCGGCATCGCCCTGGCGGTGCTGGTGATCGCGCTGGTCACGGCGCTGACCTCGCGCATCACCGTTTACCGGACGTTGAGGACGATCACGTGAAGGATGGTGCCGGATGGGGGCCGCAATCTGCGTCCTCGCGCCTGCCGCATTTCTCGGGCACTGTTACCCCATGACCGGCACTCAAGGGGCCTGCGAGGTCAGGCCAGCACAGCCGTTGCCACCTTTGCCGCGTCGCGGACCCTGGATTTGGGCGCGCCGCGCCGCCACCGCATTCGCTTTCGCGCTGGGCACGGTGGCGCTGCTGTTCGTAGGCGGCTTTGCGGTGTTCACCGCCGCCATCGCCCCCCGTGAACCGGCCGGTCTGAAGCCTGCGGACGGCATCGTGGTGCTGACCGGCGGTGCCTCGCGCATCTCCGATGGCGTGCAATTGCTGGCCTCGGGCCATGGCCAGCGCCTGCTCATCACCGGCGTCAACCGCTCGACCTCCCCGGACGAGATCCGCCGCACCCTGCCGGACAATGAACATCTGCTGGATTGCTGCGTGGACCTCGGGCACCGGGCGCTGAACACCTTCGGCAACGCCATCGAGGCGGCGGAATGGACCCGCTCGCAGCATTTCCGCTCGCTGGTGGTGGTCACCTCCGCCTGGCACATGCCGCGGGCGCTGGTGGAGTTGGGCCGGGCGCTGCCGGAAGTGGAACTGGTGGCCTATCCGGTGGTCACCGACCGCATGCAGGCGCCCAACTGGTGGACCGATGCCCAGACGGTAAAGCTCCTCCTCAAGGAATATTTGAAGTACATGATGGCGCAGGCGAAGATCCGCCCCGCCCAGGCGGTCGCGCCCAAGACCCAGCCCGCTCCCGTCCCCCATGCCGGGGCGCAGGCCTCGGTGTCGGCACCGCCTCACGGGCCTGACAGGAAGCCAGAGTGATCCTGCTGCGTTCTCTGCTGTTCCAGCTGCTCTTCTACACCTTCACGATCGTCTACATGGTGGTGTGCCTGCCGGTGCTGCCGTTCATCTCGCGGGAGCGGATGTGGCGCGCCATCGTGCTGCCGTGGGTCGCCACCACCGGCTTCCTGCTGCGGGTGATCTGCAGCACCAGGGTGGAGATCGTGGGGCGTGAGCACATTCCCGCAGGCCCGCTGCTGGTGGCCTCCAAGCACCAGTCAGCCTGGGAGACGCTGGCGCTGCTGCCGCTGTTCAGCGACGCCACCTTCATCCTCAAGCGCGAGCTGACCTGGCTGCCGCTGTTCGGCTGGTACATGCGCAAGGGCCGGGTGATTCCCATCGATCGCGGCGCCCGCTCCGCCGCCCTCAAGAGCATGACCGTGCGGGCGCGCAAGGAACTGGCGGACAATCGCCAGATCATCATCTTTCCCGAAGGCACCCGCCGCCCGCCTGGGGCCGAGCCGGCCTACAAGTTCGGCGTCGCCCATCTCTATGCGGCGTTCGGGGTGCCCTGCCTGCCGGTGGCGCTCAACTCCGGCCTCTATTGGCCGCGCAATGCCCTGGTGCGCCGCCCCGGCATCATCCGGGTGGAAATCCTGCCCGCCATCCCGCCGGGCCTGCCGCGCGAGGCCTTCCTCGAGCGGCTGCAGACCGACATTGAGACCGCCAGTGATCGCCTGCTTGTGGAGGGACGTGCGGAGCTGGGGACGGACAGAGCTTGAGCGGGCAAGGGGCCGCTGGTGTTATCCCCGTAACCATACCCTGTGGAAAAGTCTTGATCCGGCGAATCGGGCGTTCTAGTTTCGTTCTCATGAACGCCACTGATTCGCTCCTCATTCCCCTGTACGACGCCGGTCGGCTGAGCGGCCTGACGGATGGCGCGCTCGGTGCGCGTTTCCGGTTCTGGCGCGATCAGGACGGCATTCGCCATGTGTTTTCGGTCTATTCCGCCGCCGACGCGCCCGATTATCCCGAAGCCCTGGCCATCGCAGTGCGCCGGACGCCGGCCGGCTCCATCGCCCTGTGGGCGGGGCTTCCGGGCGAAGCCGCCAAGCGGGCGGCGCAGCGCTATCAGGCCGAAGAGATTCACATCCACGTCTTCGGCGATGCCGCGCCCGCCAGCCTGACCAGCTTCCTGCTGCCGCGCGATCCAGCCACTGATCCGCTCGCCTTGCCGGCTCCGCGCAGTGCCATGGCCGAGCCGGTCCGGAGCCGTCGCGCCGCCTGATAACGGGTGTTCAAGGATCGGTCTTGCGATCAGCCCTGTCCGTCCCGCAGACGGTGGGCGATCCAGGAGAGGCCGGAATCCACGATGCCCATGGTCGCCAGGGCATCCACCGTCGCCAGCACATAGTCCCGGTTGGGGCCGGACAGGCCATGCGAGCGGCGGACCATGTGCAGTTGGTCGTCCAGACCGAGCCCGCGGGCATATTGCGGATGGGCACGATTGGCCACATAGGCCACCGCCGGCGCATTGGTGCGAGCGGCGTCCTTGAGGTTCACCCGCCGCGTGGTCTCGCGATAGACGCCGGAAATCTGTTCGCGCTCGGTCAGATAGGCATGGGTGGCCGGCCAATCATCCGCCGCCACCTTATAGGCGATGCCCTTGCAGGATCCGCCCATGTCCAGCCCCAGCACCAGGCCGGGATTCTCGGGCGTGCCGCGATGGTGGAACGAAAAGATGCACAGAGCCCGGTGCGCGCCCACCAGCGTCGCCTCCACCCGCTCGGTAAAGGCAAAGCCGGGGTTCCACATCAGCGACCCATAGGCGAACACCCAATGGTCGCGTTCATCCGACGCAGAGCCGGTGGATCCAGGCATGAAAAGGGGCGGCGAAGGCGCGTCGGGCATCAGGCGATCACGGCGTCTGGGAAACCCATCCCGGTCCCCCGCACGGGTGCGGACGGAACGTCCGGCGGGCGCGCTCATCAAAGGTGCGGCACCTGATTTGCACGGGGGTCTTCAACTCACCCCAAACATGCTCTAACAGCGCCGTATCCCCCTCGCAAGCGCGAGCCATGAAGGGAAAGTATGACTGACACCCAACCCGCGCCGCGCCGCCGGCGGGCCTGGATCATCGTCCTGCCGCTCGCCCTCCTCGTCCTGCTCGGCCTCGGCTGGTCCGGCCTCTGGGTCTATGCCGCCCGCCGCGCCGATGCGGAAATCGACGCCTGGATCGCGCGCGAGAAATTCGTCGGCCGCACTTGGAGCTGCTCGGAACGGAGCCTGGAAGGCTTCCCGTTCCGCTTCGAGCTGATGTGCCGGGATCCGATCCTGCTCACCCAGGGCGGCGACAGCCTCAAGGTCTCCGCGGCCGCTGCCCACGCGGTGGCGCAGGTGTGGGATCCCTCGCACATCATCGCCGAATTCGCCTCCCCCGCCCGCATCGAGAATCTCGCCACCGGGCAGGTGTTCACCGCCTCCTGGTCGCTGCTCCAGATGAGCGCCGTCGGCGACAGCACCGGCCGGCCGGTGCGGCTCGACGTGTCGGTGGACAATGCCATGATCGAACAGGCGCTGGGCAATGCCAGCGCGACCCCCATGCTGTCCGCCAAGCATCTGGAAACCCACGCCCGCCGCCGTCCCGGCGATGCCGGGGCCAAGGATGGCGTCGACTTCGCGGTGTCGCTGAACGGCGCCGAAAGCCCGCAATTGGCGGCCGCTGGTAGTGCCGGGCCGCTGGACATGGCGCTCCAGATGACCGTGACCGCCTTGGAAGACCTGCGCCCCATGTCGGTGCAGGACCGGCTGCGGGCCTGGGCCATGGCCGGGGGCATGGTGCAGTTGCAGGGCTTCGCGGTGACGACGCCCAAGGCCGCCGCCAGCGCCACCGGGGCGCTGTTGCTCGACGCCCAGGGCCGCCTGAACGGTCAGTTGCAGTTGGGCTTTGCCGGCATCGAGGACGTGCTGAAGAATTTGAGCAAGGCCGGCCTGGTGCCGCAGGAGTACGTGCCGATCGTCGGGGCGCTGGCCATGGCCGGCAAGCGCGGCGATGTCGCCGGCCGCAAGAACGGCGTCACCTTCTCCATCGGCTTCGACCAGGGCGCCCTCAAGCTGGGCAAGATCCCGGTCGGCATCGTCCCGCCGCTGTTCTCGGCACTGCCGCCGCCCGCGGCGCTGCCAGCCCCCGCGACGATCGAGCCGGCGCCGCCGCGTTAACCGGCCGTTTGCCCTGAAAGGCCCTTGCGCTGGACGGGTCCGGCGACGTCCTCATATTACCGCCGTCCAATGTTGGGGGGCAGAGAGATGAAACGACTTTTGAGCGTGGTGGCGCTTCTTGCCACGACGACGGCCGCGGGCGCGGCGGATCTCGCCATGGCTTATCCGGTCAAAGCGGTGGCGGTGGTCGCTCCGGTGTTTTCCTGGACCGGCTTCTATCTGGGCGCCAATGCCGGCTATGGCGGCGGTAGCTTCGACATTTCCTGGCCGGCCGTGGGGCGCTATCCCAGCGGATATGCGAACGACAATGCCAGCGGCTTCTTCGCCGGCGGTCAGATCGGCTACAATTACCAGTTCGCGAACAATGTGGTGATCGGCATCGAAACCGATCTGCAATGGTCTGACGTCGGCACCTCGCGGCAAGTGTCCATGACCGGATTGCCCGCCTCCTATCAGAATGTTCAGAACACCGTCGACTATTTCGGCACCGTCCGGGCGCGCATGGGCTACGCCTTCGGCACCTTCCTGCCCTATGCCACCGGCGGCTTGGCTTATGGCAAGGTGTCCCGCTCGGTGACAGCCGTCGACGGCTATGTGGCGAATACCAATGACACGCCGGTGGGCTGGACCCTAGGAGCGGGCGCGGAATATGCCTTCACGCCCAACTGGACGCTCAAGACCGAATATCTCTACGTGGATCTCGGCAGCGCCACGTTCAGCGACCGCTCGCTCAACACCGCCTTCAACACCCTCAAGGCGGGCGTGAACTACAAGTTCTGATTCGGCATCACGCCAAATCCGAGGACGGCATCCGGCCCATTGCCGGATGCCGTTGTCGTTTCAGGGCTGAGGCGCGTTCTCGGCGGATACGGCGCGCCGGCCGAAGTCGGCCGCTGCCGTCTCCTGGCCCTGCTCGATGATCGAGCGGCGAATGGCGCGGGTGCGCGTGAAATGATCGAACAGCGTCTCGCCGTCACCATAGCGGATCGCCCGCTGCAGGGCGCTGAGATCCTCGGTGAAGCGGCCGAGCATCTCCAGCACCGCCTCGCGATTGTACAGGAACACGTCCCGCCACATGGTGGGATCGGAGGCGGCGATGCGGGTGAAATCGCGAAAGCCGCCGGCGGAGAACTTGATCACCTCGGAGGTCAGCGTCTGTTCCAGATGCTCCGCCGTGCCGACGATGTTGTAGGCGATCAGATGCGGCAGGTGCGAGGTGATGGCCAGCACCAGGTCGTGGTGCTGCGGCGACATCTGCTCGACGTTCGCGCCCATGCCGGTCCACAGCGCCGAGAGCCGCGCCACGGCGGCCGGATCGCTCCCCTCCACCGGGGTGACGATGCACCAGCGGTTCTGGAACAGGCTGCCGAAGCCGGCGTCGGGACCGGAATATTCCGTGCCCGCCACCGGATGCGCCGGCACCAGATGGGCATGGGCCGGCACCAGCGGCGCCATCTGCTCCACCACCGCCGCCTTCACCGATCCGACGTCGGACAGAATGGCGCCTGGCTTCAGAGCCGGGGCCACCTCGGCCGCCACCGCCCCGGAGGCCCCCACCGGCACACAGGCGATGACGATATCGGCGTCGCGGGCCGCCTCGGCCGCGCTGTCCACCACCTCGTCGGCGAAGTCCAGGTCGCGCACCCGCGCCCGCACGCCGGCATCGCGGTCGCTGACCACGACGATATCGGCCAGGCCCTTCTCCCGCACCGCGCGGGCGATGGACGAGCCGATCAGGCCGGCGCCGATGATCGCCAGGCGCCGGACCACCGGCGCGCTCACCGCGCCGCCCCGGCCAGGAAGTCGCCAAGCGCGGCCACGACAAGGCGGTTCGCCTCTTCGGTACCGACCGTCATGCGCAAAGCATTCGGAAGGCCATAGGCCCGCACCTGCCGCAGCACGATGCCGCGCCGGTTGAGGAAGGCGTCCGCTTCCGCGGCCGTGTGGCCGGCGGTCTCGGGGAAATGGATCAGCAGGAAGTTGCCGACGCTGGGCGTGACCTTGAGGCCCAGCGCGCCGATCTCGGCGGTGAGCCAGGACAGCCAGTGGTCATTATGCGCCACCGCCGTTTCCACATGGGCGGTGTCGAGAATGGCGGCGGCGCCGGCGGCAATGGCCGGGGCGTTCATGTTGAACGGCCCGCGCACCCGGTTCAGCGCATCGATCACCGCCTCAGAGCCCACCGCCCAGCCGATCCGCAGGGCCGCGAGGCCGTGGATCTTGGAGAAGGTGCGGGTCATGATCACGTTTTCGGCGGTCAGCGCCAGTTCGAGGCCCGCCTCGTAATCGTTGCGGCGGACATATTCGCTATAGGCGGCGTCCAGAACCAGCAGCACATGCGGCGGCAGTTCCGCGTGCAGGCGGCGCACTTCCTCGAACGGCAGATAGGTGCCGGTGGGATTGTTGGGATTGGCCAGGAACACCAGCTTGGTGCGCGGCGTCACCGCCGCCAGCATGGCATCCACGTCCGCCACCAGCCCCTCGGTCTCCGGCGTGGCGATGGGCGTGCCGCCGGCCGACAACGTGGCGATCTTGTAGACCAGGAAGCCGTGGGCGCTGAAGATTGCCTCGTCGCCCGCCCCCACATAGGTGTGGGCGATGAGGTTCAGCAGTTCGTCCGAACCGGCGCCGCAGATGATGCGCGCCGGATTGATGCCGGTGGCCTTGCCGATGGCCTCGCGCAACGCGGTGGACGAGCCGTCGGGATAATCCTGCAGATTGGCGCCGGCGGCCTGATAGGCCGCGACTGCCAGCGGGCTCGGCCCGATGGGCGTCTCGTTGGACGAGAGCTTATAGACCTTCTCCACCCCTTCCACATGGCTCTTGCCCGGCACATAGGCCGAAATGGCCATGACACCGGGACGCGGCTCGGGGCGGGTGGGGCGGCGATTGTCTGGCGCGGAAACGGACATACTCAACTCCAACTCAGGACCCGGCTTTGCCGGAATTGCCCTGACCGACGCGATACGGGGCGGCATGGCTGCCCACGGGAATGAAGGAGCGGACGCTGGCGCCGCTCTGACGCAGGGCATCCAGCACCGCGTCACGGGCGCCGCCATGGGGCACCGACACCAGCAAAGCGGCGCCATCAAGGGCGCCGTCGGACACCGCCAGCACATCCGCCAGAGGCGAGACCGCGGCGGCGGATTTGGCGCTCCAGCCGGCGACGCGCACCGAGAACATCTCCACCTCGGTCACCGCCGCATCATTGATGGGGTGGGAGACCACGAACACCGGCAGGCCGGCGGGATGGTCGGCACGGTCCACGAACGGCAGGCGGGCGATGATCTTGGGCGCGTTGGCCGGCTCCAGCGCGGTCCACCACGGATCGCTGCCGGGCACCATGGCGGCGGGCAGCAGCCCGAGGTCGCCCTTGGAGGCGGCCACCACATCCACCACGCCCCGCGCGCCCATGTGCGGCACGAACGGGGTGGTGAAGCCGAAATGGAAGCGGGCGCTGTCGCGCATCAAGGGCTCGCCCACCGAGAGGTCCGCATGCACCGCATAGGGCGCCTGGACATAGGTGAAGGTGGAGATGATGACCCGCCAGATGCTCTCCACCGTGTCGAGCGGCAGCAGGCCGCCGTGGCGTTCCACCAGGCGGCGCATCATGGCGGCCTCGCGGGCCGGACGGAAGGCGGAGCCTTCGGTCTGGTTGCGCTTCACCGCCACCAGGCGATCGATGATCTCGCCGCGCTCCATGAGCAGGCGGTGCATCGTCTCGTCGATGCGGTCGATGTCCGCACGGAGGTCCGCGAGGGAAGGGGTCTGGGCACGTTCTGTCATGGGAACCACGCGATCGTGGCGACCTGTAGCGGGAGACGGGCGCCGAATCAAAGAATTGTTGCACAAGGCAGGCCCGCGCGGCGCGCGGAACCGGGCGGACGGTAGACTTCGCCCGCCGGATCGGCCATGCCGGACGGGGGCGCGGGAGGCAGGCGGTGGCGGGCGCGATCAAGGAAACGCTCTATTACACCGTGGGTCTGGTGGTGCTGCGGGCCATCGGCCTCGTCATGCTGCCGGTCAACACGTATTTTCTCTCCAGCGCCGAATATGGCCGGCTGGAAGTGCTGCTGTCGTTCATCGATGTGGGCGCGCTGCTGTTCGGCCTTGCTCTGCCCGCCGCACTGTCGCGCTTCGTGGGCACGGTGGAGACCTGGGAGGCGCGCAAGGCGGTGTGCGCCGAATATGCCGGGCTGGCGCTGCTGGTGTCCGGCACGCTGGTGGCCTTGGGGGCCATTTTTTCCGCGCCGATCATGGGCTTGCTGCCGGAGGCGGTGAGCCGTACCGAATTCCTGCTGCTGCTGGGCGCCATCTGCGTGGAGGGCGTGCTGGGGGTGGGGCTGACCTGGATGCGGATCCGAGGGGCGGCGCGCACCTTCCTGATCATGAGCCTGACCCGGGCTTTGGCCCAGGCGGTCCTCTCCGGCACCTTGCTGGCGCTGGGGTTCGGGGTGGAGGGGGTGCTGATCGCCTCCGCGAGCGCGGCCCTGGCCCAGGGGGCGGCCATGCTGGCCTATCTGGCACGGGATTGCGGCATCTCCATCCGCTTCGCCCGCTGGCGAGAGATGGTATTCTATTGTGGGCCGCTGCTGCTGTCGGCTTTGGCGGCGTTTGTGCTGGGGTCTTATGATCGCTGGGTTCTGGCGGGCAATGTGAGCCCGGAGCAGATCGCGCTCTATGGCGTCGCCGGACGGCTGGGGGGGCTCACCGCGGTGCTGCTGCAGCCGTTCCACATGTGGTGGTTTCCTAAGCGTTTCATCGTCTTAGCCGAAGACCAGGGCGCGGAGCGCAGCGCCGATATCGTGGCGCTGGGCTATCTGATCGTGCTGTCGGCGGCGGTGGTGGTGAGCCTGGGCGGGCCGTTCGCGGTGCATATCCTCACCCGCGAGGCCTATTGGGGGGCGAGCGCCTTCATTGCCTTCATCGCTTTGAATTATGCCATCCAGGAAACCGGCAGCCTGTTGGAAATTGGCTGTTATTTGCGCAAGGACGGCTTCGCGCCGCTGGTCATCAACCTGATCGGCGCCGGCCTCGCCATCGTTTTGTATTATACGCTTATTCCGGTCTACGGCGTGGCCGGAGCAGTGGGTGCAACACTGATGGCACAAACTGTCCGTGTCGTTATTACATATCTGGTATCCAGATACTACGCGCCCATCCCCTATCACTTCGGCCCCCTGGCCCTGGTGACGCTGGTGGCCGCGGCGCTGACGGCTCTGACCTATGCCCTCCTGCCGCCTTTGGCGATGCCCTTAGGTGGCGCGGTCGTGCTGGCGGTGATCGCCGCCATGACCTGGAAACTGCGCCTGCTGCCCGCCATCGACCCGGACGAACTGCCGGACTTCATCCGCCGCCGGCTCCCGCAGGGATAGGGCGGCGCGCTTCTTGCTTCGCACGCCGTAGGGGCGGCACCATGCCGGGACACCCTGCCCGTTTCGAATCAAAGCCCGCGCCGCCGCATGGATCTCCACACCGTCACCGCCCTCTGCCGACCCGCACAGCGGGCGGACATCCCGCCGTTCGCGCCGGGGGATGCATGGCTGGCGGGCGGAACGGCGCTGTTCTCCGAGCCGCAGCCGCAGCTCGCCCGCCTGATCGATCTGGCGGCGCTGAACTGGCCGGCGCTCACGCTCACCGAGGCCGGCCTTGAGATCGCCGCCACCTGCACCCTGGCGCAGCTGGAAGATGTGATGCTGCCGCCGGACACCCCGGCTTTGCCTCTGATCGCCCAATGCTGTCAGGCGCTCTATGGTTCGTTCAAGGTGCGGGCGGCGGCCACCGTGGGCGGCAATCTGTGCCTCGCCTTGCCGGCCGCCCCCATGAGCGCGCTGATGGTGGCGCTGGACGGGGTGGCGACGCTCTGGCCCGCCGCAGGTGGCAGCCGCAGCCTGGATGTGCGCGACCTCATCTCCGGCCCCGGCGAAACCACCTTGGCGCCGGGCGA
>CALRNP020000144.1:0-14786 GCA_943369575.1 Azorhizobium sp. AG788 | reverse complement strand
GAGAGCACCGGCACATGGCCCACCACAGAGCCGTCCGCCGGATTGGTGACGGCGATCTGGGCGGCGCTCGCCGCCTGCCGCCAAGTCCCGTCCACAAGGCAAGCATCCCGAAGCAAAGCCGGATTTTTCAGCTGCAGCACGTTTCGTCTCCCGACGGCTTTTAAAGTTCAATTAGATGAACTATATTCGTTGAATTGAACTATTGCCGTCCGAACCGCTTTCGTCAAGATGACCCAATGGAACCTCAGGACAATTCCAAATCGGCGGGAGAGAGCGTGCCGGCGCTGCGGCGCGCGGTGCGGTTGCTCGATCATGTGAGCGCGCAATCCACCCCGCCCACGGCGGCGGATCTGGCGCGGGCGCTGGATCTGCCCAAGAGCACCGCCCATGGCCTGATCGGCTGCATGGTGGAACTCGGCCTGCTGGCGCGCTCGCCGGAAGGCACCTTCCGGCTCGGGCCGCACCTCATGACCTGGGCCAGCGGCTTTCTCGGCCAGTTCGATCTGGTGGGGGAATTCCAGCGGGTGTTCGCACAGGCGCCGGCGCTGGACGGCTTCACCATCACCCTCACGGTGCTGGAAGGGGCGGAGGTGGTCTATCTGGCCTGCCGCAACAGTTCGGCGCCACTGGGCTTCACCTTCCGCATCGGTATGCGCCTGCCCGCCGCCTTCACCGCCACCGGCAAGGCCATGCTGAGCGCGCGTAGCGACGAGGAGGTGCGCGCGCTCCTCGCCGGCCAGTGGCCGGCCCCGCTGACCGGGCGCAGCACCAAGAGCCTGCCGGCGCTGCTGGGCGAATTGGCGGACACCCGCGCCCGCGGCTTTTCCATCGATGACGGCCAGATCCGCGAGGGCATGGTGTGCCTGGGGGCGCCGGTGCAGGATTATTCCGGCCAGACGGTGGCCGGGCTGGCGCTCTCCTTGCTGGAGCAGGAGGCCACCCCGGCGCGGGTGGCGGACCTGGGCGCCGGCCTGCGGCGCATTGCCGCCGATCTGTCGGCCCGGCTGGGCGCCAGCGGCCAACCGGCGGTCTAAGACGCTTCGACATTCAGCGACGAACGATGCCTTTGCGCGTTTCGAGCGTAACCCTTTGACCTAGTGTACTTTTGAAGGGACCACCCCCAACCTTTCCCTGGTGTTTCGTCATGGCCGGGCTTGTCCCGGCCATCCACGCCGCACCGACGGTGAGAACTTTAGAAGGCGCAGGACAACCGCACCGCGTGGATGCCCGGGACAAGCCCGGGCATGACGAGCCGTCAGGACGCGCGCGGCCAGCTAGAGCGCGATCCGATCAGATTGAATCAATCTGATCGGTGAATCGCCCTCTAACTTGGTGATAGAGAACGCGTTGTCCGATCAGCTTGCGTTGCAAGCTGATCGGCGCGTGCTCTAGCGCCCTAACCCTTTGCGCTGAAAACAGAAAGGGGCGCGGAACTTGCGCTCCGCACCCCTCTCCTCGTTCCCCCGCAGGACCGAGCCCCGCCGTTAAAACACATCAAGCTTCCTTGAAGCCGTATTCCGGCGTGCCTTGTTCAGCGCCGTAATATTTATACGGCAGGAATTTTCCTGACATGGCGATTTTCACCCTATCTCCCTTCGGGTGCTCCAAACGGCCGATTTCGATGTCGAAATCGATGGCCGACATGATGCCGTCGCCGAACTCTTCCTCGATCAGCGCCTTCCACGCCGGGCCATTCACCATCACCATCTCGTAAAAGCGGTAGATCAGCGGGTCGGTGGGCGGCATGGGGGCACCACGGTACGGTACCTCATTCAGCATGCGCTCTTCGACTTCCGAGAGGCCGAACAATTCCGCCGCCGCCTTGGCCAGCGGCTTCACCAGTTTCATTTGACCCAGCAGCGCGCCCACCACCAGCACCGGCGACATGCCGCCGATCTCATTGGTGATGTGCTTCCAGGTCCAGCCCTTCTCGCGCTTGATGTCGAGAATCTTTTCGGTCAGCTCTTCGCGCTTCATGGCGTCTCTCCTGTGGTCTCGCATTCAGGTGGCAGTTCAGGCCGCCTTCACGCCGTCCGGCGGCGGCGGGGCACTGTGGGTGGGGCGCACCACCGGCGGGCGGCGGCGGTCGTAATCGGGCGGCAGCGCGTCCTTGAAGGTGCGCGAGCGCTCCACCAGAAAGTCGATCAGATGGTTGCGCACCGCGTAGAAGTCCGGCTGCTTGTGCAGATCCAGCCGGCGGCGGTCGCGGGGCAGCGGGTTCTCCACGATCTCGGCGACGCAGGCCTGCGGGCCGTTGGTCATCAGCACGATGCGATCGGCGAGATAAATCGCCTCGTCCACATCATGCGTAATCATGAATACCGTCTGCCCGGTCTGGAGGCAGATGCGCCGCACCTCGTCCTGCAGCGTGCCGCGGGTGAGGGCATCGAGCGCCGAGAACGGCTCGTCCATCAGCAGCATCTTCGGCTCGATGGACAGCGCGCGGGCGATGCCGACCCGCTGCTTCATGCCGCCGGAGAGTTCGGCCGGCTTCTTATGCTCGGCGCCCTTCAGCCCCACCACCTCGATGAAGCGCAGGGCATGGGCGCGCACTTGATCGCGCGACCAGTCGCGATGGCGGGAGGACACCGCATAGGCGACATTGCCGAGCACGGTCTTCCACGGCAGCAAAGCGTGGCTCTGGAAGATGACGGCGCGGTCCAGCGCCGGCCCCTCGATGGCCTTGCCGTCCACCACCACCGCGCCCTCGTCGGGGGCATCGAGGCCGGCGAGGATGTTCAGCACCGTGGTCTTGCCGCAGCCGGAATGGCCGATGATGCAGGCAAAATCCCCCTTGTTCATGGAGAACCACAGATCCTCGAACACCGTGGTGCGGCCCTTGGGCGAATCGAAATGGCGGGCGATGCCCTCCATGGAGAGATAGCGCTCGCTCATGGCCTCACTCCGGATAGGTCACGAGACGGGCGATGCCGGCCAGCACCTGGTCCAGCGCCATGCCCACGAGGCCGATCACCAGGATCGAGACGATCACATTGGCGATGGAGAGGTTGTTCCATTCGTTCCACACGAAATAGCCGATGCCGGTGCCGCCCACGAGCATCTCCGCCGCCACGATCACCAGCCAGGCGATGCCGATGGAAATGCGCATGCCGGTGAGGATGGTGGGGGCGGCGGCGGGCAGGATGACGGTGAAGGCGCGGCGCAACGTCCCCACCTCCAGGGTGCGGGCGACGTTCAGCCACTCCTTGCGCACATTGGCGACGCCAAACGCGGTGTTCAGCAGCATGGGCCAGATGGCGCAGATGAAGATGACGAAGATGGAGGAGAGGGTGGAATCCTTGATGGTGTAGAGCGCCAAAGGCATCCAGGCCAAAGGCGAGATGGGTTTCAGCACCTGGATGAACGGGTCCAGCGCCTTGTTCATCAAGGGCGACATGCCGATGAGAAAGCCCAAAGGGATCGCCACCAGCGCCGCCAGCATATAGCCGATGCTCACCCGGGCTATGGAATAGGCCAATTGGATGCCGAGGCCCTTGTCGTTCGGCCCATTGTCATAGAACGGGTTGGAGAGGTGCTTCCACAGGGTCGCACCCACATCCAGCGGCCCCGGCATGTTGGATTTGCCCTGGGTGGCGCTCATGCCCATGAGCTTGGCATATTCCGGATCCATGGCCTGCGTGGCCGAGGTGCCGCTGACCGCCACATGCCAGGCGAGCAGAAACCCGCCCAGCAGCAGAACCGAGACCAGCAGCGCGCGGGCACGCAGGCCGAACGAGACACCCGACGAAACCGCCATGCTCAGCTCCGCTTGATGGCGAAGCTGGCGACATAATCATCGGGCTTGGCGGCATCGAACGCCTTGCCCATGACCACGATGGTCTTCTTGCCCGTGGGCGGGGTCTGGCCCAGCTCCTTCATCAGATCGGCGGTGCCGGTGGCCAGGAACACCTGCTTGGCGATGCCGGCATAATCCACCTCGCCCCGCACCTGCCCCCAGCGCTTCATCTGGGTGAGGATCCAGATGGCGAAGGCGTCATAGGGGAAGGCATCGAAGGCGATGCGGTTGGGATCGGTCTTCACCGCGCCGAGGCCGTCCGCATAGGTGCCGGTGAGGATCTGCTCAAGAACGATCTGCGGCTGGTTGAGATAATTGGCCGGGGCGATGGCCTCGGCGATGCCCTTGCGGTTTTCCGCCTTCTGGGCATAGGCGGTGGCATCGATGATGGCTTTCGCCAGCGCATGGAAGGTGTTCGGCGCCTGGGTGACGAAATCCTGGCTGGCGGCAAACGCGCAGCAGGGATGACCGTCCCACAATTCCTTGGACAGCAAGTGGATGAAGCCCACCCCGTCATAGACCGCCCGCTGATTGAACGGGTCGGGGCCGAGATATCCGTCGATATTGCCGGCCCGCAGATTGGCGACCATTTCCGGCGGCGGCACCGAGCGGATCTGCAGATCCGCATCGGGGTCGACGCCATGCTCCGCCAGATAATAGCGCAGCAGATAGGCATGCATGGAGTAATCGAACGGCACCGCCAGCTTGAACCCCTTCCACATCTTGGGGTCGCGCTTGTCCTTGTGCTTCATGGCCAAGGTGATGGCCTGGCCGTTGATGTTCTCGATGGCCGGAATGACATAAGGCGTCGGCTGCGATCCCACGCCCATGGAGATGGCGATGGGCATGGGCGCCAGCATGTGGGCGGCGTCATATTCCTTGTTGATGGTCTTATCGCGGATCACCGCCCAGCCGGCGGTCTTGATGATGTCCACATTGAGCCCCTGCTTGCTATAGAAGCCAAGCGGATGGGCCATGATGATGGGGGTGGCGCAGGTGATGGGGATGAAGCCGATCTTCAGATCCTTCTTCTCCAGCGCCCCCGCCCCTTGGGCAAACGCATCGCTCACCGAGCCCAGCGGCAGGAACTGGCCGATGGCCGCCAGCGCCGTGCCGGCGCCCACGGCGGAGAGGAAGCTGCGGCGGGTGGGGCCGTGCGGCACCACCGCCCGCAGCACGGCGGCTTCCACCGTGCTGGAATAGAGCGTGTCCTCGCCCGCTGTGGTGACGGCAAAGGCGCGGTCGTGTTCGCCTTGCGAGGCATGCCGGCCGCAGGCGCAGCCGCTGGAGAAGAACCTTGAACCGCGCCGGGTGGGATCGAAGCTCGCCATGAACCGCCTCGCTTTGGGTTGCGCCCTGAGGGCCGAAGGCCGTGGGGCCGGATATCTCCATTCCCCTACGCAAGCGCCGTGCCATTTCGGGCCCGCAAGCCAAGGTGAGGCGCGGCAAGCGGTTGCGGCGGCATGACCCATTCACGACTTTTCGGAATTACCGAAATTTCGTTTCTCAGTTACGATTTTTCGTTATTGTGCGCAGACGCTCGCTCGGAACTCGCCCATGCCGCTCGCTCCCTTCGGCCCCGCTTTCGATGCCGCGCCCGAGGCGGTGCTGGTGATCGACCTCGAGAGCGCGCGCATCCGCGCCGCCAATCCCGCCGCCTGCGCTTTGCTGGGGTTCGAGCCGGCGGCACTCACCGCGCTGACGGTGTTCGACCTCCACCCCGGCCAGACCCCGGCGGTGATCGTCTTCACCCAAGCGGTGCTGGAAAAGGGCGCCTATTGGACCCGCGCCCTCGCCGCCCAACATGCCGCCGGCCATCTGCTGACCCTGGAAGCCGCCGGCACACTGATGCGCCTGGGCGGGCAGCGGCTGCTGATGCTGACCTTGAGCGATCTCGACGCCCGCCGCCGCCGCGATCTCGATGCCGATGCCGAGACCTTCATGCGCGAGGGGCTGGCGGAATGGCAGCGGGTGGACCGCTTCTTCGAGGATATCGAGCGGGAAAACCGCCTCATCCTGCGCGCCGTCGGCGAGGGCATCTATGGGGTGAATGCGGAGGGCAAGACCACCTTCGTCAATCCCGCCGCCGAGCAGATCTTGGGCTGGACCGCCGAGGAAATGATCGGCCGCGACATGCACGCCATGGTCCACCACCACCACCATGACGGCGCCCATTATCCCCACGAGGCCTGCCCGATCTATGCCGCCTTCCGCGACGGCGCCGTGCATCACGTGGAAAACGAGGTGTTCTGGCATCGCTCCGGCAAGCCGGTGTGGGTGGAATACACCTCCACGCCGTTGCGGGATCGTGGCGTGCTGATCGGCGCCGTGGTGGTGTTCCGCGATGTCACCCAGAAGCGCGAGGCCACCGAGCAACTCCATGCGGCTCTGGCCGAAGTGGACCATCTGCGCGAGCGGCTGGAGCTGGAAAATGCCTATCTGCAAGAGGAAATCCGCGCCGAGGGCAGCCATCGCGGCATCATCGGCAGGTCCGAGGCGATCCAGAAACTGCTGCGCCAGGTGGATCTGGTGGCCCCCACCGACGCCACCGTGCTGATCACCGGCGAGAGCGGCACCGGCAAGGAATTGATCGCCCGCGCCATCCATGACGCCAGCGAGCGGGGTGAGCGCCCGCTCATCCGGGTCAACTGCGCCGCCATTCCGCGCGAACTGTTCGAGAGCGAGTTCTTCGGCCATGTGCGCGGCGCCTTCACCGGCGCCTTGCGCGACCGCATCGGCCGCTTCGAACTGGCCGATCGCGGCACGCTGTTCCTGGATGAAGTGGGCGAGATCCCGCTGGAATTGCAGAGCAAATTGCTACGGGTGCTGCAAGAGGGCCAGTTCGAGCGCATCGGCGAGGAGCGCACCCGCTCCGTGGACGTGCGCATCATCGCCGCCACCAATCGCGACTTGAAAGCCGCCGTGCGCGCCGGCCGCTTTCGCGAAGACCTGTTCTACCGCCTCGACGTGATGCCGATCGAATCCGTGCCTTTGCGCGAGCGGCGCGAGGACATTCCCCTTCTCGCCGTGCATTTCCTGGAAGGCGCCCGGCGCAAGCCCGCCGGTGCCGCGCTCCAGCTCAGCGAAGGCGATGTGCGCCGGCTCATGGCCTATCCCTGGCCCGGCAATGTGCGCGAACTCCAGAACGTCATTGAGCGCGGGATCATCCTGGCCCGCAACGGCCGCCTGCATATTGACCTGCCCGACGCCGCCGCCCCGCTCGCCCCGGCCCCGGCGCTGCGCAGCGCGGATCTAGAGACCGAATCCGAGCGCCGCGCCCGCACCCGCGCCAGCATCCTCGCCGCTTTGGAGGCCGCCGGCGGCAAGGTCTCGGGCGCGGGCGGCGCCGCCGAGCGCCTCGGCCTGCGGCCGACGACGCTGGCGTCCCGCATGAAGGCGCTGGGCATTGAGGCGCGTGGGGGGCGCGGGCGGGCGGGGGATTTGGGGTGAGGGGGATGGCGGAGGTGAGGCGGCTGGCGCGGGCGTCTCGGGTGCCCGCTTCGTCAGAACCATGGCGGAGGTCCATTGAGCGGCCGTCTCGCGTCATTCTGGTGCGGGCGCGATGGCGGATGTCGTTGCGCGCTCATCTTGCCCGCTCTTCGCGGCAGCGCTGGCGCTGTCCACCGCGCGTTCGTCTCGCACGCTCTCTTCGCCAGCGCGTTTCACCCCCCTCCCCATCCCTCCCCCGCAAGGGGGGAGGGCGCGCGTTGCGCGCGCGGCCGGGCTTCCGCCAGTCCTGCAACGACGCAAATGTTCCGCGCAACATCCCCACCCCACCGGCCGCGACCCCTCCCCCCTTGCGGGGGAGGGCAGGGAGGGGGGTGAAACGGCTGGGGCCAGTGAGCGCTGAAGCGCCGTGCCTTCACCTCGGGCGCGCACACATCGGGCTGACATGTATCAAATCATAGTAGATTTTCGTGACGGCGAACACAATTTTATTAACACACTTACCCTACCTACGAATAACATCCTCCAACCCAGAAATAAGAGTGAGTGAGTTATCATAATATTGTTTTAGAATAGACGGGCCAAGTGAATTTGATCCGCCGTGCGCAATCGAATTACGAACTGCATAACATGAGGAAACCCCATCTTTTACCTGGTCGTTCTTCTCGATGAATTCCCGAAATTTGCGACCCCAGCCCGTGTCAAATTTGAATAGAAGGTCTGATAGGGCTTCGCAGTCGTAGTTGGCGCCTCTCTTGAAATATGACTGCAGGAACGAGCCAACTTGAGGAACGGAGCCGACGCCAATCCGCTCTGTTAGCAACACCTCGACGCACCGCTCAATATTACCGCAAATTAGCACGGCTCCGTGGCGACAGATGTACGAGGCGATTTCGGGGTCGAGGCCCTTCGCCTGGGCCGCGAGCACCACTTTTTCGACAGCTTTGAAGCGCGTCTCAATAGCGAAGATCATCAGATTGACGCAAAAGCTTCCATAGCCAGCTTCTGCCTGAGCTTAACGGTTTCAACCGTCGCCGTGGCGCTGATGCAGGCACCGATGAAATGATCGTTTTCCATTAGCTCGTCGTGGATTTTCCCGACCTCATCAGCTGTTGGCTTGGGCTTTTCCTTCAGCAACCGCTCGGCCAAGCCAACCACCATGGCTTCGAGAACGGCAGCATTGAGCGCTCGAAAAAGCCGAAACGCGCTCTTTCCTCGCGAGGCATTAAACAGCGTTATTGTGGAGCGAAATAGATCACCCATCACCTCAAGTTTCTTTGGCGTAGCCTCCTTCTTCTCATCAGCTGCAAAATCGTTGAGAAAATCTCTCATCGGCGCCGAATAAGTCGCACCATTATAAATCATAGCCAACGCACGGAGTATAAGCTCCTGATCTTTCAATCGATTGTTTTTCTTTTCCCCGAAAATAGCGCGCCAGTTTGGGTCGTCGTTTAGCTCTTTGACCAATTCGAGGATGACACTATCGCTGATGCAGTTACGGATTTCCTGAGGTGACAGCCGAATGCCGCCTGAATTGATTCGCTCGAAAACAAAATACAAACTCTTCAGCGTGTTCTTCGGCTCTTCCTGCTGGAAAACGGTCGCATGGACAATTGAATCATCAAGGCGTAGCCGCTCGCTCGCCGTAAGTTGTTCGTAACCCTTTCCTTCCCACTGGCTCCGGACACCAATGAGCTTGAAGGCTTTGTCTCCGAATAACCCACTGTAGAAATACTGAAGACTCCGAAGACGCTGTTGCCCATCCACCACTAGATGCTTCCCAGTATCAGCCTCTTTATATAGAAAAATTCCGGGAACTGGCAGACCCATAAGCAAAGATTCTATGAAACGAGATGCGTGACGCTGCGACCAAACAAAATTACGCTGGAATTTCGGAATAAAAAATGCAGCACCGTTCATTCTCTTTACTAGCGTGTCGACTGGATAATCGGCCCCATAGCTCGTGATGCTAAAATTGATTTCGGCTGTAGCCTCGTTGGCTGCATCGTCGGAAATGCCATCCAGCTTGTCGAGCAGGATTTCATCCTCAACTTCGGCATGACCGTCTTCCGTCGGCTGGCTCATACTCTGCTCGCTTTTGAATGCTGCCTTATCCACTCTACCTGAATGGCATAAATTTACGCCAAAATCTAATCCTCCCATTGTCAAGCAGTGAACAATGTAGTCAGTCACCACTTGCGTCCGCTTTCCGCGCAGGGTGGGACCTATCGGTAACGGTACATTCCGTCATCCTCGGACGGGCCTGGGCTATCGGCCCGGCGAGGGTAACTGGGACAAGCCCAGCCATGACCAACTGCACGGATCGCGCTCAATTCCCCTCTCGCTTGCCGAGACTACCCCCCCTCACCCGCCCATATAAATCCGCGCATACCCCTCCTTGATGGCGGCGGTGATCTGCTCCATGCGGCCGTCGATGTGGCGCTCCAGGATGGCGGCGCAGGCCACCGCGTCGCCCGCTGTCAATCCGCGCAGGATGGCGCGGTGGTCGCCCTGGGTGGCGAGGCGGTCCTCGCGGCCCATGTCGATCCAGCGCACGAAGCGGATGCGGGCGTTCACATTGCGCAGCACCCGCAGCATCTCCTTATTGCCGGACATGGCCAGCACCCGCTCGTGAAAGGTCTCATCCAGCGCCACCAGCTCCTGCGCCGAGCGGGCGCCGGGGTCGGGGCCGGTGGCATCCAGGAAGGCGTGCAGGGCTTCAATCTCCGCGGCCGGGGCCCGGCTGGCGGCCAGCCAGACGCCGGCCAGTTCCACCGCCTTGCGCAGTTCATAGAGATCGAACACCTCGCGGGCATCCAGCTCGCGGCAGAAATAGCCCTTGCCGGGCTCCATGCGCAGAAAGCCCTCACTGGTCAGCCGGTTGAGCGCCTCGCGCAAGGGGGTGCGGCTCACCCCGAGATGCTGGGCCACCTCGCCCTCATTGAGGCGCGCGCCGGGCTTGAAGGCATAGCCCACCGCCATGGCCTTGAGCTGCGCATAGGCCCGCTCGGCCATGCTGTCGGCGCTGCTGTCCATGGGGGCTGCCGCCTCGCCGCTCAGAGGGCGGCGGTGGTGACGATCTCCACCTTATAGGCGGGGTCCGCCAGCGCCACCTGGCCGCAGCAGCGGGTGGGGGTCTGGCCGGGGATCACCCAGGCATCCCACACCGCATTGAAGGCGGCAAAATCCGCCATGTCCGCCAGCCACACCTGGGCGGTCAGCAGGCGGGAGCGATCGGTGCCGGCCTGGGCCAGGATGTCGTCGATCTTGGCCAGCACCTGGGTGGCCTGGGTGGTGATGTCGGCATTCTTGTCATCCGCCACCTGGCCGGTGAGGTAGACGAGGCCATTATGGGTGAGGGCGCGGCTGCGGCGAGCGGTCTGATCGAAGCGGACGATGTCGGACATGGGGAACTCCGGGGAAGTGACAGGGAATAGTCGGAGAATCGGTGGGGAATTGCGCGGTTATTGCGCGACAATCCGCCGGCAATGGCGCAATGCCGCCTCGATGAGATTGTCGCTGGCCTCCGGGGTGCGGAAGGCGGAATGGGCCGAGAGGGTCACATTCTCCAGGGTGGTGAAGGGGTGGTCGGCCGGCAAGGGCTCGGTCACGAACACGTCCAGCCCCGCGTGGCGGACATGGCCGGAGGTGAGCGCCTCCACCAGCGCCGCCTCGTCGATCAGGGCGCCGCGGGCGGTGTTCACCAGGATAACCCCTTGGCGCATGGCCGCGATCCGCTCACGGGAGAGGAAGCCGCGGGTGTCGTCATTGAGCAGCAGATGCAGCGAAATCGCATGGCTCTGCGCCAGCAGATCCTCCAGCGGCACGAAGGTCACGCCGGGGGCGGACTTGGGGCTGCGGTTCCAGGCCAGGACCTTCATCCCCGCCCCCACCGCCAGGCGGGCCATCTCGGCGGCAATGCCGCCAAAGCCAATCAGGCCAAGGGTTTTCCCGGTCAGCTCCACCCCATCGGTGCGCAGCCACTTTCCGGCCCTAACCCCCCGGTCCATATAGGCAAATCCCTTCGCCCCGGCCCACAACAGGGCGAAGGCGCACTCCGCCACCGCGGTGTCACCATACCCCTTGATGATATGAACTTCGATGCCCAGTGCGGCCAGTTCCTCGGGGTTCATATAGCTGCGGGCGCCGGTGCCGAGGAACACCACATGCTTCAACCCCTTGCACTGCTTGGCGATTTCGGTGGGCAGCGCAGTATGGTCGATGATGGCGATCTCGGCCTCCCCGAGCACCGCCGGCAGTTCGGCGGCGGTGACATCCGGCTGCCGGTTCACCCCCAGCGGCAGGTCATCGGCCCGATGCAGCCGCTCGGCCACCGCCGCCAGCGTCGGGTTGGCATCCACAAACACGGCACGCATGGCGAAACTCCTCGCAGGAACAGGGACATAGGCCCAGCGCGGCACCGCCCGCGCAGCCGATCTCGCCTGCGAGTGAAGCAGAAATGACGGCATATTCAAGCCTGTATTCAGGCTTGAATATAAGGCGCATCGACGCCCCCGCCGTGAGGATGAAAGGCCCGCCCCGGTCAGATCCCGGCCGGCGGCGGGCCGTCGGGCGGGTCGACGAAAGCGCCGGAGAGCGGCTCGATGAACACCAGATGGTCCTTCACCGCCACCGCCCCCGGCGCCTGTTCCGCCAGCACCCGCAAGGCGTTGCGCTGTTCCGCCACCAGGATGACCCCGCACAGATGCACCACCCCATGGGCGACGATGACGGTGATCCCCAGCTGCGGCGCCCACGGCTGGCGGGCGATTTGCGCCACGATCCAGTCCCGCACCGCCCCATCGCCCTCGGCGGTGCCCGGCGGGGCGGCATCGACGGCGGCGGCATCCAGGGCATTCATCCATTTGCCCGCCGCGGCCATGGCTTTCATGAGGTCGGCGCGGCTGACGATGCCCACCAGTCGCCCATCCTCCAATACCGGCAGGCGGCGGACGTGATGGCTTTCCATCAGGCGGACAACGTCGGCCAGCGGGGTGTCCGGTGCGATGGTCAGCACCTCGCTCGCCATCACGTCGCGCACCAGAACCGCATGAGATTCCACATAATCCGCCGCCAGCCCGCCATCTCCCCGCATCAGCGCCGAAAGGCGCGAGCGGGTGCGGCCGGTGCCCAGTTCCGCCCGATGCAACAGGTCGGCCTCGGAGATGAGGCCCACCAGCGCGCCGGCCGCATCCACCACCGGCAAAGCGCTGATCTGGGCGGCCACCATGCGCTCGGCCGCCTCCCGCACCCGCTCGTCCGGCTGGGCGGTCAAGGGCGCGCGGGTCATGACGTCTTCGGCTTTCATGGGCTCCTCCGTTTCAACGTCCGATGCTCTGCCCCAGGCCAGGCGCCGCCTTGATCCGCATCAAGCGGCAGCCAACCCGCGCCGGGCGGGCGCTCACACTTCGTTCAGCATGCGCAGGATTTTGCGGGATCCTTCTGCCGCCTGGAAAGCTTGGGGACATGGGCCTTGGCATAAACCGGGCCTCAGGGGCTTTGCCGCACCTGCGTGAGCGGCTAGACCCTGGAGAGGTCACATTCTTTCCGGGTTTCGGCCGCATAATGCGGCCAGTAATGGGTGGCGGGGTGCGTTTGCGGTTGAATTCGGCGCGACTACGATCTCGGGGCATGCAGCGCACGACGCGCCGGCTCACGGGATCTGGCGTGCGCACCCTCGGGGCGGTGACGCTGGGCGTGGTGTCGTTCACTTTTGCCTGCCCGTCTGCCCGCGCCCAAGATACCGGCATCTTCGACGGCACCTTTTTCAACAAAGCCTTGGCCTGGTTCAATCCGAACCATCCCGGCGGCGAAGCGCCCGCGGCAGATGCGGTGCCATATGCCTTGACCATCGACGTCACCGGCGACAGCGCGGCCCGCTCCAGCGTCACGGACGCCTCGAACCTCGACCGGCTGAAGACCACCGCCCCCTCCGGTGCCGCCGGCCTGGTTCGCCGGGCGCTGGCGGATCGCGAACGTATCGTCGCCGCGCTCTATTCGGCCGGCTATTACGGTGGCCGCATCGACATCACCGTCGCCGGCGTGCCGGCGGACGCCCCCACCGCCTTCGATGCGGTGGAGCGGGCGCGGCAGGCCGGCAAAGTGCCGGTGGTGGTGAAGGTGGATACCGGCCCGCAGTTCACCTTCGGCACCATCCGGCTGCTGGATGCCGCCGGGCGCCCGCTGGTCGGGGCGCCGAGCCTCAGCCAGATGCGGCTGGTGCCGGGCGAGCCCGCAAAGGCCACTGCCGTCACCGGCGCCGAACGGGTGATCGTGAGCACCTTGCGCGACCAGGCCCACCCCTTTGCCAAGGTGGCCGGCAAAGACGTGGTGGCGGATCACGCCTCCCATCGGCTCGACGTGACCTTCCGGGTGGATCCCGGCCCGGTGGCGACCTTCGGCCCGTTCACCGTCTCCGGCACCAAGGGGCTGGACCCCAAGTTCGTCACCGACCGCATCGACATCCGCCCCGGCGAGCCGTTTTCGCCGCAGCGCCTCGCGGATCTGCGCAAGCGGCTGGCGGGCTATGAGATCATCGGCTCGGTGCGCTTCCGCGAGGCCGAGCGGCTCAATGCCCAGGGGCAACTGCCCATCGAGGTGGAGGTGGGCGAGCGCGAGCCGCGCTATGTGGGCTTCGGCGCCAAATATTCCAATACCGACGGCTCGTCCGCCAATGCCTTCTGGGGCCACCGCAATCTGTTCGGCGGCGGCGAAACCCTGCGCCTGGATGCTCAGGTGACCTGGTACAGCGAGGGCTCGGACGCGGTGCCGACCGCCGATCCGTTCGGCTACAAGGTCTCGGCCAGCTTTTCCAAGCCGGGC
Organism: Azorhizobium sp. AG788; assembly: GCA_943369575.1. Classification (GTDB taxonomy): domain Bacteria; phylum Pseudomonadota; class Alphaproteobacteria; order Rhizobiales; family Xanthobacteraceae; genus Azorhizobium. The sequence goes on along the minus strand of CALRNP020000144.1, from coordinate 721 downwards.
ATCTTCACCGCCAATGAAGACCTGGTAGCGGAAGCTGCCGCGCTGCGCGAAGTCACCAATGCCTATGTCCGCGAAGGCGTGACGTTCCTGGGTGGCATCCGGCATCGGTTCAATGACGATTGGAACGGACAGGTGGGCGTGGATCTGGAGCAGTCCACGGTCCAGGACACCTATGGCACCACCGATCCCTTCATCGCCGGCGTGCCGGTGAGCGTGACCGCCGACACCACCGACAATGCGCTCGACGCCAGCCGCGGCTACAAGTTCAGCGCCACCGTGGAGCCATTCGCGGCCTTTGGCGACAGCGGCGCCGGCACGGTGATGGTGAAGGGCTCGCTCTCGGCCTATCACGCCTTCGACGAGGAGAAGCGCTGGATCCTGGCCGGCAAGGTGGCCGCCGGCTCGCTGATCGGGCCGCAATTGCTCGATGTGCCGGCGCAGCGGCGCTTCTATGTGGGCGGCGGCGGCTCGCTGCGCGGCTTTGATTACCAGACCGCCAGCCCGCACAATGCGCAGGGCATCGTCATCGGCGGCCTGAGCTTCTTCACCGCCTCCACCGAGCTGCGGTTCAAGATCACCGACACCATCGGCATCGTGCCGTTCTTCGACATGGGCGCGGCGTTCGCCTCGGAGATGCCGGACTTCAGTGCCATGTATTATTCGGTGGGCATCGGCCTGCGCTATTACACCGCCGTCGGCCCGCTGCGGCTGGACTTTGCCG
>CALRNP020000143.1:0-14892 GCA_943369575.1 Azorhizobium sp. AG788 | reverse complement strand
ATGCTCGGCGGCTCGGTGGTGATTGAGGCGGTGTTCGCCTTGCCCGGTTTGGGATCGCTGGCGTGGGAGTCGATTTCGCGCTCCGACCTGCCGGTGGTCCAGGCGATCGTGCTGATGGTGTCCCTGTTCTATGTCGTGCTGACGTTGTTGGCCGACCTGCTCAACGCGTGGCTCGATCCGCGCATTCGCCTCGGATGAAGCCCCAATGCCCCATTCCCCCGCAAACCCGTTCGAGCGCACACCATCGATCATCGGCCGCATCGCCGGCCAACGCCTCTTCGCCCACAAGGGGGCCCTGGTCGGCGCCGCCGTGGTCGGCCTGGTCCTATTATTCGCGATCTTCGCGCCGCTGATCGCTCCCTACGATCCGTTGGCCCAGGACCTCGGGGCGCGGTTGCGTCCGCCGATCTGGCACGCCTGGTTTTACGATTCACCAAAGGCGACAACCCAGCATCTGCTCGGCACCGATCGGCTCGGGCGCGACTATCTCAGCCGTCTGATCTATGGATCCCGCATCTCGTTGAGCATCGGCCTGATCGCCGCGTTGATCTCGGGGCTGATCGGCACCACGCTCGGCGTTCTCGCCGGCTTCCTCGGTGGGCGTGTCGATCTGGTGATCAGCTTCTTGGTGACGTCTCGGCTATCGATGCCGGTGGTGCTGGTCGGGCTGGCGGTGATCGCCTCCTTCGGCGCCTCGCTGGAGGTGGTGATCATCATGCTGGGGTGCCTGTTGTGGGATCGCTTCGCCGTGGTGATGCGCTCCGTCACATTGCAGATCCGATCGCAGGAATATGTCACGGCGGCCCAGGCGCTGGGATGCTCGACGGCCTACATCCTCTGGCACGAGGTGTTGGAAAACGTCGTCAATGCCCTGGTGGTCGTCGCGACGCTGGAGATGGCTCACGCCATTTTGCTGGAAGCCGCCCTCTCCTTTCTCGGCCTCGGGGTTCCCCCGCCGCAACCCTCCTGGGGCCTGATGCTGGCTGAGGGCAAGAGCGAGATGTTCTTCCATCCCTGGCTGATCACCCTACCCGGCCTCGCCTTGTTCGGCCTCGTCCTGGCGATCAATCTGCTGGGAGATGGTCTTCGTGACATAATGGCCCCGGAGACCCGAAATTGAGCCCACTTCTCGAAGTCTCCGACCTCCATGTCGACTTGCCGACGCCCGCCGGTCTCTTGCGAGCCGTACGGGGCATCGACCTCACGGTGTCCAAGGGTGAGACCCTGTGCATCGTTGGCGAATCCGGCTGCGGCAAGTCCCTGACCTCGCTCACCCTGATGGGACTTTTGCCGCAACGCGCCCAGCGGCGCGCCGCGCATATGCGCTTCGATGGCATCGACCTCTCGTTGTTGTCCGAACGCGCCTTCGCCGACATCCGGGGCGACCGCATGGCGATGATCTTCCAGGAGCCGATGACCTCGCTCAACCCGGCCTATACGATCGGCGATCAATTGGCCGAAACCCTTCGGCGCCATCGCCGCATGAGCAGAAGTTCCATCCGCGACCGGGTCGTGGATCTGCTGGAGCGGGTCGGCATGACGGCCGTCCAAAATCGGCTCGGCCAATATCCCCATCAACTGTCGGGCGGTCTGCGCCAGCGGGTGATGATCGCCATGGCGTTGATGTGCGAGCCGGACCTCTTGATCGCCGACGAACCGACCACGGCGCTGGACGTCACCATTCAGGCGCAGATTCTGCACCTGCTCGCCGACCTGCGCCGCGAGACCGGCATGGGGATGGTGTTGATCACCCATGATCTCGGGGTCGTCGCCCGTGTCGCCGATCGGGTCGCGGTGATGTACGGCGGCGAATTCGTCGAGACCGGGACCGTCGACGAGGTCTTCCGCCGACCGCTGCATCCCTATACGCGCGGGCTTCTGGCCTGCATCCCAGTCCCCGGGCGAACCGCACGCGGCCAACCGCTCGGAACCATCGCCGGCATTGTCCCCAGCCTCATCGGCAACGACCCCGGTTGCACGTTCCGTGGCCGCTGCCCGCTGGCGACCGATACCTGCCGCGCGCCGACTCAGGTGGTTAATGTGGCCCACGACCACACGGTGCGTTGTCATCTCGTTCAGGAGGGTTCGGCGTGAGTGTGACGCCTATTCTCGAGCTCGCTGCGGTGACGCGGAACTTCATGGTCGGCGATGGTCTGTTCGGCAAGAAACGGCCGCTCCGCGCCGTCGATGACGTCTCGCTCCGCCTCCACAAGGGCGAAGTGCTCGGCCTGGTCGGCGAGTCCGGCAGCGGCAAGAGCACCCTGTCTCGCATTATGCTGGGGCTGGATCGCCCCACCAGCGGCGACGTGATGATCGATGGACTGCCGATCGAGAGCCTGAACCGCATGGCATTGGCGCGCCGGATCCAGCCGATCTTCCAGGATCCCTATTCCTCACTCAACCCGCGCCACACCGTCGGTGACATCATCGCACAACCCCTGAAGATCCATCGCCTCGGTGGGCCGGCACAGTGGCGGGCGGAAGCTGAGCGCATGCTCGACATCGTCGGCCTGCCGCGACGGGTCTACGGCAACTATGCCAGCCAGATGTCCGGCGGCCAGCGCCAACGCGTCGCGATCGCGCGCGCCCTGATCATGCGCCCGTCGGTGGTGATCTGCGACGAGCCGACGTCGGCGCTTGACGTCTCGGTGCAATCGCAGATCCTCAATCTCCTGATGGATTTGCGCCGCGAATTCGAACTGACCTATCTGCTGATCACGCACAATCTGGCGGTGGTCGAGCACATCGCGTCGCGGGTCGCGGTGATGTACCTCGGCCGCATCATCGAGACTTCGGATACGGACACGATGTTCAGCCGGCCGCGTCATCCCTATACGCGCGCCCTGCTCGACTCGGTGCTGACGCCGGAACCGGGCCTGGGATTACCCGACGTGTTCCAGAACACACAGCAACCCGATCCGACCCGTGCGCGCGCCGGATGCTCGTTCTTCGCCCGCTGCGCCCGCGCCCTGCCGATCTGCGCCGAAATGCCACCGTGCTTGCAGCAAGACGAGACCGGGCAAGTCGAGTGCCATCTCGAGGCAGACGGGTAACGTCCGCGGCGAACCAGCCGGCCCAGACGATGGTCGGTTGCGCAGGTCCAACCAACCGCCAGAGCGAAGTCCCTGCTGGATAGAAGCTGGGGCAACGCCAATGGAACACCGTCAAATTGGCGAAGACGCAGCCGCCCGGCCCACTCGTGGGTTGAAAACGCGCGCGGCAGTGGTCGCAAACGACCGTCCACCGCGCGCGTCTGGCGCCGCTCTATCCGGCCGCCTGAGTGCTCCTCAGGCCGCCTCCACCCGCTCCGGCACCGGCAGTCCGAGCCAGTCCTTATAGAAGGTGTCGATGTCCGGCTCGAAGTCGCGGATCACCGGATACCAGGGGGTGGGCGCTTCCACGTCATGCAGGGTGCCGCATTCGGGGCAGTAATATTCCCGCAGCACCTGCCAGCTGGAGGTGGGCGTCATCAGGCGCGGATAGATTTCCTCCATCTTCTCCGGCGTGTCGCGCACATGCACGCGGGCAAACAGCTTCCAATTCTCCCGCCAGTCGCAGAAGTCGTGGCCGCATTCGCAGCGGATCTTCCACTGCTTGGTGTCCTTGCGCTGGACCATGTAGAGCTTGGGGCCGAGCGGCAGGATGATCTTGTCATCCCACGGCATGCGCTGCTGCAGGATCTCCAGATAGATGGAGAAGCGCTCGGGATCCTTCGGGGTCGCGAGCATCTGGTGCAGGGTATCGTGGTCGATCTTGCCGTCCACCAGATCGGCGATCTTGGCGCGGGTATAGGCCATGGTGTCCTCCTGATTTCTTGATCATTGCGGCGGATGGCACCGGCGAGAGCCGCCGGTGCCGGAGGCGCTATTGCTCGACGAACTGGACGGTCTTCACGTCGGGCAGCTCCGACACGTCCATGTGGTAATGCGAGCCGTAATGGGGGATGCCGATCTCTTCCTCCAGCAGCTTCCAATCCGCCGGCAGATCCCAGAAGGTCTGGAAATCCTTGAAGAAGCGCGGTCCCAGCTTGAAGGAGGAGGCGAACATCTGCTTGACGTGGTCGCCGGCGTCCTTGGCCAGGATCTTCTCCCGCTCGCCCTTCATCCATTCGCGGGTGGGCACGGACTTGGCCAGCCGCTCGGCGCGGATCTCGATGCGCCGCGCCGTTGTCGCCGCGATGTCCGCCGTGAAGGCGCCATCCGCCCCCTTCGCCGCCACCACGCCATAGACCTGCAGGGCGAAGCGCTCGATCAGATAGCCGCCGTTGATGTCATCCACCACGCTCTGTGGATCGCGGTCGATGGGATCGCCGAAGCCGGGGCCGCCGCGCATGTAGTTGAGGTAGAGATCGTAATCCTTGAACATTTCTTCGGTGGTGATCGCCTGCTTATCGCGCTTGATCTTGGCATCGGGGATCATGGCATCCCAGGTGGGGTTCTGCGGATCGGTATCGCCGCCGAACGGGAGCGGCGCACCGGAGGCGATCAGCTCCTTCAGCCCGGTGTCATGGGCGGCGAAGCGATAGCCGGAGGCGGCCGGGTAGCCGCCCATCAAGCCCCAATCGGAGGTGATGTGGCCATTGCCCATGAAGAACATGGTCCAGTCCTTGGCGTTCCAGACCATACGCAGGCTCTCGAACCCGCAGCCGCCGCGATATTTGCCGGCGCCGCCCGAGGAAGCCTTGATCTGGCGGCCCAGATAGATGAGCGGCTCCGCCAGTTCCCAGATCTCCATGTCGCCCATGTCGCCTTCCGGATTCCAGATGGCGGCGGCATGGGACAGGCCGTCATGCACCGCGGTCGCCCCGGTGCCGTTGGCGGCGCATTCGAACGAATTCACCGCATGGATTTCGTCATACTGGTTGAAGCCGCCGCCCTGGAGCCAGTTGGAGGTATTGGCGTTGCCCGCATTCACCTCCTCCAGATAGCCACGCCCGAAATAGGAACGCGACAGGCCGCGCCACAGCGCCGTCCAAGACGACACCAGGAAGTGCCAGGAATATGAGAAGGCGACGCGGCGGTCGTCCGGGTTCATCCAGGTGCCCTTGGGCAGGCGGAACTCGGTGCCATAGGCCGCCCCGTCATTGATCATTTCGGAGGGGATCAGTGTCTGGGTCATCATCACCCAGATGCCCGAAGTGAAGCTCACCTGATGGGCATTATAGGTGTGCCAGCCCCAGCGGCTGGCGCCTTCGAAGTCGAGCCGCCAGGTGCCGTCGCCGCGGATGGTGATCTCCGAGGGCGAATGCATGATGGTGTCGAGCTTGGCGAAATCGGACGGCACCCGCACGTCCTCATGGGCATAGGGTACATCCACGAAGCCCACCTGCCGGTAGGTGCCGGGAATGGTCATGGCCTTGATGCGGTTCTGCAATCCCTGGCGGCCATGCTCCACCGCCTCATAGGCGAACTTCCAATAGGCCTCGATGCCTTCTTCCGCGACCACCTCTTCCACCAGCTTGCGGATCATGTGGCAGCCGGCGATGCGGGTGCGTTCGTCCAGCATCCAATAGCGCGTGGTGCGCACCATGCGCTGGCTTTCGTGCAGCCAGTCGCGGAACAGCGTGTCGTTGGCGCCCACCTTGCGGCAGGTGATCTGATAGCCGTCGCCGAAGCGCTGCACCTGCCCCGTGGACATGGAGCCCGGCCCCACCGAGCCGGTGTCGATCACATGGGTGACGCCGCCCACCCAGCCGATCAGTTCGCCCTCCCAGAAGATGGGCACGATGGTATGGATGTCGCAGGGATGCACATTGCCGATCAGGCAATCATTGTTGCAGAACAGATCCTTGTCATGGACGCCGGGATTGCTCTCCCAGTCATTCTCGATCATGTATTTGATCGCCGCACCCATGGTACCCACATGGATGATGATGCCGGTGGAGGTGAGGATGCTGTCGCCCGCCGCATTATAGAGGGTGAAGCACAGTTCTCCCTCCTGCTCGACGATGGGCGAGGCGGCGATCTTCTTGGCGGTTTCGCGAGCATCCACCACCCCAGCCCGCAGCCGGGAGAACAATTTGTTGTAATGGATGGGCTGGGTGTCGCGTAGTTCCAGCTTTTCCAAGCCCGCATAGTGCTTGGTGCGGCGGGTCGCCTCCATCAGGCGGTCACGATGCTCTTTCAGCGTTTCCCCGCCGCGCACGATGCCGCGCGTGGCGCCTTGGGCGCCCTGGGGCCGGACATTGACGTTCATCTTGGCGTTTCCTTGATTTGATTGGGAATGGACGGGCCGGGCTCAGACTTCCTTGAGATGGAAGAGGCGGTGGCCGTCGAGGAAGGTTTCGAAGCCGTCCGGCACCACGAAAGTGGTGGCATCGGATTCGATGATGGCGGGGCCGGCGACGCGGTTGCCGGGGCGCAGGCTCTCCATCCGGTAGAGCTGCGCATCCACCCAGCGCTTCTTGCGATAGAACTTGCGGGTGCCGAGGAAAGCGTCGGCTGGCGGTGTCTCGCCCTCCAGCGGCTCCTTGGGGATCTTCGGCTTCTGGATCGGCACCGAGCCGCGCATGATGGCGCCGGTGACCGAATAGCCCAGCTCCGGCGAGCGGGCGGAGGCCGCATAGACCCGGCCATAGGTGGCGTTGAACGCATCCACCAGCTTGGCCCAGTCCTGCGCGGTGTCGGCGGAGGGCAGCGGCGACTCGATCTCCAGATCGTTGAGCTGGCCGCGATACTGCATGCGGTAGCCGGGCTGGAGCGTCACCTGGTCGGCGTCGTAGCCATTGAGCTTGAACTCCTCCAGCACATTGTGGGTGAGTTCATTCCAGGCCTCCTGGAGGGTCTTGGATGCCTTCTCCGCCAAGGGCTCGGACGCATCCGGCGCCAGATTGATGTCGAGCGACTTGTCGTAGCGATATTCGAAATCGGCCGCCGCACAGCCGAAGGCGGAGAAGCCCGCCGCCCAGGCCGGCACGATCACATCCTCGAAGCCGAGCCCCTCGGTATAGCCATAGGTATGCACCGGGCCGGCGCCGCCATAGGAGAAGCAGACGAAGCTCTGCGGGCTGTAGCCCTTGGCCGAGATCATCGAGCGCAGATAATCGCGCAGGTCGCTGTCGAGCAGCTCGATCACGCCCGCCGCCGCATCTTCCACCGACAGGCCCAAGGGATCGGCCACCTGCTTTTTGATGGCATCCACCGAGCGCTGGCGATCCAGTTTCACCGCACCACCGAGGAAATTGTCCGGGTTCAGATAGCCCAGAACCATGTGACAGTCGGAGATGGTCACGGTCTCGATGCCGCTCTCCTTCCAGCACACGCCGACCCGATAGCCCGCCGAGTCCGGCCCCAGCTTGATCGCCTTGGTGTAGGGATCGAGCCGGATGAAGGAGCCAGCCCCCGCCCCTACGCTGTCCATGGCCACCAGGGGCAGCGACAGGACGAGGCGCGCCATGTCCGGGTCGTTCTTGATGGTCAGTTCGCCCTGGGTGATCAGCGCCACGTCGAACGAGGTGCCGCCGATGTCGGAGCAGGCGATGTTGTTATAACCGAGCACTTCGCCCAGATATTTCGCGCCGATGACCCCGCCGATGGGGCCGGAGACGATGGTGCGGGCCAGTTCCTTGGCCTTCCAGGAGATGGTGCCGCCATGGGTGGCCATCACCCGGAAATCGAACTTGGTGCCATGCTCCTTGAAGGCGTCGGAGATCTTCTTCAGCGTCTGCCGCGAGGGCTCGGCCGCATAGCCCTCCAGGATGGTGGTGTTGGTGCGGTGGGTCTCTTTGCGAACGGGGTAATAATCCGCCGAGGCGAAGACCGGGATCGCCTTGCCGCTCTTGGCGATTTCCTCGATGACGATGTCGCGCACCCGGCGCTCATGGGCCGGGTTCTTGTAGGAATGCAGGAGGCTGATGACGATGCCTTCCACATCCGCCGCGATCAGGTCGCGGGCGGCGGCGCGGGCGGTCTCCTCGCGCAGCGGGATGACCACGGTGCCGAACATGTCGATGCGCTCGGCCACCCCGCGGGTGAGATTGCGCGGCACCAGCGGCGGGTCGTAGCGATGGGTGTTGAGGTGGATGCGATCCTCATAGGCGTAGCCCAGATAGCACTGGATCGCCCGGCCCATGCGGTGGAAGTCTTCCATGCCGGCATTGACGATGAGGCCGCATTTCAGCCCCTTGCGCTGGACCACGCGGTTGAGCATGGCGGTGCCGGAATAGACGCCGGTCTGCAGGCCCTGAAGGCCCTCCGCCAGCGATAGCCCCCAACTGCCGAGCCCATCCTCGCTGGAGGCGATGAGGCCCAGGGCCTCATTCTGCGGTGTGCTCTGCGCCTTGCCGACGACGAAATCGCCATCGGAATCGACGAAGAACGTATCAGTCATGGTGCCACCGGCATCAATGCCGAGCACTTGGACGCTTCTGACGTGCCGTGCCTGGATGTTCACGCGTGTCCTCCTGTCCGAGCCGGCTTCTGTTGAGCCGGGCTATCTGGAAGGGGGCACAAGGCGTGCCAGTTTACTTGGCTTCTGGTCTGTTCAAAGCTTGCAACACCTTACCGCATCTGCGTTGCACCGGCTTTGCGTCTGCGAACGTCTGGATATCGGACAGTGCTCCGAACGGACGTCCAGCGGACGGACAGCCCTGCGGGTGCAGACATCAATTCTTGAACGCCCGCCCATCACCATATTCAGCGAGGCGCACATAGAGCGTCGAGCGGGCAATGCCGAGGCGTCGCGCAGCTTCGGTGAGGTTGCCGCCGCAGGCATTCACCTGGTCCAGAATGGCGGCCCGTTCAGCCGCCTTGAGATCTACGCCTTGTAGCGGGGTGGAACCGTCACGACCGCTATTGAGCGGGCGTGAAACATGTCCGGAGGACGGAGATGGTGATGCCAGCACCTCGGGCGGCAGGTCGCTTTCGTCCAGCTGATCGCCTTCCGCCAATGCCACCAGGGTATCCACCACGTTGCGCAGTTCGCGGATGTTGCCCGGCCAGCCATAGGCCTGCATGCGGGCCAGTGCAGCGGCGGAAAAGACCAGCGGGCTGCGACCCAGCCGGGTGGCGGCCGCTGCGGCAAATGTCTGGGCGAGAAGCACCACATCCGCACCCCGCTCGCGCAGCGGTGGAATCCGCAGCCGCGCGGCGGCAATGCGATAATAGAGGTCGCGGTGGAACCGCCCGGCCTCCACTTCCGCCAAGAGATCGCGATTGGTCATGGCCAGGATGCGGATCGTGACGCGGCGGCCCTCATGCTCGCCGACGCGGTAGACCACGCCATCCTCCAGCACCCGCAGCAGATAGGATTGCAGGTCGAGGGGCATTTCGCCGATTTCATCCAGGCACAGAATGCCGCCGTCCGCTTTCTCGATCTTGCCGGCGCGGCCATGCTCGTCGGCCCCGGTGAACGCGCCCTTGGCATAGCCGAACAGTTCGCTGGCGATCAATTCGCGCGCCATGCCGCCGCAATTCACCGGCACGAACGGCCCGTCCGGGTCCGGACTGGCGCCCTTGATGGCGCGGGCAAACAATTCCTTGCCGACGCCGGTCTCCCCCTCGATGAGAATGGGCAACCGATTGGCCGCCAGCCGCCGCGCCCGCTCCCGCGCCGCGTGCAGTGCCGGGTCATTGCCGAGGATCTGCTCGAACGCGAGCCCCTCCTCTCCAGCGGGTCGGGACACCGCTGCCGGGGAACCCGATCGGCGTCGGGCGGTATGCAGAACGATGAGGCAGCCAACCACCGCATCATCCCGCTTCACGATTTCCAGGCTGGCATTGGGGAAGCGGCGCCGGCAATTGGCCTCCCAGGCCTCCAGGGAGGCGGCGCCGATCATCTGGCGGATGTCGCCCGCCAGTCCGCTCCCGGTGCCGGCCTTATGCGCCGCATGCACCAGCATGCCGCGCCGATCCACCACCAAGATGTCTTCGCTCAACCAGATGGACCGCTTCGACACGAAATGCCGCAACAGCACCTCATGCTCCATCTTCGCGGCGCGGCCGAGGGAGGCCTCGATCTCCTGGCCGATGGCCACCGCCAGCGACAGGCTCTGCGGGTTGAACGAGGCGGCCGGACCCGAGATGTCCACCACGCCCAGCAGTTCGCCATCCAGGGGATGACACACCGGCGTGGCGGCGCAGGTCCAGCGCTGCACCTCCTCGCAAAAATGCTCGGCCCCGCAGATCTCCACCGAACGCCCATCCGCCAGGGCGGTGCCGATGGCATTGGTGCCGATGGTGGCTTCATCCCACCGCCCGCCGGTTTCCAGATGATTGCGCCGCCCCTTGTCCATCACCCGCGGATCACCGGCGGTCTCCACGATGAAGCCGCTGGCATCGGCCAGGATCATCATGGAGGCGGCATCCGCCAGGAAGCGGGTGGAGCGATCCAGCGCAGGGCGGGCGGCGCCCACGAGGCTGGCATTCTGGGAGCGCCGCCGGAAGATCTCCGGCTCGTCCGCCAGCGGCGCCTCGGTGCGTCCGGCGCCAACGCCGAGCGTGCGGGAGCGCTCCCAGGACGCCAGCAACGAAGCCGGAACGCCCACGGGTGGGCGCCCATCGGTCAGGAATGTTTCCCAGGCCAAACGGATATCCCGTTGGTCCATGTCGCGTCCTTCCCTACGGGGTGCGCAAGGGGAAGCCCCCAGCGTCCGACCCAGCGGAAGCGTGGACATGGCCTGACGGCCTCCCGGTGACGCGTGCGACGATCACTTGGTGTCGTGCGCGTCTGTCTCAGGGGCGAACCCGCCAGCACGGCGGACCGTGTCCACCGCTGCCAACACCTCCGGCTACATTTCCTCGCGGCGGGCTTCTGCGGCCCTCCTGGCGCACAGTTAATGCGCTATCTGCGCCAATCGCAAGCAGGGGGCGCGCGGGGCGATGCGCGGGGCGGCCGGCAGTTCTGGGCCGCAGCGCTCCGACGTCAGAAACGTAGTCCGCCGTCAAAAATGACGACGGAGCGCAACACATTTGTCTTGATCCACGCGCTAGGTCGCGGCTTCGGCGATATCGAGCTTGGCGCGGGCGACGATGCGGGCCAAGATTTCGGCGCGCTTCTGCGCCGAGCGGCAGCCCTTCAACATGCGGGAGAATCGCTCCAGTGCGCCGCTCTCGAAGGCGGTGACGACGGTGGCGTGCACATAGCTTTTGCGGCACACGTTCGGGGTATTGGACAATTGCTCCGCCGCCTCGCGCACCGCCGAGAGCACTTGTGAGCGCCGTGCCCGAGCGCTGCTGGCGGGGGCCGCCTGCGCCAGGGTCTCCAGTACGCCGGCCGAGGCCACCAAGGTCCGGAAATCCTTGAGCGAGATCGGCGCGCCGGACATGTCTTTCAGGAATGCGTTCACTTCGCTCGCCCGTACCGGATGCAGTGAACCGTCGGCGCCGCGATACTGAAACAGGCGGCGACCCGGCAGCGCGTTCAGCCGCTGGAGCACGCCCACATAACGCGGCACGCAGATCTCCTTGGTGACCGCCTGCCCGCCCTTCCCCTTGAACCGGAACACGGCGCGGTCCTCGCCGGCGATGGTGAGGTTGGATTTCAACAGCGTGGTGGCGCCGCGGGTGCCGCGCGCGCGGGCATAGCTGTCGCTGCCGGCGCGAATGGCGGTGACGGCCACCAGTTCCACCACTGCCGCCAGCGCAAACGCCTTGGTGGGCTCGGGCGCGGCCAGATTCCGGGCGAGCACCCGCCGCAGCTTCGGCAGCGCCTGGGCCAATTTCGCCAGCCGCCGCGCCTTGCGCAGTTCGCGCACATGCTCCCAATCGGGGTGATAGCGATATTGCATCCGCCCCGCCGCATCGATCCCCACCGCCTGGAGATGGGCGCGCGGGTCGCTGGCATAGCGCACGTCCTCATAGGCCGGCGGCACGGCCAGGGATGCCAGCCGCCGGCGGGCGGCATCGTCGGTGATCGCGCGACCCGCCTCATCCCGGTAAGAGAAGCCTGTCCCTGCCTTGCGGCGCCGCCATGTGAGATCGTCGGGGGTGACCAGCGTGAGGTTGCATTGGCGGGCAAGTCGAGCAAGCGATGACATGGGTCCAGCACCTTCATGCCTCCGGGCGAGGCGTCGAAGAAGCAATGCCGCGCGCAGGCCGGCAGTTCCGAAAGCGGATGGGAGCCATAACAACGCTGTGGTCGCAGACGACGCAGTGCAGCTAGATCGCGTGCCGCGTAGGCTCAAAATGAAAACGGCCCGCCACGAGGGCGAGCCATTTCATTTTGGTTGCGGGGACAGGATTTGAACCTGTGACCTTCAGGTTATGAGCCTGACGAGCTACCGGGCTGCTCCACCCCGCGCCAAGACCAACTCATTTGCCGGCGAACCGGCTGGGTTGGTGAGGTGTATGTAGCAACACCCCCCCGCGATTGAAACCCCTAGGGCCCTAAAAAACGCAGATCCTGCATCAGCCTGTGGATGACGCTCCCCGTTGCCGGGCTGGGCACGGCCCAAAACCGTTCCGGCGCCTGCATCTGTGGGCGGCTCTGCGGGCGGGGGGATTGGTGGACGCCCGCCCTCGCTTTGGTCGGCCTGCCCTACTCCGCCTCCTCTGATCCGAGAGGCGCGGACGGATCGGCAGGCCGGGGACCGCCCGATGCCGCGATGGCGCGGGCGCGCCGCTCGGCCACGCGGGCATTGCGGTCGGATTTCCGCTTTTCCCGGCCCTGGCGGCCTTCCACCAAGGCGGTGACCACGCCGTGCAGGGTGGCCAGATCCTGCTTGCTCAAGGCGAAGCGGTGGAAAATGTTGCGCAAATTGCGGGTGGTGGAGGGCTGCTTCTCCGGCGACCGGAAGAAGGACGCATCCACCAATTCCCGCTCCAGATGGTCGAAGAAGGCGAACAGATCCGCCCGTTCCGCCGGCGGCGAACGATCCGGCGGGGCGAACGGCAGCGCGCCGCCGCTCATCACCTTCGACCATTCATAGGCTGTCACCGCCACCGCCATGCCGAGATTGAGCGAGGCGAAGGCGGGATTGACCGGGAGTGTGAGGATGGCGTCGCACAGCGACACCTCTTCCGTATAAAGCCCGGTGCGCTCGCGGCCATAGACCAGGGCCACGTCCTCCCCGGCCTGGAGGCGTCGGGCGGTGTCCTGCGCCACCACATCCGCCGACAGCACCGGCTTGGCCATGCCGCGTTCGCGGGCGGTGGTCGCCACCGCGTAGGTCACGTCCAGAAGGGCGCTGCGCAGATCGGGAAACAGCTGCGCGTTCTCCAGGATGCGATCGGCACCGGCGCAGAAGATGCGGGCCTTCTCATTGGGCCAGCCTTCCCGCGGGTTGACGATGCGCAGGCGGGAGAGACCGAAATTGCCCATGGCGCGCGCCGCCGAGCCGATATTCTCCCCCAGTTGCGGCTCCACCAGGATCACCACCGGCCCACCTTCGGTCCATGCCTTGCTGCTGTCCGTTCCCGAACCCGACATCCTGTCCCTCTTCCCGCCTCCCGAGGCCGATGCGGCGCCGGGTATGTCATCTCGTTTTCACACCCGCCGCCCCTGCCCTGGACGCCCGGACGCTGATTTTCCGCGATCAGCCTTTGCAGTTGCATGGCCCTGCGCAGAAAGTCGAGGCTTGCGCCTGCTTTCTCGGCTCCCCCACCAATGCTATAGCGGCGGCGCCGGGAGAGGAGTCGGCGGCGCTCAACGGGGCGCGTGCCATTCCGACTGCTCGCATAGCCCTAACCGCTCTCAGAGCGCCCCGAAAAGGTCGTCCAAATGGCGAAGATCAAGGTGGCAAATCCCGTCGTCGAGCTCGACGGCGACGAGATGACGCGGATCATCTGGCAGTATATCAAGGACAAGCTGATCCATCCCTATCTGGATCTGGATCTCAAGTACTACGACCTGTCGGTGGAAAACCGCGACGCCACCAACGACCAGGTGACGATCGACTCGGCCGAAGCCATCAAGAAGTACGGCGTGGGCATCAAGTGCGCCACCATCACCCCGGACGAAGGCCGGGTTGAGGAATTCGGCCTCAAGCAGATGTGGAAGTCGCCCAACGGCACCATCCGCAACATTCTCGGCGGCGTGATCTTCCGCGAGCCGATCATCTGCAAGAACGTGCCCCGCCTGGTGCCCGGCTGGACCCAGCCGATCATCGTCGGCCGCCATGCCTTCGGTGACCAGTACCGCGCCACCGACTTCAAGGTGCCCGGCAAGGGCACCCTGACGCTGAGCTTCGTGGGCGAAGACGGCACCAAGATCGAGCGGGAAGTCTACAAATTCCCGGGCGCCGGCGTGGCGCTGTCCATGTACAATATCGACGAGTCCATCAAGGACTTCGCCCGCGCCTCGTTCAACTACGGCTTGAACCGGAACTATCCGGTCTATCTCTCCACGAAGAACACCATCCTGAAGGCCTATGACGGGCGCTTCAAGGACATCTTCCAGGAGGTGTTCGACGCCGAATTCAAGGACGAGTTCGCCAAGCGCAAGATCACCTACGAGCACCGCCTGATCGACGACATGGTCGCCTCGGCCCTCAAGTGGTCCGGCGGCTATGTGTGGGCCTGCAAGAACTATGACGGCGACGTGCAGTCCGACATCGTGGCCCAGGGCTTCGGCTCGCTCGGCCTGATGACCTCGGTGCTGATGACCCCCGATGGCCTGACGGTGGAAGCGGAAGCCGCCCACGGCACCGTGACCCGCCACTATCGCGAGCACCAGAAGGGCAAGGAGACCTCCACCAACTCCATCGCCTCCATCTTCGCCTGGACCCGCGGCCTCGCGCACCGCGCCAAGCTGGACGACAATGCCGAGTTGAAGCGCTTCGCCGATACCCTGGAGAAGGTCTGCATCGACACGGTGGAAGCCGGCGACATGACCAAGGATCTGGCGCTGCTGGTCGGCGCCGATCAGAAGTGGCTCTCCACCACCGGCTTCCTGGACAAGGTGTCCGAGAATTTGTCCAAGGCCCTGGCCTGAGTTTAGCGCGGGCGCCGTCGGGCG
>CALRNP020000142.1:0-15012 GCA_943369575.1 Azorhizobium sp. AG788 | reverse complement strand
CGGCGGGGGCGATGAAGCGTCCGGCCACCAGTTGCGCGCCATAAGGCGGCTCTTCCACGTCGGCGCCGGTCAGCTCGATGACCCGGCCGGTGGGCGGCATCAGGCGCACGGCGTCGCGTTCGCGCATGAGCACCCGGTCGGCGTCATCGAGGCGGATCTTGAGGGTGCCGGTGGCATCAACGCCGCCGACGATGGCCCACACCCGCCGCGAATAAACATACCAGTCCTCGCCGGTCTCCAGATGGCGCCAATACAGGGCATTGGGCGGGGCCAGCGGGTGGACCGCCTCAGGGGTATAGTCGGCCCAGCGGCCGTGTTCGATGATCTCCATGGGTACTCTCTCGTCTCAGCTGGCGGCGATGCCGTACCAGTTGCCCCAGATGTCCTGCTGCTGCAGGGCGGCGTAATAGAAGCCGGCGATGTTCCGGCTGCCGTCAGCGGCCGAATAGGACGCAAGCCCCACCATCACCTCGCCGGAGATGGCGATATGGTCCATTGAGCCGGCCTCGACGCGGATGTCCCAGAAGCCACGGCCGCCCAGGCGGATGTTCTTGGCGCGGGCGAGCACCCCCGAGAGATAGTTGCCGTAATAGCCCACATAGAGGTCGCCGTTGCCTTCCACCTGGAACAGCGCGGCGCCGTCACCGCCGCGCTGGACGGCGAGCGCGGTGCGATCGGTCCAGCCCGCGCCGCGCAGCCAGATGGTGCCGCCGGACTGATAGAACAGGCGCGGCGCACCCTGGCTGTCCGGGTACCAGGTGTCGGTGTGATAGGGCAGCATCTGGTGCAGCCAGCGCCCGCCGGCCCAAGGCATCTGAATATTGCCGTCGGTCTGGTAGAAGGCGGTGCCGATGGTGACGTTGCCGGTGAAGGTGTCGCCGGCCTTGTTGGCCGGGGTGTAGGCGAGCGCCGCCTGAGCGCCGAGATTGGCTCGGCCTTGTGCCTTCTGGGCCTCGCTCAAGCCCTGGGCGGCATCCACCCGCAGGCGGGCGGCCAAAGCTGCGGCCACCGTGGCGGAGAAGTTGGCATCGTCGCCCAAGGCCGCCGCCAGTTCGTTCAGCGTGTCGAGGGCGCCAGGGGCGGCATCCACCAGGCCATCCACCGCGGCGCGGATCTCGGCTGTCGCCGGCCCATGGCTCCAGGCGGATGGCAGCACCTGGCCCGCCGCCGCCTCGCCGAAATACGGCCGATAGGCGAACATGGCGGAGGAGCCCAAGCCGGGCTTGGTGGGGCCTTTGACCAGGCGCGGGGTCACGCGCGCGGCGCCCGGCGGGGCGGTGGAGATCACCCAGAGGCGCCGTGCATCCTCAAAGCGGGGACCGGATGGCGCCTCCGGCGAGGCACCGCCATTGGCGCCGGAGAAGGCGATGACGCTGGCGCCGGCCGCGTTGGTGCCGCCGATGCTGTTGGAGGTGCCGATGACCGTGCCGGCGGCATCGAGCCAGACCAGATCCAGATAGAGCTGCACCGCCCGATGGTTACCGGTATAGATCGAGCACTGGTAGATCTCGCCGGCCTGGACCGGAAACGGGTTGCCGGCGCCGTCGTGGAAGTCGAACCAGCTATAGGCGACAGCCTCGTCCGGCTGGATCAGGTACCAGCCCATGACCCCCGGCGGCAGCCAGACCGTATGCTGCCCCAGCGCGCCAGCAATGCCGGCGTCCATGTTGGGTGGCCCAATGATGCTCACCCCCGCCAGCCCGGCGGCGCCATTGGCATTGGGCAAGCGGTTGCCGGCGCCGCCCAGCGCAGCCAGGGTCTGGGCCACATGAGCGGTGGTGGCCAGTTGCCCGGTGGCGGTGCCGGCGGGTGCCGTGGGCGCGGTGGGTGTGCCGGTGAGCGCGGGACTCGCCAGTGCCGCCGCCGCCTCGATCCGCGCTTTGAGAGCCGGCGTGAGCCACAGGCGGTTGGCGGTCTCGGTGACCGCGGACGCCGGCACCGAACCGATGATGATGTCGTGGATCTGGTCCTGGGCCTGGGCGATCTCGCTCTCCAGGCCGGCCAGGGCCTGGCGCAAGGCGGACAGCTGCGGCGCCACATTGGCCTGGATCACCTCCAGCGCCTGGCCGGTGCCGAGCGCAATCAGCGCCTCGAAGCTGGCCTTGACCGCCTCCAGCGCCCGCAGCCGGGCGCCGACACTCACCAGAGCCGCATCCCAGGCGGCCTTGTTCAGCCGCATGTCCTGGGGGGCGGCGTAATCGTCAGCGGGGCTGGGCAGCAAGGACGGCATCGGCCCCGTTCTCCGTGATGAGCTGAACCAGCAGATCGCCGCGCAAGGTCAGGTCGCCGCGCGGCCGGAAACGCACCCCGGCGGCGGCCACCGGGCGCGCCAATTCCACCTGATAGGTCTGGGCGGGATCGATGGGGCCGGACAGGCCCGGCACGGTGATGGGCGTATCGGTCATGGGGCCTCCTCACAGGGCATAGAGGGCGATGTTCTGGACGAACGGCACGTCGGTGACGGTGGTGGTGGTCATGTCCACCCGCGCCCGCGCCTCGCTGACCGGGGCGCCCAGCACGAAGGTGGCCAGCACGGTGCGCTTTTCCCCATTGACCAGATCCGGGGTGATGGAGACTGCGGACGGGGCGATCACGCTCGATCCGATCATCAGCCTCGGCGCCACCGTGTGGCGGGCGGCATCGAACGCATCCAGCACGATCTCCAGCTGGATGGTCGAGGTGGCGAGGCCGAAGGCCTGCACCTTGGACACCGCCACCATCTCGCCGCGGGGGCGGAAGGTCATGGCGCGGGCCTTGGCGTCCAGCACCAGCGCCGGCTGCAGATCGGTGGTGCCCACGAACACCGCCCGCAATTGCACCAGAGCCGGCAGGCCGGCCAAGGTGTCGGAGGCTTCCGCATCGCTCAGCGTCAGAGGCTGCCAGGTGTTGGAGGTGCTGGGCTTCACCTCCCAGGTCACGGCGGTGCCGCCCGGCGCCCAGCCGCCATGCAGCAGGCGGATCTCGGTCATGCCGTTTTCCAGCGTCAGCGGCTGGAACTCCACCACGGTGCGGGTGGCGGCGAAGCTCGCCGCCTTGATGCGCATGGCAAAGTCCACGTCGGTGGACACCTGGCTCCAGGCGCCATCGGTGCAGGCGAAGCGCGAGCCTTGAGCAAACTTGTTGCCGGACACGGTCTCCAGGGCATGGTTGCCGGTGGTCACCGTGAACCAGGCATAGCGCTTGCCGCTCTCCAGCAGGCTGGGGCGGAGGGAGAACGTCACCCAGCCGGTGGCCAGTTGCGCGCTGGCCAAGGTGGTGGTGACGATCACCCGGTCCAGGCGCGGCTGGCCGCCCTCATCGCACTCGCAGACGAACAGATGCACGTCGCCGGCCGAGCCGACGCGGGTGAAGGACAGGTCGATGGAGGTCAGCACCATGGGCTGGGCGCAGAGCCAGGTCTGGCCATAGATGGAGCCGTTGACCCCATAGCTCTCGGTCACATAGTCCCAATAGACGTCGGTGACGGTGCGGGTGATGACCTTGCGCACGGCGCGGATGACATGGCCGGCCCACTCGGTTTGGCCGGCAATGGCCACCACCTGGAAGGTCTCGCCATTGGTGGTGAACAATTCCCCCACCGAATGGCCATAGCTGCTGGCCCATTCCGCCGTGTTCTCGCACACGGTGACGGTCTCGCCATATTCGGTCACCTGGCGGGCGATCTCGCGGCGCACGGCGGTGGTCACCGTATGGGTGAGCTGGGAGATGTTGGTGGAGCCGCCGTCGCCGGCCACCTCAATCCGCACCACTTCGCTCCAGGCGGGCAACAGCAAGGTGCCGGCCATGCGCACCGCGGCCGATCCGGGATCGAGCAGCGCCAGCTGGCTGTCGCGCTCGGCGGCCCAGGGAAAACGGATGCCCTCGCGCACCCGTGCCAGCCAATGGGGATGGGTCTTGTCCCAGGCATCCTGCAACAGGCCGGCGTCATACCAATACGCGCGGGCCTCGTCCGGCATGGCCAGTTGCCGGCGCACAATGGCCACGTCGCGCTTGAGCTGGCGCAGGATGGTGGGGTGCGGAATGTCCTTCAGCCGGGAGGCGATGTTGGCCACATCGGTTTCGAGGGTGGTGGTGCGGCGCACGGTGTTGGCCATGTCGCCCTCCACCAGCGTGAGCCGCCCTTCCACTTCGGCGAGGCTTTTCAGGCGGGAGCCATGGTCCAGCTCCACTGCCACGATGCCGGTGGGGGCCAGCTCCACGAAGGCGAGGCAGCACTGGTCGGCGGCCACCGCCGGCTTCAGCGGCGTGGGTGACGGCAGGCCCTGCTGGATCACCACCTCCACCGTACGGGCTTCCACCTTGGGCACCGCCTGTTCCACGGTCTCGCCGGTCTCGGCATCGGTCTCGATCATGCGCTGGGCGGTGACGGTCTGGGTGACGCCGCGCAGCAGCAGCGCCACATAGCGCCGGTCGCCGGTCACCAAAGGCAGATGGATCTGGAGATTGATGTCGAGGGGCGCATCGGCGGCATAGACCAAAGCGCCCACGAACAGCCGGCCGGGATTGAGCCGGACTTCGATGGAGGACGGTTGGGAGAGCGTGAAGTCGGCCCAATGGTGGGCATAATCGATGGCGCCGCCGACGATATGGTCGTCGCCCTCGCGGGCAAACAGCGAGATGTTGCCGAAGTCCTCGGGCTCGGCCACTTCCGCCTGGGTGAAGCTGACGATCTTGGTCATGGGGGCCTTCAGAGCTTGCGGCGCGCCACATAGGCGCCGAGGTGGAGGGAACCATCGAGCGCCGGGCCATCGGCCAGCAGCAGTTCGCGGGCATGGCCGAAATCCACCCGGTATTCGGTCTCGGGGGACTTGGAGGCGACCAGGGCAGCGAGGCACCGGAGGCGGGGTTCGCGGCTGGGGGTCTTGAGCCGGGCGCGGCCCAGCACGGTGCGGCCGGCCACCAGGGCATGGGATGGCCGGGTGGTGCGCACGCGCACCAGATAGCGGGCGAGCCAGGGCGGGTGGCCGATGGGCGCGCGGCCGATGCGGGCACGGCCGAGGACGAAGCGAGCGGGATAGGCCACCGCATCCACCAGTTGGCCGTCCACATAGGCGAGATAGGTCACCGCACCGGGCCGGGTGCCCACCAGCCAGGCGGCGCGGGGCGCCTCGGCGATCACCTGCCGGCGGCGGGCCTCGCTCCAATCGGAGTACCAGAGGCGCACGCCGTCATGGACCGCCAGCCAAGGCAGGAAGCGCACCGGCGCCGTGGCTGGGTCCAGGGTCTCGGCCACCGGCACCGGCAAGGTGTCGGTCATGGCCTGGGCCAAGGCCTGCTCGAACGGGCGGGCATTGTCCGGCAGCAGATCGGCGGCGGTGCTCATGACGCCACCTCCACCGTGAGCGCCACGTCGCCGAGGACCGGGATCACATAAGGCGCGGCGGGAATGTCCGCGGCCGGCTCGGTGAGATCCACTCGCACCACCGACAAGCCATAGGCCCGGCCGCTGAGATAAATGCTGGGCACCTCGGCCCCGATGCGCATGCGCTCGGCCGCCGCCGTGGTGACGCGCGCCACCGCCTCCAGCCGCACGGTCTCCGCATCCGGCCCCGCCGGCAGCAATAGGCGCCCACGCACCGCATAAAGGCGCCGTGTCGCCCGCAGCACGGACACCGAGGTGGCTTCCGGCTTCACGCTGGCGGCGGTGGCGGCATCGCGCACCAGGGCCATCTCGGCGTCCGTCGCATCACGGCCATCGGGGCCGGCGATGACGATGTCCGTATCGCCGCGCCGGCCATGGATGGCCCGGCCGATGACCGCCGCATGCAGCAGCTGCGGCCAGGCGGTGTAGGCCTCGAACAGATAGCGCTCGGCACTGCCGGCAGCGGGCCGGGTGAAGGCGAGCAAGTAGCGCATGAGCAGGCGCTCATCGCTCTCCATCACCGCGGCTGTGGTATCGGTCGCGGCGGTGACGGTGAGGCGCTGGACGCCGATGCGGGCGACCACGCTATCGAGGTCGGTGCCCTTGGCCAGCGGCGCCAGCACGGCTCGGACGGCGTCATTGACCCGCGCCCGATCCAGCAGGCGCAGATAGGACCAGGCCTGCGAGGCGATCACCGCTGGATCGGTCTCCAGCGCGCCCACGTCCCAGGCGGGCAAGCTGGGATCGATGGCACGGGCAGCGGTCCAGGCGGCCTCGAAGCGGGTGATGAACGCCGCCTGCAAGGTCTCGTAATCCAGAGCCTCAATGGCATCGGGCGCCGGCAGGCGGGAGAGATCGATGATCTGCGTCATGCCAGCCGCCGCGCGATCTGCTGGGCGAGCACGATGGGGGCGCCATAGCCCACCGGGACGGCCTTGCTGTAGTCGCCGAACCGCCCTTCCGGGTAATAGGTGCCGGAATGGCGCAAAGCGAGGCTGCCGTCGCGGCTGGCATTGACGAACTGCAGCTCGGAGAGCCGATATTCCGGCTCAAAGGTGTGGGCGGCCACCACCAGGTCCGCATAGATGCCGAGCGCGGTGGCGGGGCTGAGATCCTCGGCCAGCCAGGAGCGCAGCTCGGAGCCCACGGCCAGGCGCATCACCCGCTCGCGAAACCGGGTGGTCCAGATCACGGCCAAAGACTGCTGCACATGCGCCCAGCCGGTCAGCACCTGCCCGGTGCGCCGGTCCAGTCCCGTGCGATAGCGCACCGCCTGCGCCATGGGTTCAAGCTCCTTTCAAAGCCGGTTTCAACGCCGCCGGGCGGGCTTGTCGTCCGCCGGCACCTCGGCCACCGCCTCGGTCTCGGTGGCAGGGCGGATCACACCGGCCAGCAGTTCGCTGCGGGCCTCGAACTCGGTCAGCAGCAGCGTGTCGCCGGGCTTCGCCACGCGGCCGGCCACCTTGGGGCCGGCGGCATCGGTGACGACGAAGGAGAGCTTGGGTTCGGGTGCCATGGGGAGCCTCAGACAGGGGGACCGGAGGTCGAGATGCCGCTCATCACCTTGGTGTGGGCGTGCTCGGCGCCGATGGACTTGCCATTGTGGGAGACGTCGCCGCCGGTGACGGTGAGGCCGGCGCTATCGATGCGGACGCGGACGCCGCCGCTGATGATCTCCACAGCGCCATCGGTGCGGGTGATGACCAGGCCGCCGACCTTCTCCACCACAGCGTCATCGGCGGCCGAGGGCGCCGGCTGGGCGCGGGAATAGGCGTCGCGCACCGCGATGGAGGCCGAGCCCAAGGTGCCGGACGGGCTTTCCACCGTGACCAGATCGCCCACCCGCATGGGCGTGTGGGTGGCCAGAAAGCCGTTCGCCGGCTCACGCCATTCGATCCAGGGCGAGAGCACCGGCTTGCCCTCCGCCGTGGCGCCAATCTTGACGCGGCAGCGGCGCTTGTCCGCATCCACCTCGGCCACCGTGCCCTTAAGCTTGGTGCTGGCGAGGCGCCGCTCGGTCTGGTTGATCTTCCGGTGCAGGCGCCGGATCTCCTGCTCAAGCAGCGCCATCGGCGCTCTCCTGGGCGAGCAACGCCAGAACTTCCGGCGGGATCTGGTCGGGGAACTCAACGTCCGCGAAGGGGCTGGTGCCGGTGCTGTCCAGATCGGTCACGGTGGGACGGTCGGAGGCGAACAGGCTGCGGCCCAGATCCGCCACGCACTGCGTCCAGGTGACGGCATAATAGGCTGCACCGGCCGCCGCATCGCGGACGGTGAACATGGGCTTGAGCTCCGGCGCCGGATCGGCCTCCGGTGGGAGCACCAGGCCGGGAGCGCCGATGGCGCCCCAGGTCTGCGCCTCTGCATCTTCCAGCACCGCCAGAAGCCGATGGCCGATGGCCAGGCCCAGCGTCTCGCGCTCGACGCGGCGGCCGGCGATGACCGCATCCTCGGTCACCACATAAGCGGCGAACTCCACCGCCAGCTCGTAGCCGCCGTCGAGCAGCCGCCGGGCGCGGATGCGCGACCAACCGACAGCGATGCCGGGAGCGGCCACCACGGATTTTGCCACCACATCGGCGATGTCGATGCGGCCGGGATGGGACACCACCTTGACGCCGGGCAGTAGTGCCGCGAGGCGCGCCACCACCGCCGCCTTGAGCGCCTGGACGGGATCGGCCGCGATCAGATCCGCCAATGGAACGGGCGCGATCATGCCAGCAGCCCGCCGAACACGTCGGTGACCAGGTCGAGGATCTCGGTGCGGTTGTCGGTCGACAGGCCGACGAAGGGCCGCGCCGGGACGGTGACCTGCTTGGCCAGCACCAGATGGCCGCCGGCCATGAAGGCCAGGTTCTTGGCCGTGGTCGGCTTGATGACCGCGCCGTCCTGGTGGACATGGGCATATTGCCAGGAGGCGCCCCACTCGGCCTGATCGGCGGACGATGTCCAGGCGACCGAGCCCAGCAGATGCTGGCCGGTCTCCAGCAGGATGGAGCTGCCGTTGCGATTGGGCGCCCAGGGGGTGCCATCGGGCGCGGTCTTCTCGCTCTCAATGCGGCGGCGGGTCTGGCTCTCGCCCAGGGCGCCGATGGCCGACATGAGTGTGGAGCCGTCGAACCGCGCCAGCGCCATGAGCTTGGCCACCACCGGGCCGAAGTCGGCGGCATCCACGGTGATGGAGATGCCGGCGCTCACCGGCGTCCCCCGAAAGGTCTCGCGGGAGAAGATGCGCGGCGGCACGTCGATGACCACGCCGTTGGGGCCGATCTCGCCGGCCTCGTCCGCATCGGTGGGCGCCGGAGCAGCGGTGCCGGCGGCGATGGTGAGCGCGCCCTTGCCGGCGGCGATGGCCTCCAGGCGCTTCACCGCATTCTCATAGCCCTCCTTCAGCCGGTCGCTGGAGCGGGCAAAGGACAGCGCCACCCGATAGAGCGCGATGTCCATGGTGTAGACCGCCAGGATCTCGGCCGAGCCCTCGTCTACATTGGCGATATCGGCCGGCGTGTAGCGGGCCTGAAGGATGCTGCGCACCTCCACCGAGGCGTCGCGCAAGGCCGCATCAACGCGCGCATCATCCCGCAGGCCGGTTGTCTCATCCGCCGCCAGCAGCGTCAGTTCCGCCGGATGCCGGGCGGCCAACTGGTCGAGGGTGGCGAAGGGGGCGGCCATGGAGATCTCCTTGGGATCGGAAGGTGGCCGGGGCGGCGAACCGTCCCGGCCGGGGATGCCAAGGGCAGGCATCGGGAACCATGGCAGGTGGGGCTCAGGTTTCGGCGGTCTCCGGCGCCGCCAGAAGACGGCGGTGGGGGATGACGGCGAGCGCGGGGTCGGAGCGCAGCATCTCGACAAGCGCCTCCGGCGTGAGGCCCTTGGCCTTGGCCGCGGCGATGATCTCGGCTTCGCCCAGGTCCACCGGCTCGCGGCCGAACTGGAGGCCGGCCCGCCAGCGCGATCCACCCGGCGCGGTGATGCGCAGACAGTTTTCAGTCTCGCCCGCGGCCTCGGGGCCGGCATCCTTCAGGGTGGGGGTGCGCGCCATTACAGTTCTCCCGTCACGCCGCCAGCTTCGGCGCGCGGATCAGCGTCACCAGATTGCGGTTGGTGTTGGTGGAGCCGTCGATGACCTCCTTTTCCAGGATGTCCTTGGCGGCGAAGAAGTTGGTGTTGCCCACCACCAGATGGGTGGGAGAGGTGCCCAGCGGCGTGCCGTTGTCGCTTCGGAACCCGGTCATGGCGTTCCAGGCGGCGCGCAAATTGTCCGGCGTCAGCGGCGCCTTGGAGCCGAAGGCCATCTGCCAGAAGCCATAGCCGCCGCCGACGCGGGCATCCGAGCCATAGACATATTCATCGCGCTCGAAGACGTGGTCGCTGGACTTGGCGTCCTCCTTGGCGACGAAATTGTAATCCCGCCGCTTCTGGAAAATGAACGGCTTCAGCGGCCGGCTCAGATCCAGCAGCATCCAGGGCGCGCCGGTGCCCGCCTGGACGTTGGACACCGTGGTCTGGGCGCCGGGCATCCCCACCGGATGGTCGGCATCGAAGAAGGGCTGGCCGTCATAGCAAGGGGTGGACCAGGCCGCCGGGATCAGCTCGCCGAACACCAGGTCATCGGGATGCTCGGCGGCGGCCTGGCCCAGCAGCTCGAAGCGCGGGGCATAGATGCCGAGCCGGTCGTCCTCGATGTCGTCGCGGCTGACCGAGACCGTCAGCTCGAACTTGCGGTTCTTGATGGCATAGCCGTGCGAGCGCAGGCCGTGCACCTGGCGGTCGCCGATCCATTCCCGCATCTTGGGGATGTCGCCCAGCCAGCCATAGGTCTCTTCCGAAGACGTGGACGGCACCACGGTGCACAGGGTGGTGTAGAGCGCCGAGACGCCCGAAAAACCCTTCTGGAAATTGGTCTTGAAGCCCTTGTTGATGGCCGAGATCAGATCGGGCGTGACGACGCGGGGCATGGGGCTCTCGCTCTCTCAGGAGGGTGGGATCAGAAGCCGAGGCGGACCCAGACGCCCTGGGCGTCCAGGTCGATCACGGCGCCGGCTTGCGAGCGGGTGTTGCCGCCATGGGTCTTGGCCACCGTCTGGTCATCCACCAGGAAGCAGGGCTTGCCGATATCGGCGGCGGTGACCGCATCGGTGGCGAGGTTGAACAGGCGGAAGGTGCCGCGCCGGGTGGTGATGCTCTTGGCGCCATCGGCCCCGCCGGAATTGTCGGCGGTGGCATCGGCAATGCCGAGCACGATCAGGCCGAGGCCGGTCTTGCCCGGCTTGGCAAGGCCACCCTCGCTGACGGTGACGGCGCCGCCATAGATCACAGTATCGGCGGCGACGGGGGCGGTGGAGGTGACGCCGGCCTTCTCGGACACGACGCGGGGGGCGGTGAGCGCGACCATGATGGGGAAGCCTTTCTAACGATCAGGCGGCCGGGAGGCCGTTGGCGGCGCGGAACTCGGCCTCGGTGATGCCCAGCTGGCGGATCACCTCGCGGTCATCGGCGCTGAGCAGCGCCGGATGGCCGTCCGGCGGGGTCTTGCCGCCGAGGCCGGAGGCGCCCAGCAGTTCCGGGGCGTTGGCCAGCAGCTGCTCCACGGCGGCAAGGCCGGCATCGGTGGCGCAGAGCGCGGCGTAATGGTCGCGCTGCGCCGGCAGGATCTTCTTGGCCTGCAACGCGCCCTCGATCACCGCCTCCACCTTGGCGCTGCGCTGGGTGCCGCGCAGGCTATCCAGCTCGGTGGAAACGGCGGCGAGCTTGGCCACCGTCTCCTCATGCACCGCCTTGGGCACATGAGCGGTGGGATCGGCGGTGGTTTTCAGGGTGGTGACGGCGGCAAGGCACTCGGCCTCGCTCGCGGTCTCGGCCAGGCCAAGCGCGGCAAGCACGGTCTTCATGGGGATCTCCGGGATGTGGGACGGATCGGCCTGGGCCAAAGCCGGCTGGGCGGCGAGCGCCGGGGACGCCACCAGCGCCACGCTTTTGAGCCACAGCGCCTCGCCGTTCGGGGCGGGAAAGGCCGGCGAGACATAGGGATAGGCCTTGAGCAGGGACGGCGCCGATGCGGGGTCGATCCACTCGACGCGGCCATAAAGCGCCGCGCCGTCCTGCTCCAAGGCCGTAACGAACCCCACCGGGTCGGCCCGCTCGCCCTTGGGCGCCAGGATCTCGGTCGCGTGGTTGATGTCGAGCGGCACCTTCAGCCCATCGGCCTGGAACCGGGCCATCAGCCGGGCAAAGTCGATGGCGAAGGCCCGGCCGTCGCGGGTGCGGATCGCGCCGCCCTGCGGGAACAGCATGATGCGTTCGGGCGCGGCATCGGCAGTGCCGGCAGCGAGAACGGTCAGGATGTGGGTGTGGACAGCGGTGTTCGACATGCCCCGACCATGCCGGGTCGGCGGGCGCGGATCACGGGCGACAGCTGTCGCCGGGCGCGGGGCAAATCAGGTGGAACGGGGGGACGTTAGCGCGGTTGCGGGGATGGCGCCAACATCCCGCGCAAAGGAGGCGCGTTAAAGGTGGTTTGAAAGCCTGTGGCGGGCTTCCTGGGGCCGCGGCGGACACATGCGCGCCACGAGAGGTTTTCCCTGTGGCCCTCACCTTGATGCCATATGACGCCGGCTTGAGCCGCTCCCTCGCCATCGTCGGCTCTGACCCAGAGCGGACGTTCGGGCTGTCCGCAGTGAGCCAACGTGTCTGCCATTCGTTTAGGTAGCTTCTGCTCCAAATCGGTACTTGCGCCGCCTGAGGTCGAAGGCCAACTCCCCGCCTTCCATGATGTCTGTGATCGCGCGCTTGACGGATGGGGTTTCGATCGCCCCGTCCGTCTTTAATCCTATGCGAGGACTCTCTGCATCTGGCCGCGGGTCTGGCCGACCTCCTTCCAGCGTGATCACTTTATCCGCGTCGCCATTCACGACAATGTTCGGATTATGAGTGGCGAACACGAGCTGACGATTGCTTTTCGACGAGCGGATCAGCTCCACGATCTTCATGACAACGTTGTTATCTAGGTCATCTTCGGGCTGATCGATGATCAGAGTACCGGCCGATTGACGCAATAGGAGTTCGAGTAGGGCTGAAGCCTGTTGTCCTTCTGACGCCTTCTCAAAAGCCAGATCCTTCCCATTCGAATCCACGTAGGTCAGGATGATATGGTCGCGTGGCACGGCCGATAGAACTGCCCCGACTGTGGCGTCGGACAGCAGGCTGTAGACGCGTGTGGCGGCGAAGGACGTCAGCTGTCCTCCCCCAAAGAACAACTCCTTGATACGAGCGAGGAGCACATCTCCGGGCTCGGCGGGCGCCCCAGCCATCGACTTAGCCTCGTACAGCTGAACAATCTGACCGGAGATCGAGGCCCACGCTCCGGGATCGCTTTTGAGTGCCGCCTTGATCCATTCACCTACCCGATCGCGCCCATCTGAAACCCGGCTTCCCTCCAGGAGCGCCACAATCGCATCGACATACTCGGTCGGAAGTGGATCGGCCTTCATCCTTGCTTTGAGGGTTTGGCTAGAGTGGTCCGCGACCTTGGCAGCCGCATCTTTGAGAACCTGGCGGCGGCGACCCAGATGTTCCTTCAGTCGCTCGGTTGCGGTGGCCAAAGCCTCGGCCGCGTGACTTGCCTCTTCAGCCACCTTTGCCGCAGTCTGCTCTTCGTGCCTTGCTATCTGGAGGGCTTCGGCCAGCTTGGCGTTCTCGTCGATGATAGCTCGATGCGCTTGCTGCTCAAGGCGGGCTTCCGCGTAGATCTCCCTGAAGGCCAGTTCCTCGTGACCAAAGGCAACTTTGGCGACGTTTTTCAGCCGGTCGAGCTCCTGGAGTGCTCCGATCGTATCCTGAATACGCTGCTGAATGGCGATCGCTATCTTGCCGGCCTCATTCTTCAGTTGGGCAATAACAGCTAGATCAGTGTCCTTCGGCGCGTGCCCGGCTTCACTGAATAGCCTCGGCGAAAGAGCCGTCAATTCGGCGACCGCTGAAGTAATACCAGCCTCAAGGTCTCGGATATAAGCGGCGCCCTGCGCAAATCTTGGAGCTTTGGCAATGATCTCGCGAGCCTCGGCGCTGACACCTTCGGCTCTCAGGCGATCGGCCACCATCGATGCCCTGGTTTGCGTCTCGGTTGCGAAAGCAGCTTTACGCTGAGCGTCCAGCCGAGCCTGCCAGTATGCGGCGAGTTGTTGCAAAGCCAGAGTGACCGACCTTTTGGCAGACTGGATGTCCTCGTCGATCCTGCGCCGTTGATCGACCTCCTCAGCCGCTGCGATACCTGTGATCTGGTCGGCCGCGCGCTTTGGGTCCGTCATGGTAGACGACAGTCCCTTCTGATCGAACGCCCGCCCAGGAAACCTGCGCTGGGCATCGCTGAGGGGAACCGTAGTCACGCTGCCCGCAGCGTCGCGTACAGAAATAGTTTCTCTGTTTGCGTAGTCTCGCCGCCAAGTCTCAGAGATGCCTTCTCGCTCAATAGCGATCTCGACATAACCTCCGTCCTTTAGCGTTTCTTCAATCAGATTGGCGGTACGGTCTTTCAGTCGCGATTCGCCGCCGGGCATGTCAGTTGCGGTGCGTCCAAGCCCAAAGCGTAGGTATTCGAGGAGTGCGCTCTTCCCAGAGCCGCGGCCGCCGATGATGGCGTTGAAACCTGGATTAAAACGAACGCTGGCGGGATCATTGCCGAAGAGTGTGGATTGCACCGTCAGGGTGACCAGCCGCTCCTCCGGCTCTGTGGGGGTCGCAAACGCGATCCGCGCTTCATCCGCAAGAAGCGCCTGTCGAATGCCCTCAATGGTAGGCTCGCCAAGCTTGATCCAGCAGTCGTGAGCGCCGAGCCGGACCCAATCTTCCCGTCGATTGTCACCGGTCGGGATAAGCGCGCGGCGACGGCTACCCCAATCAGGGATCTCTCCGCGGATCTTCTGCTTCGTCGGTTCATCCAACTGAGAAATCGGGACTTCGACATAAACCCCGTCGCAACCGAGAGCCGCGAATCGGTGGTGGTGTCCGAGTTCGTTTAGGCTCTTGTGAGAAGTGTCCTGATTTCCGAAATGTGGAAAAAGTATACAATACTCTCGGAGGTGCTCATCGTCTAAAATTGCTTGGTAAAGTTCGGCTACGGTTTTTCCGATTGGTTGGGTAATGCATGCTTTTTCCTCCTGACGGCCGGCAGGCATTGCACTGGTCAGAAGGCCAAGGACCTTATTCTGAAAGTCGACACCGCAGCTTGGGTCAAAAATAATCAGGCATTGCGCCTTGTCTCTGCAGGTGACCTCAATTCCTGGATAGAAGACGAAGTCGTCATCACCGTCCGCGGCGACCCTGACATGATCTGCCAGGCATATGTCATGGTGGTCAGTAATGGATGCGATACTCAGCCCTTTGTCTTTGCACGCCGCGATGAACTCGGACGCCCAAGCGCTACGCGCCTGTTCTTCCACCTCTCCACCTCCCGGGAGCGAAGCTGTGCCTTGCCATCCGCGATCTCGAGGTGAATGACACTGTTGAGGTGGTCCCGGAAATTCGGACAGGGAGTTAAGCTTGGTTCGGCCTTACGGAAGGACGAGCCCGATGACCGGGAAGAGGAAGCGGTATTCAGCGGATTTCAAGGCGAAGGTGGCCCTGGAGGCGCTGCGCGGGGAGCAGACGGTGGC
>CALRNP020000141.1:0-15027 GCA_943369575.1 Azorhizobium sp. AG788 | reverse complement strand
TGGGGGTCTCCACCCGCACCCTGGAGACGGTGAGCGGGGCCAGCGCCTACAATTGCGGAACGGTTGGCGAGCCGAGCAAGTTTGGCGGCTCGCTGGGGGTGGGCGCGGGCAACACCAATTCCGGCGTCATCGGCCCGACCGCTTATTATGCCACCACCCCGATCCTGCTCAGCGCCGTGGGCGGGGCCTTTACCGGCGGCACGGTGCGGGTGGCGATCCACGTGCTGGCGTGCGACGTGCCCACGGTGGAGCCGGCCGCACCTTACGCCTATCTGCGGCCGGAGACGGCGGCGGTGGTGGCGCGGATGACCAGCGCCCCCTCCACCTCGCGCAAATGGCTGGCGGATCGGCTGGTGGACAGCCTGGTGAGCGCAGGCATCTGGGCTAAGCTCGACGCCCTCTACATCCTGGCCGCGCCCGATGCGCAGGCGGCGCGGCTGAACTGGATCGGCACCAGCTATCCGCTCACCGCGGTGAACAGCCCGGCCTTCATCGCCGACCGCGGCTATACCAGCGACGGCTCGACCTCCTATCTGCGCACTGGATACGTGCCCGGCGTCGGCACGCAATGGCAGCAGAACAGCGCCTCCTTCGGCATCTATGTGGGGCAGAACGGGCGGCGCGGACTTGCCATCGGCGCCATGACGGTGCCGGACTATCGCGGCAGCCACATCTCCCGCTACGGGGCGGCGGAGGGAAACTACTGCGCGCTGCAACTGAATGAACTGGGCTTTGCCCCGGTCACCAATTACGCCGCCTTCCTGGATTCCGGCCTGGTGGCGGCGTCACGGGCCGATGCGGCCACGGTGTCGCGCTACAAGAACGGCGCGCTGGTAGAGAGCGGGGCAGGCACCTCGCAGGCGCCGCCCAATCTGGAGTTCTTCCTGCTGGCTCTGAACAGCGGCACGCCGCTGGTGAACGGCACCGACCGGATCGCCGCTGCCTTCATGGGCGGGGCATTGAGCGCCCCCCAGATGGCCACGCTCAACACCGCCCTTCACACCTACCTCTCAGCCCTGGGAGCCTGACATGGCCGATGCTTTCCTGATCCTCACCGCCGCCCAGGCGCAGGCCCTGTCCGGCGTCACCACGCCGGGGTCGGCGCTGTGGCCGATGGTCCTGGCCGACGGGGTGCGCTTCGTGCTGCCGGTGGCGGTGCTGGCCGACCCGGCGCACGCCGCCCATCACGCGGATCTGGCGATGCTGCCGGTGGCCGAGGTGCCGCCGACGGACTTCCCGGCGCTGCCTCTGCCCGCGGCCTGAGCAGGGACATCCGAGCGCGTGATGATGCGCTCAGAACATCTGCCGCCAGGTGGGGCAGTGCCGTTGTGAATTGTGGAACGAAACGTCGGACAAGCTCAGGCCCGAGTAATAGTGGCAAACGAGTTCATTTCCGACATGCGTTCGCCAGTACAGCAAGCCAAGAGAATTGGCGTGCAGGTAAAAGACGAACGTCAATATTGCCAGGGTTAGGGCCAGGAATATCCCGCCCAAAGCCCGCTCCATCGCTATGCCTCACGCCTGCGACGCCCCCGCCTTTGGGGTGCGCCGAATATGGCTTCATTTCCTCCCCACACATAGGAGACGACCATGGCTGCGTCCAGCTTTGACGCTGCGCTTGCGCGCGTTCTTGAACATGAGGGCGGTTATTCCAACCATCCCGCCGACCCCGGCGGCCCCACCATGCAAGGTATCATCCAGCGAGTATACGATGCCTATCGCACCCGCACCGGCCAGGCCCTGCGGCCGGTGCGGCAAATCGAACGGTCCGAACGGACCGCCATCTATCGCAGCCAATATTGGGATGCGGTGCGCGGCGACGATCTGCCCGCCGGCCTCGATTATGTGGTGTTCGACGGGGCGGTGAACTCCGGGCCTGGGCAGGCGGCCAAATGGCTCCAGCGCGCGCTCGGATTGCCGGCTGATGGGCAGGTGGGCGCGGTGACGCTGGCCGCCGCAGGCCGATGCGCCGATCCGGCCGCCCTGGTGGACGACATCTGCGCGCGGCGGCTGGCCATGCTGAAACGGCTGTCCACCTGGCCGGTGTTCGGCGCCGGCTGGGGCCGGCGGGTGGCCGATGTCCGCAGCGTGGGGCGGGCCTGGGCCCAGTCCGGAAACGCACCTGCGTCGCCGTCGGCGTCCCGTGCCGGCGCGCGTCTCGAAACCGCCGCGGCGCCCGACGCCGATGGCAGCGCCAAGGCGCCACTGGCCAGTGCGCGGCCCTTGCCGCGCCCGGCCATCGCCGCCGGCACGGCGGCGGGCGGGGTTCTGGCCTCCATGGCCGGCGAGGCGGCGCGGCAGTTGGAGCCGCTGGTGGGAACCTCGTCCACCATCGCCCTGGTGTTCACCGGCCTGACGGTGCTCGGCGTCGTGGTTACGCTCGGTGCCCTGGCCTGCGTGTGGTGGCGCGACCGCCAGCGCCAGCGGCAGGCCGACGTGCTCGATCTCGTGCCCGCATCGGCGGGGGCGGCCTCGTGAGCGCCTTCGGTTTTTGGCTCGCCTATGGCGTGCCCTGGTGGGTGTGGGCGGGCCTGGCCGGGGCGGTGGTGCTGGCCATCGGCCGCTTGCTGGGGCTGCGGGTGGCCGTGGCGGCAGCGGCGCTGGCGGGCGTTCTGCTGGCCTATCGCCGCGGCGCCCATGCGGGTTGGACGGATCATCAGGCAAAGGGAGAGCGCGATGCGCGAGCGGCACTGGAGACAGCGGATGCGGCGCGCCGCGCTACTGAGCGGCACCTTGATGATCCTCGGAGGCTGCGCGACGACGACGGATGGCGGCGGGACTGAGGTATTCTGCCGGGCCGCCGCGCCGCTGCGCTGGTCGGCTTCCGATACAGAGGAGACCATCCGCCAGGCCAAGGCGCACAATGCGGTGGGGCGGGCGCTGTGCCATTGGCGCTGATGGTATGGCAGGGCGCCGGCCCCCGGGGTATGTGGCGCCAAGGCCACTGACACGGACGCCCCGCTCTGGCATGCTTGGCCGCAGTTGGGGCGCTGTGGGGTGGGGTTAAGAACGTGCGGTTGCTGGTGATCGAGGACGATCCGGATCTGAACCGTCAACTGGTGAATGCCCTGGGCGAGGCCGGCTATGCGGTCGACCGGGCGTTTGACGGTGAGGAAGGTCATTTCCTGGGCGACAGCGAACCCTATGACGCGGTGGTGCTGGACATCGGCTTGCCCAAGCTGGATGGCATTTCGGTGCTGGAGCATTGGCGGCGGGCGGGGCGCACCATGCCGGTGCTGATTCTCACTGCCCGTGATCGCTGGAGCGACAAGGTTCAGGGCTTCGATGCCGGCGCCGACGATTATGTCGCCAAGCCCTTCCACATGGAGGAGGTGCTGGCGCGGCTGCGGGCGCTGCTGCGCCGGGCCAGCGGCCATGCCTCCAGCGAACTGACCTGCGGCCCGGTGCGGCTCGACACCCGCTCGGGGCGCGTCTCGGTGGGCGGAACGCTGGTGAAGCTCACCAGCCATGAATACCGCCTGCTATCCTACCTGATGCACCATGCGGGGCGGGTCGTCTCCCGCGCCGAACTGGTGGAGCATCTTTACGAGCAGGATTTCGACCGGGATTCCAACACCATCGAGGTGTTCGTGGGCCGGCTGCGCAAGAAGATCGATTGCGACGTCATCCAGACCGTGCGCGGGCTCGGCTATCTGCTGACCGCCCCGGAGCCGGTGCGATGAGCGCAAGGCGGCCGAACGGGAGCGCGCGGTGGCCGGTCCTGCGGACATCATGAGCCTGCCGCGTACGCCGGGGTCGCTGGCGTTCCGCTTGTTCCTCTCCGCCGTGGTGGTGACGGCGCTGATCCTGCTGGTGGTGGGCGTGGTGCTGTCGTCCATGTACCGGGCGGGGGCGGAGCGCGCCTTCGACCGCCGGCTGGACGTCTATCTCAAGACCATCGTCGGCGGCCTGGCCAGCACCGCCGGCGCCGCGGGGGCGGGGGTGGTGGCCGAGCCGCAGGGGCTCACCGATCCGCTGTTCGTGTTCCCCTTTTCGGGCTGGTACTGGCAGATGACCCGGCTGGATGTGCAGAAGCCTGCCGTCCGGCGCTCACGCTCCCTGCCGGAGGGCAGCCTGCCGACTCTGGAATCCCTCGGCATCGAGGAGCGGCCCGGCGGGGTCCGCGAGGGCTATGCCCTCGGCCCGGACAACCAGAATCTGCGGCTGGTGGAGCGCCTGCTGGATCTGGGACAGGACGGCCGCTACCTCATCACCGTTGCCGGCGATGCCTCCGAGATCGAGGACGAGATCAACAATTTCAATCTGGCGCTGGTCGGCACCTTCGGCGTCCTCGGCCTCGCCTTCCTGTTGACCGTGGTGTTCCAGGTGCGCTTCGGCCTCAAGCCGCTCAGCCGGATTTCCGAGGCGCTGGCAGCGGTGCGCTCCGGCAAGGCCGAGCGGCTGGAAGGCAAATATCCCGAGGAAATCGCCCCGCTTGTGAGCGAGGTGAATGCGCTCATCGATGCCAACAAGGAGATCGTGGAGCGCTCGCGCACCCATGTGGGCAATCTGGCCCATGCGCTGAAGACCCCGCTCTCGGTGCTGCTGAACGAGGCCGGCACCCGCGACGATCCCCTGGCGGTGCGGGTGCGCGATCAGGCCGAGATCATGCGCGACCAGGTGGGCCATCATCTGGAGCGGGCGCGCATGGCCGCGCGCGTTTCGCTCGCGGGCACGGTCTGCGACATCGGCCCCATCGTCACCGGGCTGGCGCGGACCATGGAAAAGATCCACCGCACCAAGGACCTGGCCATCGACCTTGATGTCGCCGCCGAGGAGATCCGCTTTCGCGGCGAGCGGCATGACGTGGAGGAGATGATCGGCAATTTGATCGACAATGCCTGCAAATGGGCCGCGGCGCGGGTGCAGGTGAGCGTACATCTCGATCCGCCGCGCGTGCCCAGCGAGCGGCTGTTTTTCCGGGTGGTGATCGATGATGATGGCCCCGGCCTTACCCCCGGCAAGCGGGCGGAAGTGGGCCGGCGCGGCCGGCGGCTGGATGAATCCAAGCCCGGCTCCGGCCTCGGCCTTTCCATCGTCCACGAACTGGCGGCGCTCTATGGCGGCCGGTTCGAGATGAATACCGCGCCCATCGGCGGCTTGCGCACCGAACTGGTGCTGCCCGCCGCATGAGCGCGGAGCGGGCTACCCGTCCCGCCACCTTTCGCTGAATGACCCCATCGTACCAGGTGCGCTCGGCCTCCTTTTCGCCTAAATGTCCGGTTCTGTCGCCGGAAGCGGACCGCTTCCGATTGGGAAACAGCACGCAAGGCTGAACCGAATGATTGCGCCCAAGCTCCTCTGTGTCCTGCTTGCGGCCGCCACAGTGGCGGCCTGTACCAGCGATCCAGGCGTCGGACCGAAGGCGGCCGCAGGCACCAACGCAGGCGCGCTGACCGCCGGCTTGCCGCCGGCGCCAGGGCAGGGCGGCGCAGCGACCTCGGCCGGTCTGGCCGGCGGGCCGCTCGGCGGCGGCCTCGATGAACAGGATCGCCAGCGCGCTTATGCGGCCGAGATGAAGGCGCTGGAATATGGCGGCCCCGGCACGCCGGTGGGCTGGAAGGGCGACAGCGGCAATTACGGCACGGTGATCGCCGGCCCTGCTTATGCCCGCCCCGGCAATCCGCAGTGTCGCGATTACTCCCATACCGTTTACATTCAAGGTAAGCCGCAGACTGGGCGGGCAATCTCCTGCCGCAATGCGGACGGCACCTGGACTTCGGTGAACTGAGCCGGCGGTGCGGTGGCCGGGGCGCCGCCGACGCTGGGATTTTCAGCCTCGACAGCGGGCGGACAGCCTCGTTCTCGTATCGCTGGGGAATGACGGTTGCGTGAGACCCTGCGGCGCGGCGCCGCCGCGACCGAAAGCATCCTTTGCTTTTGCCCCTGCCTCGGCTAACCGCATGGAACCATGACTTCCATCCCGCTCTTCGTCGCGTTTGCGCTGATGACCGCCGCCGCGGTGATGGCGGTGCTTTGGCCGCTGAGCCGGCAACGTGCGCGGCGCAACGCCCGCGACGCCGACGTGGCGGTCTATCGCGACCAGTTGGCGGAGATCGTCCGCGATCAGGCCTCCGGCCGCCTGCCGCCGGAACAGGCCGAGGCCGCCCGCATCGAGGTGGGCCGCCGCATCCTGGCGGCCGATGCCCTGGCCTCAGCGCCCCGACCGGAGATCGACAGCGGTACGCGCCGGCGCCGCTGGGCGGCCATCGCGGCCTTGCTGTTCGTGCCGGTTCTCGGCGCCGGGCTCTATTCCGCCCTCGGCTCGCCCGCGCTACCGGGCGCGCCTTTGGCCGCGCGGCTCCAGGCGCCGCCGGATGCCAATGACGTCGCCATCCTGGTGCGCCGGGTGGAGGAACATCTGGCCAGCAATCCCAATGACGGTCAGGGCTATGAGATCCTCGCCCCGGTCTACGCCCGCATGGGCCGCCTGGACGATGCCGCGCGGGCCTATCGTCAGGCGATCCGCATTCTCGGCCCCAGCGTCCAGCGCGAGGCCGCCCTGGGCGAAATCCTCACCGCCGCCGCCGACGGCATGGTGACGCAAGAAGCCGCCCGCGCCTTTACCGCCGCAGTGACGCTGGACCCGCGCGACGTGAAGTCCCGCTATTTCCTCGGCCTCGCCGCCGAGCAGGATGGGCGCCGTGCCGATGCGGCGGCCATCTGGTCCCAGATGCTTCAGGAGGCGCCGGCGGATGCCCCTTGGCGGCCGATGCTGGTCGCGGCTTTGACCCGGCTCGGCGTCACCCCGCCCACGGCGTCTGCCGCGGTGCCGCCCGCCGCCACCTCGCCGCGTCTGGCGCCGCCGCAGGCCCCCGGCCCCACCGCCCAGGACGTGGCGGCGGCTGCCGGCCAGAGCCCCCAGGAGCGCTCGGCCATGATCATGGGCATGGTCTCGCGGCTGGAGGAGCGGCTCGCCGCCGATCCCAAGGATCTGGATGGCTGGTTGCGTCTGGCCCGCGCCTGGAGTGTTCTGGGCGACAAGGACAAGGCCATTGCGGCGCTGCAATCGGCGCGTACAGCCTTTGCCGGCGATGATGACGCCGCCCGCCGCATCGAAGCGGCGCGCACGGAACTCGGGTTGGGGGGCTGATCGTCGTGACGCGCAAGAGTCGCCGCCTGGTTCTGATCGGTGCCGGACTGAGCGTCCTGGCGCTGGCCGCCGGCCTGATCCTGACCGCCCTCAACGACACCATCGTCTTCTTCCGCACGCCCACCGAGATCGCCCAGAAGCAGATTGCTCCCGGTGGCCGGGTGCGGCTGGGCGGGCTGGTGGAGCCGGGCAGCGTGGAAAAGACCGGCGCCGCCGTGCGCTTTGCCGTCACCGACGGCAATCATCAGGTGATCGTGGCCTATCACGGCCTGCTGCCGGACCTGTTCCGGGAAGGGCAGGGCGTGGTGGCGGAAGGCGTGCTCCAGATGGACGGCACGGTGACCGCCGACAGCGTGCTCGCCAAGCATGACGAGCGCTACATGCCCCGCGAAGTGGCCGACGCGCTGAAAAAGTCAGGCCACTGGAAGGAGGGCGAGCCCGGCGGACCTGTGCCGCAGCAGAGCGTTCCCCCGACCCCGAAACCCGCGCCGTCCGGCGCAACTGCGCCTTCCATCATCCTGCCCGCGGCGACGCCCGCCTCCGCCCCTTCCCGGAACCCCGCCCCATGATCGCGGAACTCGGCCAATATGCGCTGATCCTGGCCCTTGCCCTGGCACTGGTGCAGACCGTGGTGCCCGCCTGGGGCGCGGCCAAGGACGATGCGGTGCTGATGGGGGTCGCGGCGCCGGTGGCGCTGGCGGTGCTGGGCTTCGTCACCTTCGCCTTCGGCGCTTTGGTGGCGGTCTATGTCACCTCCGATTTCTCGGTGGTGAACGTGGTGGAGAATTCCCACTCGCAGATGCCGCTCATCTACAAGATCACCAGCACCTGGGGGAACCATGAGGGTTCCATGATGCTGTGGGTGTTCGTGCTGGCGGTGTTCGCCGGCCTGGTGGCGCTGTTCGGCACCAATCTGCCTGACCGCCTCCGCGCCAATGCGCTGGCGGTGCAGGGCGCCATCGCCAGTGCCTTCCTGGGCTTCATCCTGCTCACCTCCAATCCCTTTCTGCGCATGGTGCCGGCCCCGGCGGAGGGGCGCGACCTCAATCCGGTGCTGCAGGATCCCGGTCTCGCGATCCATCCGCCGCTGCTCTATCTGGGCTATGTGGGCCTCTCCATCGCCTTCTCCTTCGCCATGGCGGCGCTGATCGAGGGGCGGATCGATGCCGCCTGGGCGCGCTGGGTGCGGCCCTGGACCCTGGCCGCCTGGTTGTTCCTGACGCTCGGCATCGCCATGGGCTCCTACTGGGCCTATTACGAACTGGGCTGGGGCGGCTGGTGGTTCTGGGACCCGGTGGAGAATGCCTCGCTGATGCCGTGGCTGGCGGCCACCGCCTTGCTGCATTCCGCCGTGGTGATGGAAAAGCGCGACGCGCTGAAGATCTGGACCATCCTGCTCGCCATCCTGGCCTTCTCGCTGTCGCTGATCGGCACCTTCCTGGTGCGCTCGGGCGTGCTGACCTCGGTGCATGCCTTCGCCAGCGATCCCACGCGCGGCGTCTTCATCCTGGGTATCCTCACCGTGTTCATCGGCGGCGGCCTGCTGATGTTCGCGCTGCGGGCCGGCGAACTGCGCCAGGGCGGCCTGTTCGCCCCGGTGTCGCGCGAGGGCGCGCTGGTATTCAACAATCTGTTCCTCACCGCCGCCACCGCCTCGGTGTTCGTGGGCACGCTCTATCCGCTGGCGCTGGAAGCGCTCACCGATGCCAAGATCACGGTGGGCCCACCCTTCTTCAATCTCACCTTCGGCGGGCTGATGCTGCCTCTGGTGTTCGCCATGCCGTTCGGCCCGCTACTCGCCTGGAAGCGCGGCGACCTCCTAGGGGTAGCTCAGCGCCTCACCCTGGCGGCGGGCTTTGCGGTGATCGCCGGCGTCGTGACGGCGGCAGCGGAAGGCGGGCCGGTGTTGGCGGCGGTGGCCATCGGCCTTGCGGTCTTCATCATGGCCGGCGCCCTGAGCGATATCGCCGAACGCGCGGGCATCGGCCGGGTTTCGGCGCGCGTGGCCTGGGCGCGCTTCCGCGGCCTGCCGCGCTCCACATTCGGCACGGCGGTGGCACATTTCGGCGTCGGCGTGTGCCTGATCGGCATCGTCTCCGAGACCACCTGGAGCCTGGAGCGCATCGCGTCGGTGAAGGTGGGCGACACCATCACCATCGGCACCCGCGATCTGACGCTGGCCCGCATGGAAAATCGCGCTGGCCCCAATTTCACTGCCCGCACGGCGGTATTCGAGATCCGCTCCGGCGGGGTCTCGCAGGGCACGGTGGAAGCCTCCCGCCGCGCCTTCGCGGCCCGGCAGATGGCGACCACCGAATCCGGCATCCGCACCTTCGGCTTCAGCCAGCTCTATCTCTCCATGGGCGAGGAAGAGAGCAATGGACACATCTCCGTCCGCGTCACCTGGAAACCGCTGGTGACGCTGATCTGGCTCGGCGCCGTGGTGATGGCGCTGGGCGGCGGCCTGTCGCTGGCGGACCGCCGGCTGCGGGTCGGGGCGCCGAAGCCGGCCCGCCGCCGTGTCACCGCGCCCGTTCCGGCGGAGTGATCCGGTGAGCCTCTCCCACACCATCTCCCGCCATGCGGCGCCGGTACTGCTGGCGCTGGCGCTGCTCGCCAGCCCGGCGCGGGCGGTGCTGCCGGACGAAGTCCTGCCCGATCCCAAGCTGGAGGCGCGCGCCCGCGAGCTGTCGCAGGAATTGCGCTGCATGGTCTGCCAGAACCAGTCCATCGACGACAGCGACGCACCTCTGGCCCGCGATCTGCGCCTGCTGGTGCGCGACCGGCTGAAGGCCGGCGACAGCAATAGCCAAGTGCTGGCCTTCCTCGTCGCTCGTTACGGCGAGTTCGTGCTGATGCGCCCGGTGGTCTCCTGGCGCAATGCGCTGCTGTGGGGCACGCCGGTCCTGGTGCTCCTGCTGGGCGTGGGCGCGACGGTCGTGGCCCTGCGGCGGCGGCGCACCGACGCCAAGGATCTCGCCGCTTTGACCCCGGAAGAGGAAGCCCGGGTCCAGTCGCTGCTGGCCGCCCCCCCCGATCAGGAGGAGCGCGGCGCCTCCTGAGGGGTCGCCGGGCCCCGCGCCTGCTACCGCTTGTGCTCACGCAGCCGTGACGCGCCTTACAGAACTGTAACTCTGCCGCCAGGGGCCCGTAAGGCGGCACGGCCTAGTTTCTCTCTCAAGCCGGCCCGGTTAGGGCGGTCGCACACCAGAGAGAGATGCACAGCGCATGACCCGCTCCACGAATTTCCCCTCTTTGACGAAGCGTCGTCGGACTGCCCTGTTGGCGGGCGTTGTCGGCTTGGCGGTTGCCGGCGTTGCGGTCGGCCAGTTCGGCTATCCCAGCACCCCGGCCTTCGCGCAGACCAACCAGACCCCGGTATCCCCGTCGCTGTCCGCCAGCACCTTCTCCTTCGCCGACATCGTCGAGAAGGTTTCGCCCGCCGTCGTCTCGGTGAAGGTGAAGAAGGACGGCTCGCAGCAGATGGCCATGGGCATGGGCGGCGAGGACGGCATGGGCGGCGATGTGCCCCCGCAGATCGAACGTTTCCTCAAGCGCTTCGGCTTTGAGAACGGCCCCGGTGGCATGCAGGGCCCGATGCAGCGCGGCCAGCGTGGTGAGCCGGGCCAGCGCCGGGTGGTGGGCCAGGGTTCCGGCTTCATCATCTCCGCCGACGGCTATGTGGTCACCAACAACCACGTGGTGGACGGCGCCGCCGAAGTGGACGTGACCCTCACCGACGGCAAGGAATACACCGCCAAGGTCATCGGCGCCGATTCCCGCACCGACGTGGCGCTGCTGAAGATCGACGGCAAGACCGACCTGCCGTGGGTGAAGCTCTCCGACACCGTGCCGCGGGTCGGCGACTGGGTGATCGCGGTGGGCAATCCGTTCGGGCTCGGTGGCACCGTCACCGCCGGCATCGTCTCGGCCCGGGGCCGCGACATCGGCTCGGGTCCCTATGACGATTTCGTCCAGATCGACGCGCCCATCAACAAGGGCAATTCCGGCGGGCCGACCTTCGACCTCTCCGGCAACGTCATCGGCATGAACACCGCCATCGTGTCGCCCTCCGGCGGCAATGTGGGCATCGCCTTCGCCATCCCGTCGGAAACCGTGAAGACGGTGGTGGACCAGCTCCGCAAGTCGGGCTCGGTGGCGCGCGGCTATATCGGCGTCCAGATCCAGCCGGTGACGGATGATCTGGCTTCCGGCCTCGGCCTCAACACCGCCGAAGGCGCGCTGGTGGCCCAGGTGCAGCCGGACACGCCGGGGGCCAAGGCCGGCCTGAAGAGCGGTGACGTGGTGACCAAGCTCAATGGCGAGCCGGTCAAGGATGCCCGCGACCTCAGCCGCCGCATCGGCATGATGAAGCCGGGCACCAGTGTCACCCTCGCGGTGGTGCGCGACGGCAAGCCGATGAATCTCGACGTGAAGCTGGAGCAGCTTCCCGGCGAGCAGCAGACCGCCAGCCTCAATGACAATGGGAGCGCCGGCCATGACGTGCCCCGCCTCGGTCTGCAACTGGCCCCGGCCAAGAGCGTGAAGGGCGCCGGCAATGACGGCGTGGTGGTCACGGATGTGGATCCCAACGGACCGGCCGCCGCGCGCGGCATCCGCTCCGGCGACGTGATCCTGGATGTGGGTGGCAAGACCGTCTCCAGCCCGGCGGACGTGCGCGACGGCCTCGCCGCCGCCAAGACCGAGAACCGCAAGGCGGTGCTGATGCGGGTGAAGGGTGAGCAGGGCGTGCGCTTCGTCGCCATCGCCATCGATCCCAAAGCCCGCGGCTGAGGCGCCGCAACGGGATGACGGTTCGCGCCACAGCGCGCGGGTCGTCTCCTTGGAGTTGGAGTTCCGGCGGTTTGCTCAGGTCCTGCGGGGCGAAAGCCTTGCGGACGGAACATCCGCCAGATGGTGCGCCGTGCGCGGGGGAACCGCGGCGCGCCCCCCGATCGGGTGAGCGCCTTCGGGCCGCAGCCCGATCGGGAGACTTTACATTGGTGCCGCAGCGGTACCTTCCGTCGCCCCAAATGCCGCTGAGGCCCGATCGGCGCGGAGAGTCCGCTCTCCGCGCCGTAACCATTTCCGGTCGGCACGCCGCCGGTAGCCGGTGAAAGTTCCACAACCTGATGCGCGTTGCGCAGATCGTGGTCTAGAGTGTCATGAACCCGAATCTTGAAACGGACTTCAGCCTCTCCATGCGACTGCTCCTCGTCGAGGATGACCACGACGCAGCCGACTATCTGCGCAAGGCCTTCCGCGAGGCCGGGCATGTGGTGGACCATGCCGCCGATGGCGAGGACGGCCTCGCCCACGCGCTTGATGGCAAATACGATGTGCTGGTGGTGGACCGCATGCTGCCGGTCCGCGACGGCCTCTCCCTGGTGGCGGAACTGCGCGGGCGCGGTGATGCCACGCCGGTGCTGATCCTCTCCGCTCTGGGGCAGGTGGACGACCGGG
This sequence comes from Azorhizobium sp. AG788, assembly GCA_943369575.1. Classification (GTDB taxonomy): domain Bacteria; phylum Pseudomonadota; class Alphaproteobacteria; order Rhizobiales; family Xanthobacteraceae; genus Azorhizobium. Next base: position 2,471 of record CALRNP020000141.1, on the reverse strand, counting down.
TGGTGGGGCTGCGCGCCGGCGGCGACGATTATCTGCCCAAGCCCTATGCCTTCACCGAACTGCTGGCGCGCGTTGAAGCCCTGTCCCGGCGCGGGGCGCCGCAGGCGGCTGAGACCATCTACCGGGTCGGTGACCTGGAACTGGACCGCCTCGCGCATCGGGTGACGCGGGCGGGCAAGGAAGTGCCGCTGCAGCCGCGCGAGTTCCGACTGATGGAATATCTCATGCGCCATGCCGGCCAGGTGGTGACCCGCACCATGCTGCTGGAGAACGTCTGGGACTATCACTTCGACCCGCAGACCAATGTGATCGACGTGCATGTCTCGCGGCTGCGCTCGAAGATCGACAAGGGGTTCGACGTTCCGCTGATCCATACCGTGCGCGGCGCCGGCTATATGGTCCGGGTGGGAATGCGCTAGAGCGCGATCCGATCAGATTGAATAATCTGATCGTTAAATCGCCCTCTCAGTCAGGAGAGAGAACGCGTGACCTGATCAGCTTGCCTTACAAGCTGATCAGCGCGTGCTCTAGATGGCCGCGCCTGCGGCGGGGGAACGATCCGCGGCGGCGGGCAGGGCGGTCATGAGCATCCAGAAGCGGTTCACCTTTCCTTTCAAGCGCAATCGCGATCGCAAGCTGACGCGCAATCTGTCGCGCCTGGTGCGCACCACCGGATTCAAGCTGCTGGCTGTCTATCTGCTGGTGTTCGCGGCCTTCGCCATTTCCATGATCGCTTATGTCGCCTGGCACACCAGCCAGTTGATCGAAAGCCAAGTCTCCGAGAAGGTGGAAGCCGAGGTCCGGTTCCTTGCGGATCAGTACCGCATTGGTGGCGTGCAGCGGCTGGTGCTGGTGATCGACCGCCGCACGCGCCGGCCTGGTTCGTCCATCTATCTGCTGACCAATTTCGCCGGCGAGGTGCTGGCCTCCAACGTCTCCGAACTTCCCATCGGCCTCCTGGACCAGCCCGGCAGCCGTGTGACAGCCTATCGCCGCTCCGATGAGCCGGGCGCCAAGGAGAACCTCGCCTATGTGGAGGTATTCATGCTCCCCGGTGGCTATCGGATACTGGTGGGCCGCGACATCGAGGATCGCGACACGCTCCGCCAACTGGTGGTGCGGCCGGCGCAGGTGGCGCTGGGCCTGATCCTGCTGCTGGGGCTGGCTGGCGGCATCTTCGTCACACGGCGCGTGCTTAAGCGCATCGATTCCATGACCGCCACCTCCGAAACCATCATGGCCGGTGACCTCACCGGGCGCCTTGCCGTGGATGGCAGCGGCGATGAGTTCGACCGCCTGGCCGGTAGCCTCAACACCATGCTGGAGCGCATCGAGGCGCTGATGGCGGGCCTGAAAGAGGTCTCCGACAACATCGCCCACGATCTGAAGACGCCGCTCACCCGCCTGCGCAATCGGGCCGAAGAGGCCCTGCGGGGGGCAACCTCCGAGGAGGAATGGCGCCGGGCGCTTGAGACCACCATCGAGGAGAGCGACGGCCTGATCCGCACCTTCGACGCGCTGCTGATGATCGCCCGCGCGGAAGCCGGGCAGGCGCGCGACAGCATGGTGGACGTGGACTTGGCTGACATTACTGAGAATGTCGCCGAGCTGTACGAGCCGCTGGCGGACGAGCAGGGGCTGGATCTGGTAACGGATATCGTGCCCATGACCGTGCATGGCATGCGGGAGTTGTTGGCGCAGGCGCTGTCCAATCTGATCGACAACGCCATCAAATATGGCCGCCCCACCGATGGCGCGCGCGGGCGGATCCGGGTGGCCCTGATGCGTGACGGAGCTTTCGCCGTGCTGGAGGTGACCGACAGCGGGCCGGGCATTCCCGATGCAGATCGCGACCGGGTGGTGGAGCGCTTCGTGCGGCTGGAGACCAGCCGTTCCCGTCCCGGCTCCGGCCTTGGGCTGGCGTTGGTGTCGGCGGTGGCACGGCTGCATGGCGGGCAGCTGAGCTTTTCCGATGCGGCGCCGGGCCTGCGTGCGACTTTGCGCCTGCCGGCCAAGGCGCTGTGAGCGACATCGGCTAACTTCGCCCATAGTTAAAGCCACTTAGACCTGTTGCCGGCGTCATAAAAAAAGCGAAATTCACTTCCGTTTTCGCGCCGCGCCGCCGCCAATGGGCTTGCGCGGCGGCGTCTGGTCGTGCCTTTAAGTCAGGCAATGACAGCCACGGCCGCACCGGATTCGTCGCTCTGGCCCGGACTCGCATCTGCGATGCGGGAGATGCCGGTCATTGCCGATATGGATAAGGCTGAGCTCAAGCTGTCCCACGCGCTGGAGCGGCTGGAATCCGATCGCCGGCAAGCGCTCGACGCCATCTTCGCCGCCGATCCGATCGCCCACGGCGTGGTGCTCGCCATCGCCGAGAATGCGCCTTTCCTGCTGGACTTGATCCGCCGTGAGCCCGAGCGATTGCTGCGGGCCCTAGCCACCCCTCCGCTGGATCGCATCGCCGTGCT
>CALRNP020000140.1:0-15125 GCA_943369575.1 Azorhizobium sp. AG788 | reverse complement strand
GGTGCGGCGCCTGGAAGAGCAATTGGGGGTGCGGCTTCTGCATCGCACCACCCGCAGCGTCGTGCCCACCGAGGCGGGGGCGCGGCTGCTGGAGCGGCTGGAGCCGGCCCTCAGCGAGGTGGAAGCGGCGCTGGACGTGGTGAACGGCTTTCGCGAGCGCCCGCAAGGCACCTTGAAGCTGAACGTGCCCATCAGCGCCGCCCGGCTGGTGCTGCCCGCTTTGGTGCCGGATTTTCTCGCCGCTTATCCCGACATCCGCCTGGAGGTGACGGCGGAGGACGGCTTCGTCGATCTGGTGGCCGCCGGCTGCGACGCCGGCATCCGCTACGACGAGCGGCTGGAGCAGGACATGATCGCCGTGCCCATCGGCCCGCGCCTCCAGCGCTTCGCCACCGCCGCCGCGCCCGCCTATCTGGCGCGGCACGGGCGGCCGGGGCACCCCAAGGATCTGCTGACCCATGCCTGCCTGCGGGCCCGATTCGGCTCGGGGACTTCGACCCCTTGGGAATTCGAGCAGGCCAGCGCGGTGGTGCGCATCGAGCCGGCGGGGCCGCTGCTGGTGGTGGGCGGCGCCACTATGGATCTGGCGGTGGCTGCGGCGGTGGCGGGGGCAGGCATCATCCATCTGTTCGAGGACTGGCTGCGCCCGTATCTGGAGAGCGGCGCCCTGGAGCCGGTGCTGGAGCCCTGGTGGCAGAGCTTTTCCGGGCCTTTTCTCTATTATCCCGGCCGTCGCCTGGTGTCCGCGCCGCTACGGGCCTTCATCGACTTCGTGAAAGCGGCGGGCCGATGAGGGCGGGTCTCGGGCCTGCCAAGGCGTCTAAAGGCGCGGCGGGGCCGAAATCCCGCATGATCGCGGCTCACAGGCGCGCTTTTTCTTGCTGCACGGGGAACGCAGCGTGATATAAGCCGCAACCCGGCCGGACCCGAGTCATTGGTCGAGCGGGCGATGATCTGTGCGCATGCGGACTGCGGGCGTGCTGGAAAGTCGACTGCATGCGGGCGTGGCGGAACTGGTAGACGCGCGGGATTTAGGTTCCCGTGGCGAAAGTCGTGGGGGTTCGAGTCCCTCCGCCCGCACCACGTCTCCCCACTCGTTTCCGTTGGGATGCACAGGCGCCTCGCCACCGGGGTGACCTGACGAGTTTCGAACTATTCTGCCGCTCGCGGCACACTGGATGAAGGCAAGACGATGCAGGTGACCGAAACCCAGGCCGAGGGCCTCAAGCGCGCCTATACTGTGGTGCTCCCCGCGGCCGAACTCGATGCCAAGGCCAAGGACCGCCTCATCGAGCTGAAGGACAAGGTGAAGATCAACGGCTTCCGTCCCGGCAAGGTGCCCGTCGCGCACCTGAAGGCGCTGTACGGCAAGTCGGTGATGGCCGAGGTGATCGACCAGGCCGTGAACGAAGCCAACGGCAAGATCGTCGAGGACAACAATCTGCGCCTGGCGCTGCCCCCCAAGGTGGAGCTGCCCCAGTCCGAGGACGAAGTGAAGGGCGTGATCGAAGGTCTCGCCGACCTCACCTACACCGTCGAGCTGGAAGTGCTGCCCAAGATCGAGCTGGGCAACTTCAAGGACATCGCCATCGAGAAGCCGGTGGCCATCGTCACCGACGCCGAAGTCGATGAGACCGTGACCCGCCTCGCCGAAGGCAACCGCCCCTTCTCCCCGAAGGAAGGCGCTGCCGCTTCCGGCGACCGCATCACCGTTGACTTCGTGGGCTCCATCGACGGCGTGCCGTTCGACGGCGGCGCCGGCGAGGCCGTGCCGGTGGTCATCGGCTCCAACAGCTTCATCCCCGGCTTCGAAGAGCAACTGGTCGGCCTCTCCGCCGGTGAGGAGCGCACCGTGAACGTGACGTTCCCGGTCAACTATCTCTCCGACACCCTGGCCGGCAAGGACGCCTCGTTCGCGGTCAAGGCCTCGGCGGTGGAAGCCCCGGGCGAAATGGCTATCGACGATGCCTTCGCCACCTCGCTGGGCCAGGAAAGCCTGGAGAAGCTCAAGGAGCAGGTGCGCGAGCGCATCGCCAAGGAGCATGACGGCGCCACCCGCCAGAAGGTCAAGCGCGCTTTGCTCGACGCGCTCGACGCCACCCACAAGTTCGACGTGCCCCCGACCCTGGTGACCCAGGAGTTCGACGGCGTGTGGGCCCAGGTCCAGCAGGACCTGGCGCAGCAGAAGCGCACCTTCGCCGATGAAGGCACCACCGAGGAAGACGCCCGCGTCGAGTATCAGCGGATCGCCGAGCGTCGCGTGCGCCTCGGGCTGGTTCTTGCGGAGATCGGTGAGCGCAACAATATACAGGTCACCGACGACGAGGTGACGCGCGCGGTGGTGGAGCGGGCGCGTCAGTTCCCCGGCCAGGAACAGCAGGTATGGGATTATTATCGCCGCACGCCGCAGGCGATGGCGTCCCTGCGTGCCCCCCTGTTCGAGGAGAAGGTCGTCGACTTCCTGCTGGAGCTTGCGAACGTCACCGAAAAGCCGGTGTCGCGCGAGGAGCTCTATAAGGAAGATGAGGAGAAGGCGGCCTGATCGGCCGCTGATCTTCAGCTCCTTCCGCCTGCGACGAAATCGCGCGCTCCTGTGCGCCGAGGACCGAAAATGCGTGATCCTGTTGATACCTACATGAATTACCTGGTTCCCATGGTGGTCGAGCAGACCAACCGTGGGGAGCGGTCCTACGACATCTACTCCCGCCTTCTGAAGGAACGGATCATCTTCCTGACCGGGCCGGTGGAAGACGGGATGTCGACGCTGGCGGTGGCGCAGCTGCTGTTTCTTGAGGCCGAAAACCCCAAGAAAGAGATTTCGATGTACATCAATTCCCCCGGTGGAATTGTGACGTCGGGTCTGGCCATCTACGACACCATGCAGTTTATCCGCCCGGCGGTGTCCACGCTGTGCATCGGCCAGGCCGCCTCCATGGGCTCCCTGCTGCTGACCGCCGGCGAGAAGGGCCTGCGGTTCGCGCTGCCGAATGCCCGAATCATGGTCCACCAGCCGTCCGGCGGCTTCCAGGGCCAGGTGACGGATATCATGCTGCACGCAAAGGAAATCATGAGCCTCAAGCAGCGGCTCAATGAAATCTATGTGAAGCATACCGGCCAGTCGCTGAAGGCCATCGAGGATGCCCTCGAGCGCGACAACTTCATGACTGCCGCGGCCGCCAACGAGTTCGGTCTGATCGATTCCGTGCTCGACAAGCGTCCCGCCGATGAGGCCGCCAAGGCCTGATCGGATCCGTTTTCAGGGGGCAGCGCACGCGTCGCACTTGCGTGCGCTGCCATATCGCGCTTGCATGCTCCGGTAGCCGGCATTGGATCGGCTGCGTCGGGGTAACACCGTAGGGTGTGGCGCCGGGGAGGTGAGACCCACCTCGGCATTCCGACGCAGCCATCGCATCCGATGGCGGCGCACGATCCGGCGTGCGCGATGGACATTCCTTCGTTCAAATTGGATCGATCTGGCGGAACAGATCAGGCACATTATATGCATGTGCCTTGATTGCGTCCTCCAGGGGTGCTTGGCTGACGGCCTGCCGCAAGGTTGCGGCGGTAGGGTGAGGAACCAGCGCCGTCCAGGGCATTGGTTTCAGGGTGGCCTCCGGGCCGTCCGGATTGGCCGCGAGGCCGTATGATAGGTTTGAGACGCGGCCGCAAGGCCGTGGCGTTGCGTAGAGAGCGGTCGCAAGGCCGTATGCGTTAACAGAGGTGCGGCCGCAAGGTCGCAAAGGGGCGCGCGGCGCAGGTGCGCATCGCCCCCGCAAGGGTTCCGTCTCGCGACGGCGGGAGGCCCCTCCAAAGGGCATCGCGTCTTGCGTGGGTCGGACCGCACGGAGATGAAGATGAGCAAGACCGGCGGCAGCGACAGCAAGAACACGCTTTACTGCTCGTTCTGCGGCAAAAGCCAGCACGAGGTCCGCAAGCTCATCGCAGGGCCTACGGTCTTCATTTGCGACGAGTGTGTCGAGCTGTGCATGGACATCATTCGCGAGGAGAGCAAGTCCTCCCTCGTGAAGTCGCGGGACGGCATCCCGACCCCGAAGGAAATCCGCAAGGTCCTGGATGACTATGTCATCGGCCAGGAGCATGCGAAGAAGGTCCTCTCGGTGGCGGTGCACAACCACTACAAGCGCCTCAACCATGCCACCAAGCATGGCGATGTGGAGCTGGCCAAGTCGAACATCATGCTGATCGGCCCCACGGGCTCCGGCAAGACGCTGCTGGCCCAGACGCTGGCGCGCATCCTCGACGTGCCCTTCACCATGGCCGACGCCACCACGCTGACCGAGGCCGGCTATGTGGGCGAGGATGTGGAGAACATCATCCTCAAGCTGCTCCAGGCCGCCGACTACAATGTGGAGCGGGCCCAGCGCGGCATCGTCTACATCGACGAAATCGACAAGATCAGTCGGAAATCCGACAATCCCTCCATCACCCGCGACGTGTCGGGCGAGGGCGTGCAGCAGGCGCTGCTGAAGATCATGGAAGGCACCGTCGCCTCCGTGCCGCCCCAGGGCGGGCGCAAGCATCCCCAGCAGGAATTCCTGCAGGTGGACACCACCAACATCCTGTTCATCTGCGGCGGCGCCTTCGCCGGGCTGGACAAGATCATCGCCTCGCGCGGCAAGGGCGGCACCTCCATCGGCTTCGGCGCCAAGGTCGCCTCGGTCGAAGACCGTCGCCCCGGCGAAGTGTTCCGCGAAGTGGAGCCCGAGGATCTGCTGAAGTACGGCCTCATCCCGGAATTCATCGGCCGCCTGCCCGTGCTGGCGACGCTCGGTGACCTCGACGAAGCCGCTCTCAAGCAGATTCTGTCCGAGCCCAAGAACGCGCTGGTCAAGCAGTATCAGCGCCTGTTCGAGATGGAGAATGTGGATCTCACCATCCACGAGGAGGCCCTCGGCGCCATCGCCCGCAAGGCGATCGAACGCAAGACCGGCGCCCGCGGCCTGCGCTCCATCATGGAAGGCATCCTTTTGGACACCATGTTCGATCTCCCGGGCCTGGAAGGCGTGGAAGAGGTGGTGATCAGCAAGGAAGTGGTCGAGCAGGGCGCCCGCCCGCTCTACATCTATGCGGACCGTGTCGGCGACGCCGGCGCCAGTGCGTGAGGGGCTTTGCCCCCTGAGCTTCCCCCGCCGGTCGAAGGCGGGGGAAGTGCCTGATATCGCCTTGGGAAAGACGCTGGACACTCCCGCGTTGGGATTAGGTCCGGCGATCTTGAAAGCCTACGGCGCGCTCTCCATTTCTGTAGAGAAGATTCCGGTCAACGGTCTCGGTTCCTGTGCCTCCCGCGGCGGTCCCGCCGCATTCAGCATCGAAAACCCGAACCCGTCCCGGCTGCGCGATGCAGGCGGATCCCTTTCCGTCGGCATGAGCGCCTTATGAAAGGATTGGGTCATGACGAGCCCGAAGCCGCGCCCCCCTCTCGTTCCCGGCGTCGCCCAGACGTACCCGGTGCTCCCGCTGCGGGACATCGTGGTGTTCCCGCATATGATCGTCCCCCTGTTCGTGGGGCGCGAGAAGTCGATCCGCGCCCTTGAAGAGGTCATGCGCGGGGACGGCTACATTCTGCTGGCCACCCAGGAGAACGCCTCCGACGACGATCCGGCCACCGATGCCATCTATCGCGTCGGCACCTTGGCCACCGTCCTGCAATTGCTGAAGCTGCCCGACAACACCGTCAAGGTGCTGGTGGAAGGCGTCACCCGCGCGCAGGTGGTCCAGTATACCGACCGCACCGATCTCTATGAGGCCGAGGCCATCACCCTCGACGGCGATGCCGGCGATCCGGTGGAAGCCGAAGCGCTCGCCCGCTCGGTGGTCAACGAGTTCGAAAACTATGTGAAGCTCAACAAGAAGGTGTCGCCGGAAGTGGTGGGCGTCGTCGGCCAGATCGACGACCATGCCAAGCTGGCCGATACCATCGCTTCTCATCTCGCGGTGAAGATCCCCGAGAAGCAGGCCGTGCTGGAGACCATCAAGGTCGCCGACCGGCTGGAGAAGGTGCTGGGCCTGATGGAGAATGAAATCTCCGTGCTCCAGGTGGAGAAGCGCATCCGCACGCGGGTGAAGCGCCAGATGGAGAAGACCCAGCGCGAATATTATCTCAACGAGCAGATGAAGGCGATCCAGAAGGAACTGGGCGACGAAGACGGTCGCGACGACCTTCAGGAACTGGAAGACCGGATCAAGCGCACCAAGCTGACCAAGGAAGCGCGCGAGAAGGCCACACACGAGCTCAAGAAGCTGCGCCAAATGTCGCCCATGTCGGCGGAAGCCACCGTGGTGCGCAATTATCTGGATTGGCTGCTGTCGATCCCGTGGAGCGTCAAGAGCAAGGTCAAGAAGGACCTGCCCTTCGCCCAGTCGGTGCTGGATGCCGATCACCATGGCCTGGACAAGGTCAAGGAGCGGATCGTCGAGTATCTGGCGGTGCAGAGCCGCGCCAATAAGCTGACCGGCCCGATCCTGTGCCTGGTCGGTCCTCCGGGCGTCGGCAAGACCTCGCTGGGCAAGTCCATCGCCAAGGCGACGGGCCGCGAGTTCGTGCGCGTCTCCCTCGGCGGCGTGCGCGACGAAGCGGAGATCCGTGGTCACCGGCGGACCTATATCGGCTCCATGCCGGGCAAGATCATCCAGTCGATGCGGAAGGCCAAGAAGTCCAATCCGCTGTTCCTGCTGGATGAGATCGACAAGATGGGCGCGGATTTCCGCGGCGATCCGTCCTCGGCGCTGCTGGAGGTCCTGGACCCCGAGCAGAACGGCACCTTTGCCGATCACTATCTGGAAGTGGATTACGACCTCTCGAACGTGATGTTCGTGACCACCGCCAACACCCTCAACATCCCGCCGGCCCTTCTGGACCGGATGGAGGTGATCCGCATCGCCGGCTACACCGAGGACGAGAAGGTGGAGATCGCGCGCAAGCATCTGATCCCCAACACCATGGGCAAGCATGGCTTGCAGCCCAAGGAATGGACGATCGATGACGCCGCGCTGCTGCAGGTGATCCGGCGCTACACCCGCGAGGCGGGCGTGCGCAACCTGGAGCGGGAGATGTCGACCCTCGCCCGCAAGGCGGTGAAGGAACTCATCATCTCCAAGAAGAAGACGGTGAAGGTCACCGCCAAGAACCTCGAGGACTTCCTCGGCGTGCCGCGCTATCGGTATGGCGAGATCGAGCGCGAGGATCAGGTGGGTGTGGTCACCGGCCTGGCCTGGACCGAGGTGGGCGGCGAACTGCTGACCATCGAAGGCGTCATGATGCCCGGCAAGGGCCGCATGACGGTGACCGGCAATCTGAAGGAAGTGATGAAGGAGTCCATCTCCGCCGCCGCATCCTATGTGCGCTCGCGGGCCGTGGATTTCGGCATCGAGCCGCCTTTGTTCGAGCGCCGGGACATCCACGTCCATGTGCCGGAAGGGGCGACCCCGAAGGACGGCCCCTCGGCGGGCGTGGCCATGGTCACCACCATCGTCTCCGTGCTCACGGGCATTCCCGTGCGCCGCGACGTGGCGATGACTGGCGAGATCACCCTGCGCGGCCGCGTGCTGCCCATCGGCGGCCTCAAGGAGAAGCTGCTGGCGGCGCTGCGCGGCGGCATCAAGCGGGTGCTCATCCCCGAGGAGAACGCCAAGGATCTGGCGGACATCCCGGACAATGTGAAGAACGCGCTGGAAATCATTCCGGTGACGCACATGGACGAGGTGCTCACCCATGCCCTGGTGCGCCGTCCCGAGCCGATTTCCTGGACCGAGCGTCCGGTGAGCGGTGCGGAAGCGGTGGTCGCCGAGGACGATGCCGCTGGTGTGGTCGCGCACTGAGCCTTTTCAAAGGGTTAGCTAAATCTGACGGGCGGCGCGATCTTCGCGCCGCCCGTTTTCTTTTGGCGCCGAAACGGTGGGAAATCCTGCATTTATGCGGGTTTGTGGCGGTTCACGCTTGCAAAAGCCACATTTTCCGTAAAGCTTCCCGCGCATCGTGATGGCCGAGGCCCCGCGATTCGAAGAGAGACAATGGAAGGAACGGTCACATGACCACCAAGAACGAACTGATCGCCGCGGTGGCCGAAGAGGCCAAGCTCACCAAGGCGGCTGCGGCGGCTGCTGTGGACGCCACGTTCGACATCATCGCCAAGGCGCTGCAGGACGGCGAAGAAGTGAAGCTGATCGGCTTCGGCTCCTTCTCGGTCGTCACCCGCGCCGCCCGCGAGGGTCGCAACCCCCGCACCGGCAAGCCGGTGAAGATCAATGCGTCCAAGGCTCCGAAGTTCACGCCCGGCAAGGGCCTGAAGGAAGCTGTCAACGGCTGATCGACTTCCGTGCGGCGCTCCCCTGCATCCAGCGGGCGGGGCGCCCCGGCGGCGCCGGCGGATCCGGCAAGGGCATTTGCGGCCCTGACCGTGTCTTCTGGCCTGAGGTGCCCTCCCAGGCGCTTCAAAGCACTTTCCGCGAGCCCATTGGGTCCAATCCCCATGGTTCGCTTCGTGCGCTCTCCCAGGTCATCCTCTCGTGCCCTTGGCTGCCGTTCGGCGGCGGCATCGGCGCGAGCACGCGGTGCCCTTTCGCCGCTCCCTTGGCCGCCGACGGGATGAGGTTCGAGGCTGGCGTGGCTGGGTCGGAAGGCCGTTTTCGCCTGGCAATGCGCCCCAGCGGCACCCGCCTCTTGCGCGCGGCAGGCGCTGGTGATTAAACCGCGCGTCTTGTCGCTGGCGTCATGTTGCAGACGCCGGTGAGTCCCGGGCGGTTAGCTCAGTTGGTAGAGCATCTCGTTTACACCGAGAGGGTCGGCGGTTCGAGCCCGTCACCGCCCACCAGTTTTCAATGTTTCTTAGTCTCTCCGTCTTAAAGTTCGCGCACGGCGGCCGATGCATCGCAGAAGATGTGGCGGTGTCAGCCTCGCGCCAGCCTGGGGCGGTTTCCTGTTACTCCGGGTCATGCAGGAGGCTCAGGTGCGGACGGTTCCGTCGGCATTTGGGAAAAGCCTTCGCGCACAGCCGCACTCTGACGCGATAGGTCACCCCGATGGGACGCCATATTTTTCATGTGAGCGCCTGGTCCGTTGCTGAACATCAGCAGCAGAACCGCCGTGCGGCTAGGCGATATCCGACCTCGCAGCGCGCCTGGATCATGCGAGACGATGAACAGCTCTGCTTCGGCGAGATTACCGACATGTCCTCCCGCGGCGCGCAGATTCGCATCGCGCCGGAGAAGGACGTTCCCGACGAGTTCAATGTTCTGATTCTCGGCGAGACCTTCATGAAGAACGTGCCGGTGGCGCTGCAGTGGCGTGATGCCGGCCGCGTCGGGGTCAAGTTTCTTTCCGACGGCGTCGTTTACTGAACGGTTCGGGCGCCCGGTGGCGGCGCCCGTGAGGTATCTCAGGTCTTAAGCTCCAGCCTGCGACCGCATCGCTGTGAGGGCCCTGTTCGGATGTCGGCCGCGCGCCATTCCCGACCGCCCACGATCTGCCGTCCGCGCTCTGTGCCGGGCTTGGCTCATCTCCCCAATCTCTCGCCTGAAGAATCATCGGTGCGCCTGCGTACGCCCGCCGCTCGCCAACTGCGGCGGGGGCTGGTCGCCGCCAGGTGACGGATGCCGCTATGGCCCCCAATCCATCTCGCGCCGCTCACCGCGCCTGCGTCCGCCATCGACGTGCCTGATGCAGCCCGACTCGTGTGAAGCGGGTAGGGCGAGGGTTCGACGTCGCCGCGTCGCCATTTTCGCGTTGCGCCGGCAAAACATCCAATTCCCCGGCTACGCCTGCGCTGCGAACGGGTTTCATCGATCTGCCTCATGGGTTTTGCACAGGCGTCATGAAAAGCAAAACCGCCTCGCTTGACTTGGAAAGTGGGGCGCCGTATCAACCGGCCACTCGACGCGCCGCCCCACACGGTGGCCGCTTCGGGGGTGTAGCTCAGTTGGTTAGAGCGCCGGCCTGTCACGCCGGAGGTCGCGGGTTCGAGCCCCGTCACTCCCGCCATTCACTTCCCCCATATACGCCAAATGAGGCGAATACAGTCGACAGCGTCACTCGGTGGCCTTCGATCTGAGGTCGGCCCGACACCGATTGGGTAAGGCCATCCCTCCCCATCGCTCTCACACAATTTTTGAAATTACGTGTGGGTTTCGCCATGCAACTGTCTCAATCGGCGGGGCGGGGTGCAATCCACGTGCAAGCTCGCATACCCAGGATGGGGTATCTTCTTACGGCATCCGGGGGCGAATGTTATGTTTTTCAACAATCTCAATATGATCTGGAAGATCGTCTGTCTGCTGCTGGTGCTGGGCGCCGTGAGCATCGGCGGGGCGATCTTTGCGGTGCAGACCATGGAGTCGATCGATACGCGCTATAGCGAACTGATCGACGGGCCGGACGCGGCCCAGATCCGTATCGCGCGTTCGGGGCGGCTTGCGGCGCAGGCGTCTACCGCCGTCTACCGCAATATCGTTTCCGCCTCCGAGGCGGACAGTGCCAGCGCCAACGCGGCCTTCGAGACCGCCATCGGCGGCTTGCGCAAGCAACTCGCCGAAGCGGCGCGCCTTGCGCCCGACTTTGCCGGCGACATCCAGGGCATGGAGCGCAACCTCACTTCGGCGCTGTCGGGCGCATGCGGCGAGGTCATCAAGCTTGCCAATACGACCATGGACGCCGAAGGCATCAGTCGTGTCGCGGCGCAGATGGAGAAAACCTGTGAGCCGCTGCTCAGCGCCATCGTCCAAGCCGCGGTCGACGCCAACATCAAGATCGGCGCCACCGTTCAGAAGCAGAGCGAGGAGGCCACCGCCACGGTGGACCGCATGGGCCTGCTGACCCTGGGCCTGATGGTGGCGGCGACGCTGGGCGTCACCGGCGTTGCGGTGCTGCTCGCCCGCGGCGGCATCGTCGCACCCATCGGTCGGATCATGCAGACCATGGACGCCATGGGGCGGGGCGATCTCTCCGGCACCGTCACCGGCACCGAGCGCCGCGACGAGATCGGCGCCATGTCCAAGACGCTGGAAGTTCTTCAGAGCCAGTTGCGCGATGCGGATGCCGCGCGCGCGGCCCAGGCGATGCGCGAGGAGACAGAACGCCGGCAACTGGCCACTCGGGATCGCCTGTCCCAGGCCTTCGTCGCCCGCATGAAGGATCTGGCGGCCAGCTTCGCCCGCTCCTCCTCGGAGGTGGCGGATTCCGCCGGCAATCTGTCGGCCACGGCCGAGCAGACCTCGCGGCAGGCCCAGGCGGTGGCGGCGGCGGCCGAGGAAGCAGCGACCAATGTGGAGACGGTGGCGGCCTCCTCCGAGGAACTGGCGGCCTCCGTGCGCGAGATCACCGGCCAGGTGAGCCACTCGGCGAAGGTGGCCGACATCGCCTTCCGCGAGGCCGAATCCTCCAACCAGCGCATCAATGAGCTGGATGTGGCGGCCACCGCCATTGGCGACGTGATCGCGCTGATCAAGGGAATCGCCGATCAGACCAATCTGCTGGCGCTGAACGCCACCATCGAATCCGCCCGTGCCGGCGAGGCCGGCAAGGGCTTCGCGGTGGTTGCGTCGGAGGTCAAGCAACTGGCGTCGCAGACCGCCAGGGCCACCGACGAGATCGCCAGCAAGGTGTCCGAGATCCAGCAGGCGACGCGCGGCACGGTTTCGTCCATGGCGGAGATCATCAAGGTGGTGGGCGACATCAAGCAGATCTCGTCGTCCATCGCCGGTGCGGTGGAGCAGCAGGGCGCCGCGACGGGCGAGATCGCGCAGAACTGCCAGCAGGCCTCCAGCGGCACCCAGCAGGTCACCGAGAATATTGGTGGCGTCGGCCAGGCGGCGCAGATGACCGGCGCCGCCTCGGCGCAGCTGTTGCAACTGTCGCAGGGCCTCTCCGGCCAGGCCGTCGATCTGGCGGGCCTGGTGGATGACTTCGTGCGCGACCTGAACGCCGCCTGAGGTCTCCGACACGGCGTTCGCCATCCCCGGCCCGTGCCGCCGGGATCACGACCAGCCTGGCCCCGGTGCAACGCATGTATCGGGGCCAGGCTCAGGGGAGCGGTGAGATCATCCCGCCCACAGCACGTTGCGGTCGAGCGCTGCGAGGTCGGGCTGGCCGGTCAGCGCCATGGCCACTTCCAGTTCCGCCCGCAGCAGATGCACCGCATGGGCGACGCCGGCCGCCCCGGCCACGGCGAGGCCGTGCACATAGGGCCGGCCCACCAGCACCGCGGCCGCACCAAGCGCCATGGCCTTCAATATATCGGTGCCGCGGCGGATGCCGCCGTCCACCAGGACCGGGATGCGGCCATCGACGGCCCGCACCACGCCAGGGAGGGCTTCCAGGGTGGCAGGCACGGTGTCCAGCACCCGCCCGCCGTGATTGGAGACGATGATGCCGTCAGCGCCCTCCGCATGGGCGCGCAGGGCGTCCTCGGGCGAGAGAATGCCCTTCAGCAGGATCGGCAGCGTGGTGAGGGCGCGCAGGCGCGCGATGTCGCCCCACAGCGGCGTTGCCCGCGTGCTGCCGAACAGCGGGCTGCTGCCGATGCCGCCGGCGGCCAGCGACGGCGCGGGCGACAGGCCGCGCAGATTGACCGCCTCGACGCCGCGCGGCAGCACGAAGCCGGCGCGCTGCTCGCGGGTGCGCAGGCTCACCGGCGCATCCACCGTCACCACCAGCGCCCCATAGCCCGCCGCCTCGGCGCGGGCGACCAGAGCGGCGGTGAAGGCCCAGTCGTGCTGGATATAGAGCTGGAACCACAGCAGGCCGCGGCCGGCGGCGCGGATGTCCTCCAGCGTGGTGCTGGCCTGGGTGCTGACCACCAGCGGCGCGCGCACGGCGCCGGCGGCCATGGCGGTGGCGCGCTCGCCCTCGGCATGGAACAGCCGGTGATAGGCCACCGGCGCCAGCAGGATGGGGTGGTCCAGCGTCCAGCCCAGCACCTGCACCTGGGTGGTGGCCTTGGAGACATCGGCCAGCACCCGCGGCATCAGCCGCAGGCGGTCATAGGCCTCCCGGTTCCAGCGCAGGCTCAGTTCGTCGCCGGCACCGCTGGACAGATAGGTCCAGACGGCGGCGCTGAGGCGCTCGCGCGCCAAAGCTTCGTAATCGCTGAGGTCATAGGCGGCGGGAAGCTGGATCTCGCTCATGGGTCACCGTCCGGGAGGCGGGACGGCCTTGCCCCGGCGCCGCGCTGGCTATGTTCTACCCGGCGTTCGCCGGCTCCGGCACAGAAAACGACCGGCTCCGGCGCGCTCGCGTGGCGCGGGGCGTGGTCGCGACGGCGATCAGGCCGGCACCGGATCTACCGGGCGCGGCTTGCCCGCGTCGTCAATGGCCACCATCACGAACACCGCCTCGGTGACCTTCTCCCGCGCCGTGGAGCGGGCGCGCCGGGCCCAGGCCTGGACATCGAGGGTGATGGAGCTGCGGCCCACCCGCACCACGCTGGTGTAGATGCACAAGGTATCGCCCACCCGCACCGGCAGGCGGAAGTGGATCTCCTTCACCGCCACGGTGGCGACCCGGCCGGCGGCCCGCTCGCCGGCGCGCATGCCGGCGGACAGATCCATCTGCGCCATCACCCAGCCGCCGAAGATGTCGCCATTGGGATTGGCGTCGGCCGGCATCGCCAGGGTACGCAGGGTCAGTTCGCCGCTCGGCTCGGTGCTTTCGGACATGGGGATCTCCTCGCGCGGCAGCGGCCACGCCTCGGTTCTGGCGTAGCGCTCCAGAGGCAGGGCAGGCAAGGGGGAGTGCAGGCATCACGGGGGAGTGCAGGCAAGGGGCGGGCGAGGGCCAAGCTAAACTTCGTCCAGCGCGTCGCCGATGGCTTCGATGCCGCGCAGGCGCTTGCGGCCGGCGGCGCCCGCCTGCTCGATGGCGCGGGTGACGATGAGGTGGCACAGCGCCATCACCGCCGTGTGGTTGTACAGCGGCCCCGGCGCCAGGGTCTGGCAGCGGAAATGCCAGGTGGCGCTGGGGCGCGGCGGGGCGCCTTCGTCGGTGATGTAGAGCAGCCGCGCGCCGCTCTTCTCGATGGCGGACAGGATCAGGTCCATACGGGCGATGCGCCGGCGCAAGGCGAACACCACCACCACGTCGCCCGGATCCAGGCTGACCAGATGCTCACCAAGGGTCTCGCCGCCGCCAGGCAGGGCGACCACGTTCTCCACTACCTGGAGCATCTGCCAGCGCAGATAATCCGCGAACGGCGCGCTGGCGCGAAAGCCCAGCACCCAGAGCTTGCGCGCACCCAGCATGGCGGACACCACCGCATGGATCTGGGCTTCGGTGATGGCCAGGAAGGTGGCCTCGATATTGGCGACGCCCTGGGTGACATGGGCGGAAAGCGACTGCTCGGCAGCGCTGTCGGCGGCGCGGGTGAGGAACAGGCGCGAGCCGGTCTGGCGTTCGGCGCGGGCGTGGCGGCGGGCCGCCTCGTAATTCTCATAGCCCAGCCGCTTCACGAAGCGCGACACGGTGGCGTTCGAGACCTGCGCCAGGGTCGCCAGCTCCGAAGCGGAATAGCTCGCCAGCTCGCCGGGAAAATCGCAGACGAAATCGCCGAGGCGCCGCTCCGCCGGGTGCAACTGGTCCAGCACCTCGCGCACGCGGAACAGGAACGATCTCGGCTCGGGAGTCATCTCATACCAAAGAGAAGGCATTTTTACCTACCCTGCGCCCGCTGCTGCCGCAGCGCAAGGTGCCGGGCTTCAGCGATCCCCCGCAAGGCGGAGCAGTCGTGGTCGCGAGCGCTTCTGCCGAAAATCTGGATTGTGGGTGGATATTTTCATATGTCACTGTATGAAAATCAAATTTCATTTGATGTTGTCCAGGCCGATCAAAGGTGGTGCCATGACCACAGCCAGCATCGGGGCGTCGGGCGTAAGCTCGACGGTCATCAGTCAATTGGAAGGCGCACGCGCGTGCCTCGGCACCGCCGGAGTGCACAAGCAGATCACGCAGGCAGTGTTCGCGCTGCGCATCCAGTTTGGGCCGCAGACCTACGGCATGTCCATGGCGGCCGTCACGCTACGCGCTGGCACCGAAACTGCCGCGCCTCTGCCCCGCGCCGCGGCCAAGGCGGCGATCTGAATGAACCCGAGCGCCCCCCATATCCTGCTGATCAACCCCA